>JAKFCH010000241.1:0-12330 GCA_036676765.1 Deltaproteobacteria bacterium
ACGACCAGGACGGCGACGGGTTCGCGGACCCCCTCGGCGGCGGAGCCGACTGCGACGACACGGACCCCGATGTATCACCCCTCGGCGTGGAGGTCTGGTACGACGGCATCGACCAGGACTGTGACGAGGCCTCCGACTGGGACGCCGATCGCGACGGCGCCGACGCGGTCACCTGGGGCGGCGGCGACTGTGACGATACACGCGCGGATGTATCACCGGCCGCCGCGGAGGTCTGGTACGACGGCATCGACCAGGACTGTGACGGCGGCTCGGACCTCGATCAGGACGGGGATGGCGTGGCGATCCCCCTCGATTGCCACGACACCGACCCGCGCGCCTGGGCGTGCGACACGGTCACCCCGTCCCCAGGGGGCTGCGCGTCGGCGCCGGGCGTTGGCCTGGCCTGGGGCGCCGCGCTGCTCGCGGCCCTGGCGTCGGGGCGGCGTCGATCGAGGGTCGCCGGGGGCTAAGCCGCGGGCGCGTCACCCCGACGCACGCGTCTCGAACCCCGCGATGATCGAACCCCGCGATCAGGCCCGGATGCCCACCGGGCACGAGACGCCCGTCCCCCCGAGCCCGCAGTAGCCGCCCGGGTTCTTCGCCAGGTATTGCTGGTGATACGCCTCGGCGTAGTAGTACGGGCCGGCGGGCACGATCTCGGTGGTGATCGCGCCGAGGCCCGCGGCGGTCAACACACGCTGATACATCTCGCGGGATGTATCGGCGGCGGCGCGCTGGGCCTCGTCCGTCGTGTAGATGCCCGACCGGTACTGCGTGCCGTTGTCGTTGCCCTGCCGCATGCCCTGCGTCGGGTCGTGGCTCTCCCAGAACACGCGGAGGAGCGCCTCGTACGACACGATGGTGGGGTCGTAGACCACCTGCACCACCTCGTTGTGGTTCGTGCGGCCCGAGCAGACCTCCTCGTAGGTCGGGTTGGGGGTGTGGCCGGCGGCGTACCCTACCGACGTCGTCCACACGCCGGGGATGGTCCAGAACTTCCGCTCCGCGCCCCAGAAGCACCCCATGCCGAAGCACGCGACCGAGAGCCCCTCCGGGAAAGGGGGGGCGAGCCGGGTGCCGAGCACGTGGTGCGCCTCGGGAACGGGCACGGGATCGGCGCGGCCGGGGAGCGCCTGCGCGGCGGAGAGGAGACGCGGGGCGGGAGTGAACCACATGCCCACAACGTCGTCGGTCGGTGCGCCGGGGGCAAGCGGATCGACGGGTCGCGCGGGCTCGCTCACCATTTGGTATCCTCCCGCTCCCCGCGGAACTCCCGTGCCGCCCACCGCCCGAACCCCGCCCGCTCCCCTCCCCCCGGCCCGTCGCGCCGCGCGTGGGATCACGCTCGTGGCGCTCCTGGCGCTCCCGTCGTGCCAGCCCGATCCGGTGCCGGACGTGGCGGCGTTGCGCGGCGCGGTGCCCGTGGTCGCGCCCGCCGCGCCGGCGCTCCGGCGCCTCACCCGGGCGCAATACCTCAACGTGGTCACGGACCTGCTCGGCGAGGGCCTCGTCGTGCCGACCTCGCTGGAGCCCGACACCGCGATCGACGGCCTGTACACCGTGGGCGCGGCCGTGACCGCGCTCTCCCCCGTCGGCGTAGAGCGCTACGAGGCCGCCGCCTACAGCCTCGCCGAGCAGGTGATGGCCGATCCAGCGCGGGTCGCAACGGTGGTCGGCTGCGAGCCCGCCGCGGAGGGCTGCCTGCGCACGTTCGTGACCACCTTCGGCCGGCGGGCCTGGCGGCGGCCCCTCGCCGCCGAGGAGATCGACCGGGTCGTCGCGGTCGGCGAGCTCGCGTCGTCCACGCTCGGTGATCCTGACGCCGCCCCGACCTACGCGCTCGCCACGCTGCTCCAGTCCCCCGCGTTCCTGTACCGCGAGGAGCTCGGCGAGGCCGATCCGGACGCCGCCCCCGGAGGGGGGGCGCGCCGCTACACCAGCCTGGAGATGGCCACCCGGCTCTCCTTCCTCCTCTGGAACAGCACCCCCGACGACACCCTGCTCGCGGCCGCGGAGGCGGGCGACCTCGTCACGGACGCCGGGCTCACCGCCCAGGTCGACCGGCTGCTCGCCGATCCGCGCGCGCACGACGGGATCCGGGCGTTCTTCACCGAGATGTTGGAGCTCGACCAGCTCGACGCCCTCAACAAGGACCCCACGATCTACACCCACATGAGCCCGGAGATCGGCCCCTCGGCGCGCGAGGAGACCCTCCTCGGCATCGAGGCCATCGTGTTCGCCGACGAGGACTGGCGCACGTTCTTCACGACGCGGCGCACCTTCCTCGATCCGGTCCTCGCGGCGCTCTACAACGTCCGCGCCCCCACCCGCGAGGGGTTCGGCGAGGTGGAGCTCCCCGCCGACGGGCTCCGCGCCGGCTTCCTCGGCCAGGCGAGCTTCCTCGCGCTGCAGGCCCACCCGACCACGAGCTCGGCGACCCTGCGCGGCAAGTTCATCCGCGAGGTCCTCCTCTGCCAGGACATCCCGGCGCCCCCGGCGGACGTCGACACGTCCATCCCCGAGGCCGACGAGACCTCGCCGACGTTGCGGCAGCGCCTCGTCACCCACCTCTCGGACCCGACCTGCGCGGGCTGCCACCGCCTCACCGACCCCATCGGGCTCGGCTTCGAGAACTTCGACGGCCTCGCCGCGCTCCGCCTCACCGAGAACGGCGCGACGATCGACGCGTCGGGGGAGCTCGAGGGCGGCACCTTCGCCACGCCCGTCGATCTCGGCGGCGTCGTGGCCGCCCACGATCGCATCGCGCCGTGCCTCGCCGAGACATTGTATCGCTACGCCACCGCCCGCTCCGTCGGGGACGGCGAGGAGGCCCTCGTGGAGTGGCACGCGGCCGGCTTCGTGGAGTCCGACTACCGGGTCACCACCCTGCTCGCCGAGATCGCGACGAGCCCCGGCTTCCGCACCGTGGGAGAGTTGCAATGACCTGGCGCTCCCGGTTTCACCTCCACGGGCGCCCGATCGGGCGTCGCACGGTGCTGCGCGGGCTCCTGGGCGGCGCCATCGTCACCGTGGGCCTGCCGCCCCTGGAGGCCTTCCTCGACCTGACCCGCAAGGCCGGCGCGACCTGCGGGGGCATCATCCCCCGCCGCTTCGGCCTGTTCTTCTGGGGAAACGGCAACCGCCCCGACAAGTGGCTCCCCATCGGCGAGGGCGAGAGCTGGGAGCTCTCCGAGGAGCTCGCCCCGCTCGCCGCGGTCAAGGACAAGATCACCGTGGTGACCGGCATGTCGGTGAAGACCGGCAACGTCACGCCGCACACCTCCGGGGTCGCGGGGCTGCTCACGGGCGCGGCCGAGGTGGAGAGCGGCGGCACGATGACCTTCGCCCGCGCCTCCATCGACCAGTACATCGCGGGGATCCTCGGCGCCGACACCATCTACAGCTCGCTCCAGACCACCGCGACCGACGCCTCGGGGCTCTCCTACAACGGGCCCAACAGCCGCAACCCGCCCGAGTCCTCCCCCTACGCGCTCTTCGAGCGGGTGTTCGGCGCGGGCTTCCGGCTCCCCGGCGAGGAGGGCACGGTCGACCCGACGCTCGGCCTGCGTCGCAGCGTGCTCGACGTCGTCCTCACCGACGTGAACGCGCTCAAGCGCAAGGTGGGCGCCGCCGACGCGATCCGGCTGGAGCAGCACCTCGACGGCGTCCGGGAGCTCGAGCAACGGCTCGCGCGCCTCCAGGAGGATCCGCCGAACCTCGCCGCGTGCGCCTACCCGGACGAGCCGATGCCGGACTATCCCGACCTCGACGGGCGGCCCCAGCTCGGCGCCCGGAGCCGCGCGATGTGTGATCTCCTCGCGATGGCCCTCGCCTGCGACCAGACCCGCGTGTTCGGCCACTGGATCAGCGATCCGGTGAACGACGTGTTGTTCGACGGCGCCACCGAGGGGCACCACGCCCTCACCCACAACGAGGGCGGCGAGCAGCCCGAGGTGCACGACATCACCCTCCAGATCGTGGAGGAGCTCGCCTACCTCGTGGCGAAGCTCGACTCGATCCCCGAGGCCGAGGGCACCCTGCTCGACAACTGCGTCGTCCTCGCGACCTCCGAGGTCTCCGAGGGGCGCACCCACTCGGTGAACGACATGCCGATCGTGCTGGCGGGCAGCGCCTGCGGGGCGCTCCGGACCGGGTACCACCACCGCTCCTACACGCAGGACAACGTGAGCAAGGTCATGCTCACGGTGCTCCGCGCGATGGACATCCCCGACGCCACCTACGGCGAGGGGGACGGCGAGGTGAGCGACGGCCTCTCGGAGATCGAGGCATGATCGCGCTCCTGCTCGCCTGCGCCACCCCCGCGCCGGACGCCGCCACCGTCGTGGACGTGGCCTGTGACGACGTGACGAACACCCGGGCCACCGTCGTCACCTCGATGACGTTCGCGCCGCGCGACGGCAACGTCTCCCCCGGCTTCGACCTCGACCACCACGTGACCGACGCCAACGACGAGGAGGGGTGCTTCCAGCCCGACCTCGTCGATCCGAGCGGCGTCGAGGGCATCGACAACGCCTTCTCCGCGTTCTTCCCCATCCTGGAGGCGACGGAGGGCGCGGCGATCGAGGGGCTCCTCGAAGAGGCCATCGAGTCGGGCGAGCTCCTGTTCCTCTTCCAACTGGAGGACGTCGACGATCCGCTGAACGATCCGTGCGTCAACCTCGTCGTGTACCAGGGGATCGGCACCCCGCGGCTCGGCACCAACGGGATGCTCCTCTCCGGGCAGACCTACGACATCGATCCCGACATCGCGCCCAGCCGGGTCGAGGGACTCGCGCTGGTCGACGGCCGGATCGAGGCGCGCGGCTTCGACATCACCCTCCCCCTCCAGTTCTTCGACGTGTTCTTCACCGTCACGATCCACGAGGCGGCGGTCGCGCTCACGTTGGATCCCCTCGGTGATGCCACCGGCTACCTCGGCGGCGGCCTTGAGATCCAACCGATGATCGAGCTGCTGGAGTTGCGCACGGACATCGCCATCGGCCCCCTCGCCATCGACATGTTGCGCGCGTACGCCGACCTCTACCCGGACGAGGCGGGCACCTGCCACCAGCTCTCGGTGGTGTTGGAGCTGAAGGGGACGTCGGCGTTCCTCTTCGAGGAGTGAACGCGAGGATTGATCCCTACTTCTCGGCGTACGCCTTCTCCGACGTGTCCTCCCACCCGTCGCGCGAGTAGCCGCAGGCCTCGCTCTCGCGGGAGAGGATGACCGGGACCTGGTGGCTGTCGATCACGTCGGTGGGGTAGCTGGCGGGGAGAGAACCGGCCTTGGCCAGCCACACGCGCCCCTCGGCCTTGGCGGCCTCGTCGTCCTGCTTGTAGCCCTTGCAGAGGAGCGCCACGCCGAGCTCCTTCACCCCTTCGAGGCGGTTCGGATCGTCCGCCACCATCAGGCGGAAGTAGTGCACCGACTTGTCGATGTCGCCGCGCGTGCCGGCGATCCACTCGACCGCCTTCCAATCCGGCACGAGGCGGTAGAACTGGCCGAGGCCGTTGTACACATCCCCCGGGAAGCTCGAGATGCCCGTGGCCATGCGGTACTTCGTGTCGGTGGTGAGGGCCTTCAGCCAGAGCTTCTCGACGTCGGCGGCGAGGAACAAGGAGGCGAGGACCCCCTTCGCCGTGGCCGCGCGGGCGATGGCGGTGCCCTCCCAGAGGTAGCCCTGCCCGTTCTTCGGATCGAGCGCCTGCACCTTCTGCGCCAGCGCGCGGGCCCGCTCGTAGATGGGGAGCCGCTGGCTGTCCGGCACGGACTGCGCGAGCACCTCGCCCTTCTCGTACAGGGCGCGGGAGAGGCGCCACAACGCCTCGACGTCGTCGGGGTGGGTGACGAGGTGGGCCTCGAGGGTCGCGAGGACCCCGTCGAGGTTGCCCTCGTTCCCCAGGTCCTCGGCCTTCTGGACCTCGGGGCAGAGCGCCTGGGCGAAGGCGACGGAGGCGACGAGCGAGAGGAGCATCGGCAAACCCGGGAAACCGCGACGGACCGCCGCGTGGCGGGAAGTAGCGCGCACGCCGCGCCCCCGCCAAGCCACCGCGCGTGCGGTTGCCTCGGGAGGGAGCACCCCCCTGGACGCCTCCCCGGCCGCGCGCATGCGCACAATGTCGCGCCATGACGAAAACACGTGGTTGGAGAACGATGATCCGTGTGCACCCTTGCCGGATGCTGGACGTCGCCCCCGCCCCCGTCGTCAACGAAGATCTCCGTCTCGATCGGGTGTTTCCCGTCATCGCGTTCGACTGGGACGGCACCGCCGTGCCGGATCGCCGGGCCGACGCCACCCGGCTCGGCGCCGCGATGGATCGCCTCCTCCGCGCCGGCGCCCACCTCGTGGTCATCACCGGCACCCGGTTCGGCCACGTCGACCAGGCCCTCGCGGGCAGCATCCGCGGGCCCCACGTCGCGCGCCTCCTGATCGCGGCCAACCGCGGCTCCGAGCTCTACGGCTACGACCCCTCCGGCGAGCCGATGCTCCTGGCACGGCGGATCGCCTCCCCGGCGGAGGACACCGCGCTCGACACGATCGCCGATCGGGTCGCCGACGCGGTCCGCGCCACGGGGCTCGACGTGGCCCTCGTCCGGGATCGCCTGAACCGTCGCAAGATCGACCTGTTCCCCTCGTGGTCCGAGCCGCCCAAGGCGCGCCTCGGCGAGCTGGTCGACGCCGTCGAGGCCCGCCTCGCCACCGCCGGTTGGCGGGGGGGCGTGCCCGAGCTGGTGCGGCGCGCCGCCGCGGAAGCGCTGGCCGCCGGGCTGCCCGCCGCGCGGGTGTCGAGCGACGGAAAGCACGTGGAGGTCGGCCTCACCGACAAGGCGGACGCCATCGACGCCGTGCTCGCCTGGTTGGAGGAGCCGTCGGACGGCCTCCTGCTCGTGGGGGACGAGGTCGGGACCGTCGGCGGCGTCGAGGGCAGCGATGCCCGCCTCCGCACCCCCCGCACGCGGGACGCGCTGTTCGCCTCCGTCGGGCCGGAGCCGGCCGGGGTCCCGAACGGGGTCCTCCATCTGGGCGGCGGCCCCGATCGGTTCGTCGCGCTCCTCGAGGCGCAGGCGCAGCGGCGCGCCGCCTCGGGGGCCGACGTGAGCGCTTCCCCCCCGACGCCGGTGGTGCCCACCTCGGATCCGACCCGGCAGGTGGTCGAGGAGGGCCTGAAGCTCGAGCGGGAGCACGAGATCGAGTCGATCTTCACCGTCGGGAACGGCGCCGCGGGCGTACGCGGCTCCCTGTCCGAGGGCACGCCCCTCTCCGCCCCCGCCACGCGGATCGCCGGGGCCTGGATCGATGTCTCGGGGCTCCCCGCGGTGGCGCGCGCGCCCGAGTGGACGACGCTCCGGGTGCGCACCGGTGACGACGAATTGCGGGTGGAGGAGGGCGCCCGGAACCACCGCCGCGTGCTCGACCTCGCGCAGGGCGTGTTCTGGCGCACGTGGCGCCACGAGGGGATCGACGGCCGGGTGACCCGCATGCGCGTCGCGCGGTTCGCGTCGGTCGCGGACCGGCGGCTGGTGGCGGAGCGGGTGGAGCTCACGTCGGAGAACTGGAGCGGCCACCTCGACATCGAGGCGGGCGTGGAGGACGCGGCGGGCTGGTGGCGGACCGGCCCGCTCACGTGGGTGGGCCCGGCGGAGACGGCGCTGGCCGTCGAACTCCGTGGGCAGGTGGACGCCGTCGACGGCACGATGGGGCCGCCCGTGGGGCCCTCGCCGGAGGTGCCGTCCGACGGGAGGCCCGACGTGATCGCCGCCCGGTGGCGCGTGCTGACACGGCCGGGCGCGACCTGGCGGCTCGATCGCGTCTACACGCTCGCGCGGGGGAACGTCACGAGCGTGGCCGGACGCACCCCGCCGAGCCCGACCGAGGTGCGGAAGTCGCCCCCCGACACCCTGGCCGCCCTCGCGCTCGCGGCCCTCGCCACCGGCGTCGACCGCGCGGTCGCCGAGCACGTCGCCGCGTGCCGCACCCGGGTCGACGCGCTCACCGTCACGCTCGAAGGTGACGCGAAGCTCCGGCGCGCCCTCGCCTTCGCCGCCCACCACCTCGTCGCGGCGGCCAACCCCGAGGACGAGCGCGTCTCCGTGGGCGCGCGCGCGCTCAGCGGTGCCGCCTACATGGGGCACGTGTTCTGGGACACCGAGCTCTGGCTCCTCCCCGCGTACACCCTCACGTGGCCCCGCGCCGCGCACGCCATGGTCCGCTACCGGTTCCACACGTTGGAGGCCGCGCGGGAGCGGGCGAGGCAACTGGGCTACCGAGGGGCCCTCTACGCGTGGGAGTCGGCCGGCACCGGCGAGGACGTGACGCCCCCGGTCGTGGTGATGCCGAACGGACGGGTGGTCCCCGTGCGCAACGGGGAGATGGAGCACCACATCGACGCCGCCGTCGCCTGGGGGGCGTGGCACTACTGGACCTGGACCGGGGACGACCTCTACCTCCGGGAGGCCGGCGCGGAGGTGATCCTGGAGACCGCCCGCTTCTGGGCGAGCCGCGGTCGCACGGAGGACGACGGGCGGTACCACATCCGCCACGTGATCGGCCCCGACGAGTACCACGACGACGTCGACGACAACGCCTACACCAACGGGATGGCCGCCTGGAACCTCCAGCGCGGCGCCGAGGTCGCCCGCGTGGTGGCCCAACGGTGGCCGGGCACCTGGGCCGCGCTCGTGGAGGCGCTCGTGCTCACCCCCGAGGAGATCGCGTCCTGGGAGGCCCTCGCCGCCACGATGTACACCGGGTTCGACCCGCGGACGGGCCTCATCGAACAGTTCGAGGGCTACTTCGGGCTCGAGGACCTCGACCTCGCCACGCTCGAGCCGCGCACCTCCCCCGTCGACATCCTCATCGGCCCCCAACGGCTGAGGCGGTCGCAGGTGGTCAAGCAGGCCGACGTGGTCATGCTCCTCCACCTGCTCCCCGACCGGTTCCCACCGGAGGTCCACCAGGCCAACTTCCGCTACTACGAGCCGCGCACCGCGCACGGCAGCTCGCTGTCGCCGCCCATCCACGCCCTCGCGGCCGCCCGCCTCGGGGATCTCCCGACCGCCGACCGGTACCTCCGGCAGACCGCCACGATCGACCTGGACGACA
Source organism: Deltaproteobacteria bacterium (assembly GCA_036676765.1). Lineage (GTDB taxonomy): Bacteria > Myxococcota_A > UBA796 > UBA796 > SXON01 > CAJBVW01. The sequence goes on from JAKFCH010000241.1 coordinate 9,105, forward strand.
GCTTCGGAAACGCCGCCGGCGGCGTCCACATCGGCGCCCTCGGCGGGCTCTGGCAGGCGTTGGCGTTCGGCTACGCCGGCCTTCGCATCGGCCCCGACGGCCCCTCGCTCGACCCGCGCCTCCCCCCCTGGCTGCGCCGCCTGTCGTTCCCGATCACGTGGCGGGAGCGTCGCTACCGCGCCGAGATCGATCTCGCGGGCGGCCGCCTCGTCCCACGGGAGGGGCGGTGACCGGGCCGCCTCGTCCCCGATCCGTCGTCGTCGTCCCCCTCGACGGCTCGCGGGAGTCCCGCGCGGCCCTCCCGGTGGGGCGCACCCTCGCCCGGCTCACCGGCGCCACGTTGCACGTCGTCCACGTCTCGCCCACGGCGCTCGCCGCGATCGACGCCGAGCAGCGGCTGGCCGTGTGCGGCGAGGGGGACACCGTCGTCGTCGACACCCCGACCGGGGATCCGGCGGCGGCGATCCTCGCGTCCGCGCACCAGTGGGAGCCGAGCTTCGTGGTGATGTCCGCCCACAGCGGTCACCCGCGCGCGAGCACGGGGCTCGGTCACGTGGCGGAGGCGGTCCTCCGCGCGGCGGAGCGTCCGGTCGTGTTCGTCCCGCCCCGGCGCGGCGAGGCGGCGTGGGAGCCCACCGCGGTGCTCCTCCCGCTCGACGGCACCCCGGCGAGCGCCTCCGCCATGCCCCACGCGACGCGCATCGCGCACGCGAGCGGCGCCGACCTCGTACTGCTCCACGTCGCCGCGGCGGGCCTCCCCCCGGAGCGCGAGGCCGGCACGATCCGGCCGCCGCGCTACGCAGACCAGCCCCAGCACGAGTGGCCGGCGTGGAGCGACGAGTTCATCTCCCGCGCGGCCTGCCACTGCGGCGACAAGGACCAGATGCGGCTCTACGTGGCGAAAGGCGCCCCGGGGCCCGAGACGTTGCGGGTGGCGAGCGAGGAGAACGCCGACCTCATCGTCATCGCGTGGCACGGCGTGCTGAACGACACCCACGCCGCGACCCTCCGCTCGGTGCTGACCGGCGCGAGCTGCCCGGTGATGATCGTGCGCGCGTAGCGCGGGTGGTCACCGCGCCGGCGGAGGCAGCCAGAAGACCTGGTTGCGCCCCAGCGCCTTCGCCCGGTACATCGCGGCGTCGGCGACGGTGAACAGCTCGGCGAGCTCGATGCAACCGGGCTCCGCGACGGCGACCCCGATGCTCGCCGTCAGCCGGATGTGCTTGTCGTCCGAGGGGACCCGCAGCCCGGCGATCGTGCTGCGGAGGCGCTCGGCGACCCGCACCGCTTCGTCGCCCGGGGTCTGCGGCAGCGCGAGGAGCATCTCCTCGCCCCCGAGCCGACCCGCGAGGTCGAACGAGCGCTTGCCGTCGAGGAGCACCTTGCCGACCTCGTGGAGCACCCGATCCCCCCCGACGTGCCCGAACGTGTCGTTGACCCGCTTGAAGTGGTCGAGATCCACCATGAGGAGGGACAGCGGCCAGCGGTAGCGCGACGCCCGCGCGAGCTCGCGGGCGAGGTCCTGCTCGAAGGTCCACCGGTTGGCGAGCCCGGTGAGCGCGTCGTTCATCGCCGCGATCGCCACCTGGCGCATGGCGTCGATCTCGCGGTCGTCGAGCAGCAGGTAGGAGAACAGGGTGTCGCCGATGCGGAGCTTGTCGTGCACGCGGAGGGCGTGCGGCGCGGCGATGCGCGTCTCGTTGACCCAGGTGCCGTTGGTGCTCCCGAGATCCTCCACCACCGATCGGGGGCGGCGGGAGGGGCGCTCCGGGGACCGGACGACGAGCCGCGCGTGGAACCGCGAACAGCCCGGATCGGGGACGTGGATCTCGCATTCGGGATCCCGGCCGATCCGCAACTCACCAGGAGCAGGCTCCAGGAGTCCGGTGAGGGCCGAGGGCTCGAGCATCCGGAGGACGGGGCGTTCGCCGGTAGGCACGGGGACCGTCGTGCCACCGAGCGCGGTCGGGTCGGTCCGAGGGCCGTGCGACGCCATGAAGGAGAGCATACCTCGCACGGTGCGTCGTCGAAGGTTGACAAATGTCGCGCTTGCGCCCGCCGACGGCGAGCCCTAGTCGTCCTCCAACGCCCGCCGCGCGTCCTCGTCCATGTCGTCGAATTGGCCCTGTCGGACCGCGGCCAGGAACAGCCCCACGAACACCGCGCCGAGCGCGATGGCGGTGGGGATGAGCCAGATCAGCGCGTCCACGCGACCTCCCCGTGCGTCGCGCTCGACGCGCCCCGCTCCGCCGCGGGGCCGGGATCGGCCGCCGCGTGCTCGACCCGACGCGCGCCCCACACCGCAACCCCGCTCGACACCGGCATGAGCACGGCGGCCACGAGGGGGTTGACCCACCCGGCGAGCGCGGCCGCCACGGTCAGGACGTTGTAGGCGACCGCGCGGGTGACGCCGGCGCGGACCGCGCGCTTCACCCCGGCGGCGACCCGCAGCCCGGCGAGCACGGGCGCGAGGCCCTCCCCGACGACGACGGCGTCGGCCACGAGCACCGAGGAGGCGGCGCCCTCGCCCATCGCCACCCCCACGGCGGCGGCGGCGAGGGCGGGGCCGTCGTTCACGCCATCGCCCACGAACAGGACGGTGCGGCCCTCGGCGGCCCGCGCCCGGAGCCACGCGACCTTCTCCTCGGGGCGGGCGGGCGCGATCACGGCGTCCACGCCGGCCTCGCGGCCGATGCGGGTCGCGACGACCTCGGCGTCACCGCTCAAGAGCACGACGCGGAGGCCGCGGGCGCGGAGCGCGGCGACGGTGCGCGCGGCGTCGGGGCGGAGGGCATCCCGGAGCGCGAGGGCGCCGCCGGTGAACCCGATGTCCACGTCACCGCCGAGGGTGTCCACGCGGGAGAGGCGGACGGTGCCGGCCTCGCCGCGGCCGAGGCGCCAGCGGGTATCGTCCACCGTGCCGACGAGGCCCTCCCCGCCGATCTCCTGGACATCCCGCCCGTCGGGCAGGGCGATCCCCCGCGCCGCCGCGGCCGATACGATGGCCCGCGAGACCGGGTGGGTGCTCGCGCGGGCGAGGCCGGCGGCGATGCGCACCACGGCGTCCTCCCCGCCGACCACGGTGGGCTCGCCGAGCGTGAGGGTGCCGGTCTTGTCGAGCGCCACGAGGTCGACCTCGGCGAGGCGGGCGAGCGCGCCGCCGCTCCGTACGAGGAGCCCGCGCCGGGCCGCCGCGCCGAGCCCGACCGCCGTGGCGAGGGGCGCC
>JAKFCH010000242.1:0-2204 GCA_036676765.1 Deltaproteobacteria bacterium
GGTTCCGTTGGGGCGGCCGGCGCCCGCGCCGGGGGCCCCGAACCGCGCGGCCGCTCCGCGTCCGCGCGCCCTCCGCGTCCCTTTGCCACGGCTTCTCCGTCGTCCTCGCGGTACACTGTGCCGGCTGGGAGGCGGCCCGGGGCCCTCCCCCGGAGCACTCGCCTGCGCACCGTCCTGCTCGCCCTCCTCCTCCTGCCGCTCGCCGCCGCCCCCACCGCGGCGTTCGCGGCGTGCCCGGAGGCGCCGTCCGGCGACCGCTTCCGCCTGCTCGTGGAGGACGCCGAAGCCGCCTGGGTCCGCCTCGATCCGGAGGCCTTCACCGCGACCACCGACACGCTCGCCGCGGCGTTGCCGTGCCTCTCGGAGCCGGCCGAGCGCTCGGTCGTGGCGCGCTACCACCGGCTCCAGGGCCTGCGGGCCTTCCTGGTGCGCGACAGCACGCTCGCGCGCGCTGCGTTCGCCGCCACGCGCGCCCTGGAGCCCGCCGCGGGGCTCCCCACCACGTTCGCGCCGGCGGGCCACCCGCTCCAGGCGGACTTCGCGGCCATGCCGCTGAACGCCGTGACGACCGAGCGGGTGAAGCCCACCGCCGACGGCACCCTGTCCTTCGACGCGACCGTCGGCCGGGACCGCCCGGAGAACGTGCCCACCGTGTTCCAGTGGCGGGACCACGCCGGCGCCATCCGCGCCACCGCGTACGTGTGGCCCGACGAGCCCCTCCCCGCCTACCCGGTGCGCGGGCTCCGCCACCCGCGGCGCACGCTCCTCCTCACCGCGGCGGCCGGCGGCGTGGTCGCCGCGGGGCTCACCGTCACGGCCGCGCTCGCGGCGGACGCCTACGACAAGCTGCCCGGCACGTGCGACAACGTGGACGATCTGGAGCGCTTGCGCATCCTGACGAACGCGAGCAACGGCGCGGCCATCGGCCTCGCGATCGCCGCGACCGGGACCGCGGCGGTGGCGCTCACCGTCCCCTTCGGCAAGTGATGCTGGAAGAGGGGCGAGAGGTCGGGAACTACCGGATCGCCGGCCTCATCGGCCGCGGTGGCCAGGGCTTCGTCTACCGCGCGGTCCACGTGCGGCTTGGCACGGAGCACGCGCTGAAGGTCCTCCTGGTCGAGCACGGCCCGCTCCGCGAGCGCCTCCTCGACGAGGGGCGCATCCAAGCGCGGCTGCGGCACCCGAACCTCGTCCCGGTCACCGACGTCATCGAGATCGACGGCGCGCTCGCGCTCGTGGCCGAGCTCGTCTCGGGCGTGCCGATGGACGCGTGGGTGGCCGCCCAGCGCCCCTCCCTCGACGAGCGCTTCGGGGTGTTCCGGGGCGTGTGCGCCGCCGTCGCCGCCGCGCACGCGGCCCGCGTGGTCCACCGCGATCTGAAGCCGGGGAACGTGCTCGTCGAGCGGCACAGCGGCACGGCGGTGCCGCGGGTCACCGACTTCGGCGTCGCGAAGATGCTCGACACCGTGGCGTTCGCCACCCTGCCCGGGCTCCCCGTCGGGACCCCCGGCTACATGGCGCCCGAGCAGCTCCGCGACGCGTCGAGCGTCGACGCCCGGGCCGACATCTTCGCGCTCGGGTGCCTCCTCTACGAGCTCGCGTGCGGGGCGCGGCCCTTCTCCGATCCCGACCTCTACACCTACGCGATCGCGCTCGAGGCGGGCACCTTCGTGCACCCGGACGATCGGGTGGCGGGCCTCCCCCCGGGGGTCGGTCGCGCGGTCACCGCCTGCTTGCGGGTCGATCCCGCCGCGCGGCCCGTCGACATCGCGGCGCTGCTCGCGCTCCTGGACAACCCCTCGCCCGTCACCGGCCCCCGCGCGCCGCTCCCGCCGACCATCCCGTCGTACCCGCCCCGCGTCGGGCCGGTCTACGTGCCCCTCTCCATGCCCCCGCCCACGGCCCCCACCGCCGTGCCGATCGCGGCGGCGCCGACGATCCCGGCCCCGACGACTCGGGCCCCGCCGGGGCCCGGCAAGCGCTGGATCGTGGCCGCGGTGCTCGCGGCGGGGATCACCGGGGCCGCCGCGGCGACCCTGGCTGCGTCCTGGTCCGGCCCTGGCGCGGAGGCGGGCGCGGCGCCGGTCGGGGAGGTCGCGGAGGGTACGCCCGCCGCGCCCACCCCGATCAACCCGGCGAGCCTCGACGCCCCGAGCCCCGAGGGCCCGGGTGTGGAGGCCGCGAGTGCCGGCGCCCCGCGTGCC
>JAKFCH010000243.1:0-11673 GCA_036676765.1 Deltaproteobacteria bacterium
GGGCGGGGCCGGCGCGGGGAGGGCCACGGGGGCCGGCGGGATGGGGGCGACGGCCGCGACCGGCGCCGTGGGCGGGGGGGCCAGCGGCACCGCGGTGCGGTACAGGAGCAGGAACACCGCGAGCGTCGGGACGAACGCGCCGGCGAGCGCGGCGACGAGGGTGCCGCGGAGGGGCAGGCCCTGTGACGGCACGGGCACCGGAGCGGGCGCCGCCATCGCGACCTTCGGCGCGTGGGCGATCTCCTCCAGCTCCGCGAGCAGGGCGCGCGCGGACGGGTACCGGGCCTCGGGCGAGGCCTTCAGGCAGCGCTCGGTCACGTCACGGAGGCGGTCGGTGGTGCCGGCGGTGCCGTCCCGGAGGAGCGCTTGCGGATCGCCCTTGGCGCGGGCGGCCACCACCGCGGCCACCGGCCCCGGGTAGGTCGGGCGCCCGGTGAGCACGCGGTAGAGGATGACGCCGACGGCGTAGATGTCGGCGCTCTCGTCGGGCTCCTGCCCGGCGTGCACCTCGGGCGGCCAGGCGAGGGCGGCCTCGAGGTCCTCGTTGGCGGCGATGTCCTCGGGCGTGATCTCGAGGCCGTACCGGCCGACCTGGGCGACCTCGGCGCCGGCGCCGCCGCGCCACACGCGCGGGCCGACGACCACCTGGTCCATGCGCAGGCAGCGGTGGGCCACGCCGGCCTCGTGCATCGTGGCGAGCGCGCTCGCGATGTCGGCCGCGATCGCGACGAGCCGGTCGGGGCCGAGGGGGCCGCGGTCGAGCAGATCGGCGAGGGTGAAGCCGTAGAGCAGCTCCTCGGTCGCGAAGCACGTTCCGTCGGGGGCGCGGCCCGCCTCGTGCACCGGCGCGAGGCTCGGGTGGCGCATCCGCGAGAGCACGCCGGCCTCGCGCAGGAAGCGCGACTCGAGCGGCTGGAGGGTGTCGGTCGGCCGATCCGCGCGCAGCACGGTGAGGAGGACCCGGCGGACGAGCGGCTCCTGGACGGCGAGGTAGCGATCGGCCCCCGGCGCCTTCGCGAGGACCTCCTCCACCCGGTAGCGCCCGCCGTAGACCCGGCCGGGCACCAGCTCGACGGGGAGCACCTCGGGATCCGGGCGGCTGGCGGCGTGCATCTCCACGAGGTCCGCGGCGAAGTCGAACTCGTCGAGCACCGGCTCGTCCCCCGTGGGGCGCACCCGCAAGCGGAGGGGCGCGGGCCGTGCTTCCTCTCCTTCGGCGGGACCGCGGCGCTCGTCGGTCCGGCTCCGCTCGGGCGTGGGGGGGCTCCGCTCGTCGGCCGCCCGGCTCCGCGCGCTGGTCCGGCGCGGCTCCTCGATGCGACCCCGCCCCTCGGCGCGGCCCCGTTCCTCTACGGGGCGCGGCGGGCGGCTCGGCTCGGCTGCAAGGTCGCCGAGGGCACGGTCGCCCAAGACGGGGTGGGCGATGACCTGAACCCCCCCGTGCGAACGCCAGCCATTGTTGGGGCGGGCCTCCCCACACCGTCCGCAGGCGATGTCGCCGGCCTCCACGTTCATTCCACACGCGCCGCAGTCGAGGGGCCGAGGCGCGAGGCGCCGAAACGGGGGAGGGCGTGGCGTGGTCATGACAAAAGGATGCTACACCAAACACGAGACTCAGGTCATGGCCTCGGCGACCTTCTCGCCGCATCGGATGCTCCCCTCGACCCACGGTTGGTTCAGCCAGTCACCGCAGAGCCACACGCCGTCCCGCCCCTGCCCGTCCTGCCAGAACCGCTTCACCCGCGTGAGGTGCCCCACCCCGTACACCGGTAGCGCCGCCTGCCACCGGTGGACGTGCAATCCGGTGAGGTGGTGGGCGAAGCGCGGAAACAGGCGGCACCACTCGGCGGCGACGACCTCGAGCACCTCGGGATCGGAGCGCCCCGCGAGCGCCTGGGCGGCCTCCTCGTGGAGGCAGACGGTGAGCACGCAACGCTTGCCGTCCGTCGAGCCCTTGCAGTGCTCGTTCGCTCCGTCGCAGATGATGGCGCTCTCCTTGAACGGCACCCAGATCCCCTCGAAGTCGCCCGCGACGTCGAGCGGCACCCGGTAGCTGCACACCACGGTGGACGAATAGCGGGTGCTGTCGAGCACCGACGCCTGGGCGGGCGTCGGGGTCCCGAGCAGCCGCGCCGCCGCCGCCGCCGGCACGGCGAGGACCACGGCGTCGAACCGTTCGGACGTGTCACCGCGGAGGAGCTCGATGCCGCCGGGGGCCCGACGCACCCGGTCGACGGGGGTGTCCAGCCAGACGGGGACCCGCGCGGCGAGCGCCATGGGCAGCGCGCGCATGTGACCGCGGAACCCGTGCGTGACGAACCCGCCGCGCGTGAGGAAGAGCGACGCGAGCGCGTCGAAGTACTTCATCGAGAGGCGCCGGGCCGAGTGGAAGTGGAAGGTCCGGACGAAGGGGTCGACGAGGTACTCGGCCACCTCCACGCCGCACCGCGCGACCGTCGCGGTCCACGCGTCGACGGTGTCGAGCGCGTCGTCACCGGTGGAGAGGTCGAAGAAGTCCAGCCGGTTGCGTGTCGGCCACGTGCTCAACAGGTAGAGCAACACCCGCACGCGTGCCAGCGCCGAGAGGCCCGGGTAGCGCGCGATGTCGCGGATCGACATCGGATCGAAGCTCGTGAGCTGGCCGTCCCGCAACACCCCGCCGGCGCCCGCCCGGAAAGGGAACCACTCGCCACCCAGGCCCACGTCGGCCGAGAGCGCCTTCAGGCGTTCGTAGTTGTCCAGGAGGATGTTGGTTCCGATGTCGATCCGGAAGCCGCCCCGATCCACCGTGGCCATGCGTCCACCCACGGTGGGGCCACGCTCGTAGACGCGGACCTGGTGGCCCGCCTGTTGGAGCCGAAAAGCGCAGGCCAGGCCGGAGATCCCGGCACCCACCACCGCTATGTGCATGTGTCCTCCGTCATTGGTTCGTGTCCCGGTCGCGCCCGGCGGAGAGGCGCTCGTACAGGCGCGCGCCCGATCGGACCGCGCCGCACACGCTCGGCCAACCGGCCGTGGCGTTCACGAGGTACAGGTTCGGGATGGGCGTCTCGAACGGCACGCGGCGCAGCGCGCTCGGGGTCAGCGCCGCGCCGTAGGCATTTCCTTCGGGGGCCCAACAGTAGCGCGCGTTGGTCGTGGCGCTCCCCACCACCCGCAGCGCGAGGTGGCGCCGCAACCCAGGGACGTAGCGTTCCTCGAGCACGTCGAGGATCCGCTCGCGCACCCGCACCTTCTCCTGCGAGTAGGCGCGTCCGCCCTCCGCCTTCTTCGTCGCGAAGTGGCGATGGTCACACGCGGTCGCCACCTCGAGGAGCTGGTGGCCCGGTGGGGTGAGCCCGGGCGCGTCGCTGTGCAGCGAGGGCGTGGCACAGAACAGCCACGGGTCGGAGAGATCGCCGCGGTCGAGCTGATCCGCGTAGATGCGGTCGAGGTCGTCGTGCGGATAGTGCCAGACGTTCCACGAGCCGAAGCCGTAGTCGCGGAGGTCCAGGCCCTTCACCCCGAGGTAGAGCGTGAAGCTGCCGCACGAATAGGGGTAGGCGAGGCGCCGTGCGTACGCGCCCGGAAACCGATCGACCCCGGCGAGCGCGACGGTGCGGGCCGGATCGATGTTGGAGACGTATGTGCCCGCGGTGTGGACGGCGCCGTCCCGCGTCCGCACGCCGACGACCCGCCCGCCGCGGATGTCGATGTGGTCGACCTCCCGCTCGAACGTGACCGAGCAGCCGGGCTGCCGCGTGATGGTCTCCACGAGGCGGTCGACGAGGTGCCCGTAGTGTTGCTCGGGGTACCAGGCGCCGCGGTCGTAGCCGGCCACGAGCGCGGTGTGGAGCAGGAAGGAGACCTGGGAGGGCGGGAGCAGGTAGTCGCCCGATTGGCCGGCCAGCACGGCGCGGAGGCGTGGCGGCATGCGCAGGTGGTCGTACACCTCGCCCAGCGTCGCGTTCCGCCAACGGAGCACGTGGGGGAACCGGAGCGGGGCCCGCAGATAGTCCCAGGCGCGCAGCCGGTCGGGCAGGGCGTCCAATTCGTCCCGGACCGCGGCGAGCAGCCGGAAATACGCACAGATCGGCGTCGCGTGCTCCGGATGGCGCGCCAGCAGGCGGTCGCGGGAGGCGTCGAAGCCGTTGGGGATGCGATACCGCTCGCCCCCCACCACGACGTGATCGAAGCCGTCGGGGTCGAGGCGGCGGAAGCGCACCTCGCCGCCGAGGCCGACGCGGTCGAGCAGGTCGGCGATCGCCCCGCCGGGGTGACACCCGAACACGTAGTGGACCTGCGCGCAGAGGCGGTAGCCCCCCATGGGGAACGAGTGCGCGTAGCCGCCGGGGTACTCGTGCGCTTCGAGGATGCGGACCCGTTGGCCGTTCGTGGCGAGCAGCGCCCCGAGGGAGAGCGCCGCCATCCCCGAGCCGAGGATCAGGTAGTCGTTCGTTGGAGTCGGCATTCACCGCCAAGCATTCGCCCGCCTTCCCGGCGCGGCAGGCCGGGGTGACCCAGCGGGACGAAGCCTGACCGGTAGCGAGGTGCCTCCTCCCGGCGGGCACGGCCGCGCGCTACCTTGGCTGGATGCGCCTCCTCCTCTCCGCCACGAGCCCCTTCGCCCGCAAGGTCCACGTCGTCCTGCTCGAGAAGGGCATCCCCTTCGTGCCGGTGTACCTGACCGCCGCCGATCCCGTGGTCCTCGCCGCGAACCCCCTCGGCAAGATCCCGGCGCTCCTGCGGGACGACGGCTCGGCCCTCTACGACTCCCCCGTCCTCGTCCAGTACCTCGAGCACCACACCCCCACGCCCGCGGTCCTGCCCGCCGAGCCGGGCGCGCGGATCGAGGTCCTCCGGTGGGAGGCGCTGTGTGACGGCATCTGCGACGCCGTCGTCGTCAACCTGCTGGAGCGGCGGCGCCCCCCCGAACGCCAGGATCCGGGCAGCATCGCGCACCAGGAGGGCAAGGTGCGCCGCGCGCTCACGTGGATGGCGGACGACCTCGGTGATCGCCCCTACGCGGTCGACGGGCGCTTCACCCTCGCGGACATCGGCATCGCGACCGCCATTGGCTACATCGGGCTGCGCTGCGCCCCGCTCCTCGACGCGCACCCGGCCCTGGTCGAGCGCTACGCCCGCCTCCTGGAGCGCCCCTCCCTCGAGGCCACCGCCCCGCCGGTCGCGTAGCGAAGGCGCACGATCCGGGCGCGACCCCGCGCGGCGCGGGGTCGGGTGCCTTCCGGGGTCGGGCTCCGCCCTCCGTCGGACCGCCGCGCGCGGTCCGACCGGCGCGGGCCTCCAACTCCGGAGAGGCCGTACACCACCGCCGGCCCCCGCCGCCCTCCAGTCCCCCGCGCGCGGGGCGATGGCGGGCGGTCGCGTGGCTGGCGCTCGGCCGCCGCAAACTGCAACCTCCGGGACGACCGGCGAGGCCATCCGCGTTGCTTCAGCCGCCCAGGTGGTCAGCCCACGCCGACGAGTATATACTCAAGGGTATATACTTACCCGGAGGTCCAGATGACGAGCGCCAAGCTGTTCCGCAACGGTCAAAGTCAGGCTGTGCGCCTGCCCCGGGAGTTTGCTTTCCCGGGCCGGGAGGTGTTCGTGCGGCGGGTCGGCAACGCAGTGCTCCTCGTGCCGACCGAGGATCCCTGGGCCGGATTCGAGGCCGCCCTCGACCAGTTCAGCGATGACTTCATGTCTGATCGGGCCCAGCCGGTCGCCGACGAAAGGGAGTCCTTCTGATGTGGCTTCTGGACACGAACATCTGCATCTACCTGATCAAGGGGAAGCCACGACCGCTCTTGAACCGCCTCCGGGAGGTGGACATCAACACCGTCGCGGTATCGTCGATCACGGTCGCGGAGCTCCAGTATGGGGTCGCGAAGAGCGTTCGGCCAGAGCAGAACGCGCTAGCCTTGGCCGCGTTCCTCGCCCCCCTGGGGGTCGAGCCCTTCGACGATGCCGCCGCGGCTGTCTACGGACCCATTCGCGCGGGGCTGGAGCGTGCCGGCAAGCCCATCGGCAGCTTGGACATGCTCATCGCAGCCCACGCATTGGCTCTTGGGCGCACGGTTGTCACCAACAACGCGAGGGAGTTCGACCGCGTGGCAGGACTGAAGGTGGAGAACTGGGCAGAGTAGCGACGTAGCTCACTCGCATCCATCAGACTCCGCCATCCCCTGGGGCCTCCCGCAAGCGCTCCGCGCGATCGGGTGTTTCTACCTCACACCCGTCGCACGCCCACGGACTCCGAGACCGCGTCCAGGCGCGTCACCTCGACGCGCAGCCGCTCGCCGGGCACCACGGGCACCCCGCCCATCTCGGTCACGTGGAGGAGCGCATCGACGCCGCCCACGTCGACGAAGGCGCCGTACTCCGCCACTCCGCGCACGACGCCATCGAGCATGTCGCCGAGGCGGAGCGCCGCGAGCAGGCGCTCACGCCCGGCGGTCCGTGCCTCGGCGAGGATCGAGCGTCGGTCAACCACGACCTCGCACCATGCGAGGTCGTAGCGCACCACGCGCACCTCGATGGGGCGCCCGACGAAGTCCGGGGGGTCGGGCCGCCCGGAGAGATCGATCAATGGCGTGGGGAGCACCCCCGTGACGCGCCCGCCGAAAGCGACGCGCAGCCCCGCGGTGACCGGCCCGGTGACGAACCCGCGCACGCTCCGGCCCTCCTCGTGGGCGCCGACCACCACGCTCGCCTCCGCGCGGGTCCAACCCGCGCCGGGAGCGACCGATGCGACCGGCCGCAGGTGGACCCTCGTGCGCGTCCCGCACCCGTCGCACTCGACCTGCGTGTCGACGTCGCTGGGTTCGTGCACGACGGTCCCCTCGAGTGGGAGCGCGTCGCCGCACGTCCCGCAGCGCGCCGGCTCGGCCACATAGCGAAGGCGGAAGCGGTGGTCCTGGGGGCACTGGGCCCGGAGCACCGGCGCCCCGAGGTCGGGCCCGTCCGCAGCCCAGGCGGTCCGAAAGACACCAAGTTGGCGCCCACGCGCCCGAACGGCCCCTACGCCTGGATCCAGTCCAGGCGGTTCCGGTAGTACAACACCAGCTCCCCGTCGAGCTTGAGCTTGCCGTCCACGGGCTCCATCGCCCGCTTCTTGTGGAAGCTCGCGAACCGCGCGATCGCCTCCTCCAGCACGCCCTCGGCCGTGGTGGGGCCCACGCGCTTGAGGTGCGCGATGCCCTTGCCGGCCCGCTCGATGTTGGCGAGCACGGCCGCCCGGTCCACCACCCGCGCGGTGGGGTGGAGCCGCACGAGGCGCCAGGTGTCGAGCCCCTGGTGACGCGCACGCAGCGCCTCCCAGGCGGCCCACGCCGCGAGGTGGGTCGGCTGCACGACGAAGTCACGGTGGTAGGCCTCGGAGAGCCGCTCCGCCACGCGCTCGGTGTAGACGTGGTCGCGCTGCTCGTCGCGGATCACCTTGCCGTCGCGGTCGCAGACGTAGCCCTTGCGATCGACGGGGTGGCCGTGCGGATCGAGGGAGACGCCGTTCTCGTCCACCGGGTTGCCGGCGATGTCCATCGGCTGGCCGAACACGACGTGCACCGCCGCGTCGAGCCCCATGATGCGCCGCACGAACGAAGCCACCTGCCGGGAGTCGTACGATTCGTCGTCCATGATGATGTAGCGCTGCTTTCCCTCCTCCGCGAGCGCGTCGGCGATGAGGGTCTCCGCCTCGAGGACGAGCCCCACCGAGAGCGTGCACGGGACGATGAACACGTCGGGATTCGGGCGGCCTTCGGCGAGGTTCTCCTGCCACGCGGCGAGGCCCGTGCCGAGCAGGCCCTTCTTCAGGTGCCGCTCCAGCCGCCCCGAGCGCGAGCGCGTACCGCCGGGGAAGAACAACGAGTGGCACCCGCGCCGGAGGATCTCGACGGAGTAGTCCTTCAACGTCTCCTTGTAGAGGCGGTTGCGCTTCCGCCGGTCGACCGTGTAGGCGCCGAGGCGCTCCATGAAGAAGGCCATCACCGGGTTGGAGAACAGGTTGAGGCCTGCGCCGTACGCGAAGGGCGGCAGTCCGGCGGCGTAGAGCGCGTAGCCGAGGAGCGGCGAGTCGAGGTTCGAGACGTGGGTGGGCGCGAGGATGAGCGTCGAGGTCTCCGCGAGGTGGCGGATGTGGTCGAGCGGGCCGTCGACGCGCATGCGGGAGGCGGGGTCGACATCCCCGAACAACAGATCCCGGCCCTTCGACGCGGTGAGGAGGCGGGTCAGCAGCTTGGGCATGATCCGCGTGGCGAACCGGTAGGTCCGGGGCGAGAAGGACGTGTGGATCTCGTGGCCGTAGCTGGAGACCAGGGTGTCGATCGCGGCGTCCATCTCGGCGCGGCGCATGTCGCGCAGGGTGGTGGCGGCCTCCTCGACGGCGGCCACGTAGGCCGGATCCCCGCCGCTCTCCTCGAGGCGCTTGCGCTCGTGGAAGACGGTGTCGGCGAGCAGATCGGCGACCGCGGCGTCGGGGAGGGCGCGGAGGCGGGCCCGCGCGCGCTTCACCAGGGCGGCGGCGATGGCGGCGTTGGTGGGGGAGTCGAAGAGCGCGGGGCGTGCGGGCAGCATCCGCCAGCCTATCCGCGCCCCAGGTCCTGGGGTACGCGCGCCCCACGCGATGCGAAAAAGCCCCGGATCCGGCCCTCGTCGGGTTGGCACCCGACTTGCTAAAGGGCGAGCCGGAGCCCTTGCCATGCGACCCCTCCTCCCCAGCCTGCTCCTCCTCGTCGGGTGTGGTGACTTCGGCCTCGCGGACGGCGTGACCGCCGACGGGGGGCCGCTCGTGTCCGTGGCGCCGGAGGGGCAGATCCTCTTCGAGCCCGTCAGCCCCTCGGGCCGGCCGCAGTTCCAGGAGGTGACCATCGGCGCCGCGGGGGATGTCGCGGTCTACATCGCCGCCGTGTGGGTCGAGAGCGAGGACGGCGCGTTCTCCACGCTCGACGAGCTGCCGTTCCCCAAGCTGCTCGACCCGGGCGAGGGGATCCCGATCGACCTGCGCTTCAAGCCGGCGGCGGCCGGCGCCTTCCAGGGCCTGCTCATCGTGGAGACCGGCACCGACGGCACCGTGCTCGAACGGGCGCTCCTCGGCGAAGGGTGCGTGGATTCCGAAGCCGACGGGCAATGTTGAGGCGGTGACGGTCGGCACGCGCCGGCTCGGCAATCGGTGCGCATGTTAGACGCCGCGATGTCTGGCATTCGAGTCCGTGTCACCCTCGCCCGCCGGGCGCCCGATTTCGAGGCGGCGGACGACGACGTCCTCGGCCGCACCCTCGTCGACCGGGTCCTCAAGACACTCGGCAAGGGGCCAACCCCGCCGGCGGCGTTCCTCTTTCGCGCGAACGACGTGCAGATCATCTACGTCGCGCCGCTGCTCGCCGCCGCGAAGGACCCCCACCGGGTCCTCGCGTCGCTCGCCGGCCAGCCCGGCGTCGAGGCCATCGCCATCGTCGGGCGGTTCACCCAGCGGGCGAAGGGCGCGCACGCCCGCAAGCTCGCCGGCACGTTCGTCGAGTGGACGGACGGCCGGTGGTGGGCCTCCTGGCGTCCGGTGGACGACGCGGGGCGGCTCATCCCGACCGACGAGGACGAGGTGCTCCGCGCGGTCGACGGGCGCCCGCGCCCCGGCGGGCTCGGCGGGTGGTTCACCCGCGCGCGGTTCCAGGGCCTCCGCGCGGAGCTCACGCCGATGACGAAGCCGGTGGTGGACGAGACGGTCAACTGATCGAGGGGGGGCGCGCCTTTGCGAAGCCCCGGCCGCCGTCATGTGGGTCCGAATGCGCGCCGTTCGGGAGAAGTACCGCGGCAAGCGGTAGCGGCGGGGGCAAGTCAATGTGAACGAGAGGGGCGCGGACCCAAGCGGCACCGAACGAGAACGTGCGGGACGGGGGGCTGGAGGGCGGGTCGGGGGCCAACGGTGGAACGCCGGTTTTTCGTGGACCGCGGGGTGACCGGGCCGGGCAGGCGGCGGGGATCGGGCGCCAGCGTCCAGTTCGGTGGCGCTTGCCTCGGGCGCGTTCCAGTTCGGGGCGACATGCCCTCGACATGCCCCTCCCGAGCCGGCGCCGAAGCGGGGAGCTTCGTGGAGGGCGCGCCGCTCCGGGCTCGCCGCACTGCTACCCCTTCGCGGCGCTGCGCCGCCACGGGCTCGCCGTGCCGCTCCGTGCCGCCGGGCACCCGGTGCCCGTGATCGGCAAGGCCGAAGAGGCAAGCCCGACGCCACGCGGGCGATCGCGCGCCTGCGGTCGGCTGCCGCGGGGATGCCGCCGTGTCGGGGTGACGGACGTCCACCGCGCTGACGGACATTCGTCAGGCACCCCGTAGCAGTTCCAACGGCTTGGCAGCGGCCCGGGTCTTGCTGGGGCGCGGCGCATGGAACACCTCGTCGCCAGCGCCCTCGAGCACACCCTCCTCTTTCGCACGCACGAGGAGGCGCGCGCGCTCTTCGACCTCGTCGCGGCCACGTTTCCCGACGCGGTGGCGATCTGCGTGATGCCGGATCACGTGCACATCGTGGCGCCCGCCGGCGAGGGGCATCGCCTCGGCCACCTCGCGAGCGCGTACGCGCGGTGGCGGAACGCGCACCGGGGCGAGCGCGGGCCGGTCTGGGAGCGCCTCCCCCCGGCCGAGGCGCTGCCGAACGCCAAACACCTGCGCCGGACGGTGCGGTACGTCCACCTCAACCCGTGCCGCGACGGCCTCGTGCCCGATCCGCTGGCGTGGCCGTGGAGCACCCACCGCGACGCGACGGGCTTCGCAGCGGCGCCGATTCGCGCGCGCGAGCACGATCCGGCGCGGTTCCACCGCTGGGTGTCGAGCGATCCGAGCGTCGCGGTCGACGGCACGGCCCTGCCCGAGGGGGCGTGGGGAACGGTGCGGTGGGAGCTGGTTCGGGACGCCGTGGCGGGCGTGTGCCGGGTGCCCGCGGAGGCCCTCACGCGGCGGGGGCCGGCGCGCACCCTGGCGCTGACGGCGGCGTGGGTCCTGGAGGTGCGCGACGTGCGGAGGTTGGCGAGGGAGCTCGGCATGGCGTCGTCGAGCGTCTACCGCGCGGTCGAGGACGCCCCGCCCCGCTCGCTCACCCACCGCCGACCGGACCTGCACGCGGCCGTCCGCGCCGTGGGCGACCCGCGCTTCGAGGCGCTCCCGCCGGGTGTGCACGGTCGGGTGGGAGAAGTACCGCGGCAAGCGGTTGCGCCGGGGGGCAAGTCGGGGTGAACGAGAGGGGCGCCGACCCAAGCGGCACCGAACGAGAACGTGCGAGACCGGGGGCTGGCGGGCGGGCCGGGGCCGAACGATGGAAGGCCGGTTTTTGGTGAGGCGCGGGGTGAACGGGCCGGGCCGGCGGCGGGGATCGGGCGTCCGCGTCCAGTTCGGTGGGGCTTGCCTCGGGCGCGTTCCAGTTCGGGGCGACATGCCCTCGACATGCCCCTCCCGAGCCGGCGCCGAAGCGGGGAGCTTGTGGAGGACGTGCGCTACAAGCTCGCCGCTCCGCGGCACTCCGCGCCGCTCCACGCCACTCCGCGCCGCTCGGGCCGCCGGGCGCACGGCCCACGTGATCGGCGGCGCCGAGGAGGCCGGCGAGCTCGACGCCAAGCGGGCGATCGCGCGCGGGGCGGAGGTCGCGGCGGCCCTCTGACCTGGTTGGGCGGCCCGGCGGCCGAGCCCGCCGTCGCCACCCTCCGGGCTCGC
>JAKFCH010000244.1:0-10960 GCA_036676765.1 Deltaproteobacteria bacterium
CTGACCGATGGACCCGGTCGACGAGTACCGCATGCCGCTGATGGAGCACCTCCGGGAGCTCCGCAAGCGCCTCATCGTCTGCTTGTGGACCCTCCTGCTCACCGTCGTCGGGAGCTTCTTCTTCGCGAACGAGATCTTCACCGTCCTCGCGGCGCCGATGAACGCCGCCCTCGTCGAGACCGGGCGCGGCACCATGGCCGTGACCCAGGCGATGGAGGGCTTCATGGTGCAGATGAAGGTCGCGGGCCTGACCTCGCTCTTCCTCTCCTCGCCCATCCTGTTCTGGCAGGGCTGGAAGTTCGTCGGGCCCGGCCTCTACGACCAGGAGAAGCGCCTCGTCTTCCCGCTCGTGGCCTCGTCCACCTTCCTGTTCCTCTCCGGCGCGGTGTTCTGCTACTTCGCGGTGTTCACCTACGGCTTTCCGATGTTCCTCGACATGAACATCGAGGGCGTCCAGGCCGTGCTCTCGATCGAGTCCTACCTCGGCATGGTGACGACGCTGCTCGTCGCGTTCGGGGTCTCGTTCCAGCTCCCGGTCGTCGTCTATTTTCTCGCGCGGCTCGGCCTCATCGACCACATCGACATGATCAAGGGCTTCCGCTACAGCGTGGTCGCCATCTTCGTGGTCGCCGCGATCCTCACGCCCCCCGACGTCGTCTCGCAGATGTTGATGGCCGCCCCCCTGATCGGCCTCTACGGCGTCGGCATCGGCGTGGCCCGCCTCACCTCGACCAAGGTCCGCGCGCTCCCCGGCGCCTGACCGCCCCGCCGGGGCACCCCCGCGGCGGGCGATGGCCCGATCGCGCCGCTGGTACGGGCCCCGTCGAACGGCTACATGCTCGGGAATGGCCTCACTCGTCGACCAATTCTGCCCGAACGTTCACGACGCCCCGATCACCGCCGCCGCCTACGACCCCTGGAGCGGTGTCCTCGCCACCGCCGACGCGTCGGGCCTCGTCGCCGTGACCCGCGCCGGGGAGGCCACGCCCGGCCTCCTGTTCCAGCCCGGCGTCGGCATCACGGGCGCCATCGGCATAATCCGCGGCGGCACGATGATCGCCGTGGGTGACGACGACGGCACCATCGGCGTCTACAGCACCCAGAACGCCGACTGCTACTTCCAGGAGGCGAGGGACGGCGCCCGGGGCCGCGTGCGCGCCATGCGCGGCGTCGCCCTGAGCCCCGAGGGCGGGCGCGTCGCGACCATCGCGGTCGACGGCCTGCTCCGCATCTGGGACATCACGAAGGGCGAACGCGAGGTCGCGTGGCAGGGCTTCGGCGGGCTGACCGTCGAGTTCGACCAGTCCGGCCAGCGCGTGCTCTGCCTCGACACCAACGGCCAGCCGCGCCTCGTCGACCTGATGAGCCACCAGGGCCTGCCGATGGACAAGCTGCAGACCCCCGCCGAGCGCGCCACCTTCTCGCTCGACGGCACGCTCGTCGCGACCGCCGGGCAGAGCGGCCTCGCGCTGCTCCGCGTGGTCGACGGCGTGATGGTCGCGAGCTTCGCCACCCGCGGCGGCTCCGGCATCCTCAACCTCGTGCAGAGCCCCGACGGCACGCAGGTCGGCGCGGTGAGCCAGCGCTCGGTCCACATCTTCTCCATGCCCGACCTCCAGCCCGTCGACAGCACCCGCCACGGCGCACCCGATCCGTCGAGCGCGGCGGTGTGGGGCCCCGCGGGAATCCGCGTCGGCGGGAGTGACGGCCTCATGCACGGCGGCGGCTCCGGCAGCGCCGGCCCCGTCACCGTCGTGGGCGGCTTCGGCGACAACCGCATCGCCTGCCACACCGACAGCATCGCCGTCTGGAACGGCAACCGCCGCGTCCACGAATTCGCGGTCGGCGCCCCGCTGCGCGAGGTGCACCTCGATCGCGACGGGCGGCTCGTCGTCGGCGTCCCCGAGCGCGGCGCCCTCGTCGTCCACGACGTGAACGACGGCAAGAAGATCTTCGACGGCGGCCCCGAGACCAGCGGCGCCCCCTCCGTCGGCGTCGGCGGCAACGTCGTCGCCGCGCAGCTCGCGAGCGGCGGCATCCGCTGGTGGGATCTCGCCCGCAACCGCGCCTACGAGCTCAAGTGGCCCATCGGCATGGCGCTCTCGCACGGCGGCACCTGGCTCGGCGTCATCACCCCGCGCGGCGCCATCAAGGTGCTCGACCCCGCCTCCGGCAAGGAGGCCATCCCCGATCCCCTCCCCTCCGCCGACGTGCCCGCGCGCCTGCTCTCCTTCGTCAACCGCCGCCCCGACCTGCTCGTGGTCGACGCCGAGAACATCCTCGCCCACTACGATCTCGCGGTGTCCGTCCGCGAGAACAGGCCCTGCGAGGCCCGCGACGTCCTGCAATTCGAGGCCGCGCCCGACCGCGTGTGGGGCATCACCGGCGGCCAGTACGCCGCGCTCCGCCTCCCCGAGGCGAGCGGCTGCACCATCCTGTTCGTCGACGTGCACGCCCAGACCGTCGTGAGCGAGGTCACCGGCCTCCACCCCGGCGCCTGGGTCGACGCCGAGCAGGGCTGCATCCTCGAGCCCGCGCGGAGCGGCGCCCTGCTGGAGCGCGACATGAAAGGCAACGAGCGCCGCTGCCTCCGTGCGCTGCCCGACGGCCAGTGGGTGTGCTTCAACGCGCGCGGCTGGATCGACGCGTCCGAGGGCGCGGCGGGGGCGCTGGCGTAGGCGTTCCGGGCGCGGTCAGCGGATGGAGACGTACACCACCAGCCCCTGGGGGGTGCCGTCGGCGTCGACGTCGAGCGACACGAGGTCGGGGTACAGGAACGTGCCCGGGGCGTGGGCCCACGCGGCACGGAGCGCGTCGAGGGCGCGCCCGACCCGCGACTCGGGGAGACGCATCGCCGCGCGGATCCGGTCGACCTCCGCCCACGCCCAGCCGACGGTCTCGTGGCGATGGACCTCCGACATCCACAGGAGCTTCGACCCGATCGGCCCGCCGCCGGCGGCGTAGCGCGTGGCGAGCAGGAACCGGCGCGTGCCGTTCACCGGGTGCCAGCCGAACGGCGCCCGGAACGGCTCGACCGCGGCGGGGAGCGCCACCGGCGGCGTACCCGCGCGCTCGGTGAGCAGGTGGTAGTCCTTCACCGCGACCGCCCGCCCCGCCGAGTGGTCGACACACGCCGCCACCAGGTCGAGCCCCGGCGGCGGGGGCGGCATGTCCACCCCGCCCAGCGCGAAGCAGGCCCGGCGGATG
This sequence comes from Deltaproteobacteria bacterium, assembly GCA_036676765.1. Taxonomy (GTDB): domain Bacteria; phylum Myxococcota_A; class UBA796; order UBA796; family SXON01; genus CAJBVW01. The sequence goes on from JAKFCH010000244.1 coordinate 3,208, forward strand.
GCCTCGGCCCGCGGAGAGCGCGTCAGCTCCTCGAAGTAGACGGTCACCCGCGGCGGGCGCGTCGGCGCCCACTTCACCGCGAGCGTGGTCTGCACCTCTCCCGGTGGCGAGATCCGGAGCTGCGCCGCGAGGAGCGCGGCGTCGATCCCCAGCGCCTCCGCGTGCCCGACGAGCCGCCGCCGGAACGCCTCGGGCTCGCCCTTGTCGTTGAGCGAGAAGCGGGCGCCCTCCGCGGCGTCCGGGGTGAGCGCGAACGAGACGTCCAGCTTGAAGGAGCGCGCCTGGGCCACCGCGATGTCCACGTCCACGAGCGCCTGGGCCATGAGCGGCCGCCCGGCGCACGCGTCGACCGCCGCGAGCAGGTCGGCCACGGCGGCGGGGGGCACGCGCCCGAGGCGGATGGAGGACTCCGACATCGCGTGGGCCCTATCGCCCCGGTTTCGAGCCGGGATCCATCATTCGACCGATGCCCGGCCACCGGGAGGCGACATAGGTCGCGGTCCGTACAGGAGGGGCTCGGCATGTCGAAGGGGGGGCTCCGCCTCGACCTGAAGACCGGATTCTCGTGCAACAACCGCTGCACCTTCTGTGTCCAGGGGGATCGGCGGGCACGCGACCCCGATCGCGACACCCGAGCGCTGATGCAGCTTTTGGAGGACGGGCGCGCCGTGGCCGACGAGCTCGTGCTCACCGGCGGCGAGTGCACGATCCGCAAGGACATCCTGGAGCTGGTCCGACACGCGCGCGCCGTGGGCTACCGGACCGTCCAGATCCAGACGAACGGGCGGCGCCTCTCCGTGCCCGCCTTCTGCGACGCGCTCCTCGAGGCCGGGGCGACCGAGTTCTCCCCGGCGCTCCACGGCGCGCTGCCCGAGACCCACGACGCCCAGACGCGCGCCCGCGGCAGCTTCCGCCAGACGGTCCAGGGCATCCGCAACCTCGTGGAGCGCGGCCAGCGGGTCATCACGAACAGCGTCGTCACCCGCTCGAACCTGCGCGAGCTCCCGCGGCTCGGCGAGCTCCTCGTCGGCCTCCAGGTCGCCCAGTACCAGTTGGCGATGGTGCACCCGCTCGGCACGGCCAAGTCGGGCTTCACCGACGTCGTGCCGCCGCTCGTCGAGGCGGCCCCCTGGGTGCGCAGCGGGCTCCGGCCCGGCATGGCCGCGGGCATCCCGGTCATGGTCGAGGCGATGCCCCCGTGCCTGCTCGTCGGCTTCGAGCGCCAGATCGCGGAGCTCTACATCCCGCCCACGCGCATCGAGGACGTCGGGAGGGTGGTGCCGGACTACCGGGTCGCCCGGGTGACCGAGGGGAAGATCAAGGGCCCGCCCTGCGCGACGTGTACGTGGGCGGAGGTGTGCGAAGGGCCGTGGCGGGAGTACCCCGAGGCTCACGGATGGGAGGGGATCGTGCCCCGCTCGGACCCGCCGATGGCGACGATCTCGCCGCTCCCGAACGTCTCGACGTAGCGGGCGAACGGGCCGGGGCAGACCCCCGCCCACGCGCACGCACGGCACGCTTGGACCTGGGCCCGCCCCCGGTCCGGACGCACGGACAGGATCGCGTCCAGCGTCGGGGCCGCCGGGGTGCCGCCTCGTTCGACGGCCACTCGCGGGCTCCAGTACAGGTCGTTGGAGCAGTAGCGCGCGGCGCCGAGCGCGCAGGCCGGCACCCCGAAGAAGCGCACGGGGAGCTTGTCCCCGACGGCGCCGAGGACCGCCTCGGCCACCGCCGGCAGCGCCGACAGCGGGGTCGCCAGGGCGGGGTAGTCGGCGGCGCCGTCCCCCTCCGGCGACACCGCGGAGACCAGCACGAAGGCGGCGCCGAGCGAGACGGCGAGGCGCGCCGTGTCGACCACGCGATGGAGCGTGCCCCGGGTCACGACGATGTTGACGCCGGGCTGCGCACAATGGCCGAGGGCCGCGACCGCCCGGTCGAAGCCGCCGGCGCGGCCGGTGAGGCCGTCGTGGGTGTCGGCGTCGGGCCCGTGCAACGACACCATCACGTCGTCGAGGTGCGGGAGCAGGCGCGCGGCGTAGGCCGCGTCGGCGAGCCGCCACCCGTTGGTGCCGATGCTGGTCCGCAGCCCGCTCCGGTGGCAGAGCGCCGCGAGGGCGGGGAGGTCCCGGTGCAGGGTCGGCTCGCCGCCGGTGAAGTGTACGTGCTTCACCCCACGCGGCACCCACTCCCGGAGCACCTGTCGGACCGCGCGCGCGTCGACCGGGAAGCGGCGCCAGGTGCGCATGCGGTCGGCTTCGGAGCAGAACGTGCAGCGGGAGGTGCAGATCGTCGTGAGGTGCAGCTCCAGCCGCTCCGGGCTCACATCGCGCACGCGGGCGGCACTCCCCTCGCCCGGTTCACGGTCCACTGGCGGAAGATCCGCTCGGTGCCGCCGTCCTCGGAGTCCCGCAGCCTCCGCAGCAGCCCCTCGATCTGGCCGCGCTGGAGGCGGCAGCGGTCGGAGTTGGGGCGCTGTCCGAACAGGTTGCCCTCGGTGGACCACGTGTACACCGGGCACACCCCGCAGAAGGGCTGGTAGACACAATCCCGGCAGCCCGGGAGCGCCTCGAGCAGCGACGCGATCGTCATGGACCGCACCGTCGGGTGCTTCACCACCTCGGCCCAGCGGTTGGTCATCACGTCGCCCAGCTCGAACGTGTGGTCGCCCGAACGCGCGAGCATGCGGCCCTCGTCGCAGGTGTAGACCTTCCCGTCGTGGTTGTAGGCGAGCTGCCCGATGCCCGCGCCGCAGGGCGAGCGGATGTCGAGGTGACCGGGGTCGTCGGCGGTCAGGAGCTTGGTGAGGAACACCGAGGCCGTGTGCTCCCGAAGGTCGGCGCCCGCGCGGTTGCGGGCCACGATCTCGTCGAGCGTCGCGAAGTAGAACGCCAGGTACTCCTCGACGGTGTAGCCGATGCGCTTCCAGGCCGCGGCGGCGAACCCGTAGGGGTTGAGCGGGCGCAGGTACAGGGACGACAGGCCGAGGTCGACGTAGCTGTCGATGATGTCGGACGACCGCCCCAGCGAGGCGCGGGTCGTCGTCATGAGCGCGTCCACGTGGAAGAGCCCGGGGGCGTAGCCGCCCGCCTCGTACGCCTCGTGGATGCGACGGATCCAACGCTTCACGTTTGCGTGCGAGCTGCTGTCACCCAACATGCTCCGGTTGTGGTCGTGGAGGTCCTGCGGACCGTCCAGGCTGGTGCAGATGGAGATGTCGGGCGCGATGAGCCAGGCGAGGATCTCCTCCGTCATCCGCGACAGGTTCGTCACCAACGAGAAGCGAAGCTCCTTCTTGTGGAACTTGTTGCACTCCCGCGCGTACTCGATGATGAACCGCACCGTGTCGGGGTTGGCGAGCGGCTCGCCGCCCTGGAACTCGAAGTTGACCACCGGGGATCGCGTCTGGAACGCCATGTCGACCGACTGGCGGGCGGTGTCGACGGACATGTCCGTGCCCGTGGACGCGAGGGGCACGCGGGACGCGTGGCAGTAGCTGCACGCGTGGTCGCACCGGAGCGTCACCACGAAGATGTGGAGGTGCGTGCCCTGGAACACCGGGGCCTTCCGACGGCGGACGCGGGCCGCGAACGCGTCGATGTCGAGCCCCTGGCGCAGGAAGCCCTTTGTCGCGAGCTCGTCCCGCCGGGGATGGTCGGGCCCGATGCCCCCCTCGAGGAACGCGATCCCATCGGCGCGATCGAGGATCGCCCACTCCCCCGCGTCGTTCGACAGGACGAGCTCGCCGTCCAGCCAGCCGAAGTGGAGCGGACCGAAGGAGTCGACGGCGACCCGGGCGATGGGGATCGGGGGCGGGGACGCGCTCATGCCCGCGGTTTTAGCAAAGGGGGCCACGACGGGAATCCGTCGTTCGGGGGATACCCACCCGATCCGCGTCGAGCGGTCAGTCGCCCCGGTAGGCGCGCTCGAGGGTCGCCACGTCCAGCTTCGACATCTGCATCATCGCCTGCATCATGCGCCCGGTCGCGGCAGGGTCGCCGGCGTTCTGGAGCCGCACCATCGTCTGCGGCACGACCTGCCACGAGACGCCGAACCGATCCTTGAGCCACCCGCACCGGCTCGGGGTGCCGCCCTCGGTCAACGCGTTCCAGAAGTGGTCGACCTCGTCCTGGTCGGCGCAGGAGACCGACATCGAGATCGCCTCCGTGAACGGGAACTGCGGCCCGCCGTTCAGCGCCTGGAAGCTCTGCCCGGCCAGCGTGAACTCGACCAGCATCGCGGTGCCGGCGGGGAACGGCATGTTCTCGCCGTACCGGCCGATGGCACCCATCGCCGCGTCCGAGAACAGCGACGTGTAGAACCGCGCGGCCTCCTCGGCGTGGCCGTCGAACCAGAGGCAGGGGCTGATCTTGGACATTGGGGCTCCGGGGGTCCCGAGAGTATGCCATCCGGCCGCGGCCGAGGTCGAGCTTGGGGGCAGCTCCGACGGAGCCGTCGACGCTCTCTCCGCGACCCCCGCCGCCGCAGCCGCGCGCGTCCTCGCGCGTCGGGCTGCCCCTCCGACCGCGAGCCCCCCCCACCGCGTTGGAGGCCGCGAGCGCTCCCTACTCGAGCGCCGCCTTCGTCCTGCTCTTCGCCTTCGCCTCGGCGTCCGCGAGGAGCTTCGCCTGCTGCTTCTTCGCGGCGGTGACCCCGGCGGACGCCTGGCGGCCGGCCTCGGCCTCGAGCTTGTCGATCTGCTTGCCCGCCTCGGCGAGGAGCTTCTTCTTCGCCTCCTTGGCCGCGATCTCGGCGAGGGGCTTGCCCTTCGCCTCGGCGACGAGCTTGTCGCCCTGCTTCTCCGCCTCGGCCTGGAGCGCGTCCGCCTGCTTCGCCGCCTCCGCCTTCAGCTTCGCGGCCTGGCGCTCCGCCTCGGCCACCAGGGCGTCGCCCTGCTTCTTCGCCGCCGCGAGCACGGTGTCGGTCGCGGCGTCGACCTCGTCGAGGACGCGGCCCTTCACCGCCTCCACGAGGCCGCCCACCACGTCGCCCATGTCGAGCTTCACCGTCGGCTTGTCGTAGGTGCCGCCCACCTTCACCTTCACGTCCGCGAGGCCGCCCTTGGCCACGCCGAGCTTTCCGAGCAGGTCCGCCGCGCCGACGTCACCGACGGGGATCTTCATGCCGAGGTCGAGGTCGAGCGTGCGGTCGAGGACGCCGGTGGCGCCCCCCAACGTGGCCGCGGCCCCGCCGATCTTCAGGGCGGTGGGCGCGATGGCGACGCGCCCCTTCTCCATCACGAAGGCGAGGTCGGCGTCGGAGAGGTCGAGGACGGCGAACTTCGGGGCGCCGAGGCGCTCGGCCACCTCCGAGAGGAAGGCGGGCGTGAGGGTCAGGTTCGAGGTGCGGAGCCGGCCGTCGGAGAGGAGGCTGTCGATGTCGGGGGACAGGTCCCGCCCGAGCCGCGCCCCGAGGCGGAGGCCCGAGCCGAACCGCCCCTTCGCCCCCCGCGCGACGGGCACGATCTTCTGGAGCGTCTCGAACGCCTCGATCGTGCGGGTGACGTCGAAGTCGGCGAGGTCGAGCGCGAGGTCGACCTCGGCCTGCTCGTCCGTCGTCGCGGTGTAGGTGCCCGAGAGCCCCACCGTGCCCCCGAGGAGGTTCAACGTCAGCGACTCGATGCGCAGCGCCCCGTCCTTCACCCCGAAGGCGCCGCGCGCGTCGGTCGCCTCGTGCCCGCCGTAGCGCACCCGGTCGGCCGCGGCGGTGACGGCGAGGTCGAGGTTCTTCGGGATGACGACGATTTTGGACGCGTCGGTCGCCGCCGGATCGCCCGGGGCCTCCTCCCCGCCGGAGAACGCGTCGAGGTCGAGGAACCGGGAGGCGAGCTCCATCCGCCCCACGAGCGTGGCGTCGGTGAGCGCGTAGGCGAGCAGGTTGTCGAGCGTGCCGGTCCCGCGGAGGTCCGAGGCGCCGAGCGTCATCACGAGCTCGGTGATGTCGGCGTGACGGGGATCGAGGGTGACCGCGAGCCGGTCGATGGCCATGGGGGCGTCGTCGCTCGGTGCCTCCCACCGGAAGTCCTCGAGCAGGAATCGCCCGTTTGCGCGCACCCCTTCTTCCGCGCGTTCGAGGCCCTGGAACTGGGAGACCCGCCCCGCCACGTCGAGGTCGGCGTCCAGCCGCCCCGTCCACGTGCTGCTCGCGGCCGGCAGCGCCTGGTGGAGCTTGCCGAGGTCGAGGACGCCGACCATCCGCGCGGCCACGTCGGGATCGGTCATCGGGTGCCGGAGCGAGAAGCTCCCCGTGACCGGGCTCCCGCCCACCGCGAGCGCGAACCGCTTCACGTCGACCTCGACGAGATCGGCGCCGCCCTCGGGGTGGCGCACCGCCATGTCGAGGTTCACCGCGTCGACCGAGGTGGGGAGCGTCGGGTAGCGGAACGCGCCGTCGACCACCTGGAGCGCGAGGTCGAAGCCGGGGAGGTGGTCGTCGGCACCGGCCTTGTAGGTGCCCTTCACCGAACCCTGCAACGCGACGGTGCCGCTGCTCACGAGGCCCTTCACGTCCTTGGAGTACGCCGCGGGCAGCAGCGACAGGATCGACGCGAAGGGCGTGTCCCCCGTCACGATGGAGAGGTCGAGGCCCACGTCGTCCCCCGCCGGCGCGATCGTGCCTCGGAAGGCGACCGCGAGCTCGTTGAGCGCGAGGCGGTTCTCGCCGAGGGTGATCACGTCGGTCGCGAGGTCCTGGCGGGCCTGGACGTCGGCCACGATCGCCACCTCGCGGAGCAGCTCCATCCCGCCGCTGCTCACCGAGAGCGCGCCGATCGTCGCGTTGGTGGCGAACACGTTCGCCTCACCGGAGACCTTGACCGCGCCCGTCGCGTCGAGGTCCCGGAGCGCGACGTTCGTGCCGCCCGCCCGATCCTCGTAGCGGAGCGAGAGGTCCGCGACCGTGAAGGCGTCGAGATCGAGCGCGAAGTCGCCGGGCGCCTCCTCGGCGGGAGTTGCGGTCGTCTCCGCCTGCGCCAGGTCGGTGTTGGCGCGCCCCTCGGCGTCCACGAGCAGGTGGACGTCGGCGTCGCGGAGCTCGAGGGAATGCACCAGCACCTTGCCGCCGGAGAACACGCTGGGGAGGTCGAGCGCGACGCGCGCCTCGGCGACGCGGGCCAGGACCACGCCTTCGAAGGGGCCCTTCCCCGTCACCGTCAGGTTGCCGAACGCGAGCTCGAGGTCGGGGAACGATCGGAAGAGCGTCACGTCGGCGGTGTCGAACCGCACCGTGGCGTCGAGGTTGCGGCTCGCCTGCGCCGTCGCCGCGGCGATGAGCCGATCCTCGAAGAGGTACGGCACGAGCGTGACGGCGAGGATGGAGAGCACGCCGATCGTACCGGCGGCGAGGAGGGCCTTTCGCATCCGGACAACCTACCCCGGTGGGACGGGGGGACCGGGGGCGGGCAGGGGGTCGGTCGGGGGCCGTACCTACGGGCCGGGCCCGATCGGAGCGGGCAACCGGCCGCGCGAGGACGCGCGCCGTTGCGGCGACGTTGTCGCGGATACGAGGATGGCGGCTCCGTTGCCGGAGCGAACGCGACGTCCGTCCGTCGAGGATGGCCGCCTACCCCGGCCGGACGGCCGCCTATGACGTCCGGCCGTCGAGGATGGCCGCCTACCCCGGCCGGACGGCCGCGTATGACGTCCGTCCGTCGAGGATGGCCGCCTACCCCGGGCGGACGGCCGCGTATGACGATTATGACCAACACCGCCCCCCCCGCGGCAGGGGGGCCGGACGGCCGGCCGACCCGGCGGGGAGG
>JAKFCH010000245.1:0-60921 GCA_036676765.1 Deltaproteobacteria bacterium
GGGGCCGCTCGCGGGCCTCGATCGCGCCGCCTGGCTCGACGGGATCGGGGAGGCCCTCGTGGAGGTTCCCGCGCTGGTCCTCACGGTTTCCCCCGCCGCCGTCACCCTGGGAGACACCCCGGTGCTCGACGGCGCCGACCGCGGGATCGCGGAGGGCCTCCACAACGCGGGGGCGCGCACGATCGTGGTGTTCCCGGGCGCACCCGACGCGGAGCTGCTCGCGCTCGCCGCGGTGATCGTGGCCGAGGGAGCGCTCGGCGCCGTCGATCTGCCCGAGCGGGTGTGGCGCGCGGACTTCTCGTTCGTGCACGTCGAGCTGGCGAGCATGGCCACGAGCGCCTCGCCGGACCCGGAGTGTCTCCCAGAGTTCGCGCTCCTGGATCGGCCCGCCGCGGAGCCGCACGCCCGCGGTCACCTCGACGCGGACGCGCTCCAAACGCTTCGCGGGCTTCGCGACACGCTCCCTCCCGAGCCGTCCGCGTTCCTCGACGTGTTCCCGACCGCGGGCGCGTTGCCACCCGACCTGATGGCCGACGCCGCCCGGGTCCGCGTCGGCGCCGATGTCGACCCGTCCGCGCTCGCCGGCGCGTTGGCCGCGGCGATCCGTGCCGCGGAGACCCCCGCCGACGCGCGGAACGTGGCGCGGGCGCTGCTCGGGGCCGCGGTGGACCTCCTCGGCGGTCCGCACGACCCCGGCCCCCTCCTCCACCACGCGTTGGAGCTGGCGGACCGCGAGCTCACCGCCGACGAGACCCGCGCGGTCGCCACCGCCGCCTTCGCCGAGGTCAGCGCCGAGCCGCTCCGGAGCGCGCTCGTGGCGCGCCTCCCCGCGCAGGAGACCCCCGAGCTCCGAGGCTCGCTGTATTCGCTCCTCTCCCTGCCGATCCCCGAGGAGGGCCTCGTCGCGCTTGCGGCGCGCCTGCCGAAGTGGGCCCTGACCGTGCTCGCGGACACGCTGCTGCTCCGGGAGATGGAGGACGGCCTTCCACGCGCGGACGGCGTGCGCACGCGCCTCTCGGACCCGCGCCCGCACGTGGTGGCGCTGGGCCTGGCGATGGCCGCGCGCGTCGACGATTCCAGGCTGATCGAGCCGATCCTGGCGCTGGGCGGGCACGCGAACGTGGAGGTCCGCGAGGCCGTGCTCCTCGCGCTACGCCAGCAGACGGGCCGGCGCGTTCGCGCGCTCGTGTTGCAGCGTCTCGGCGATCCCGCGGCCACCGTGCGGATCGAGGCGCTCCGCTACGGGGTCGCGCATCGGCTCCCCGAGGTGCTGCCGTGGGTCGAGGGCCGCATCCAGGAGCCCGAGCTCGCGGGGATCCAGGAGCCGGAGCTCCGGGCGATCTGCATCGCCTACGGGCGGCTCGCACGCGATCGTGCCGAGGTGCCGTTGACGGACCTCGCGCTCGGGCGCCGGCGCATCGAGCAGCCCGCGTTCGCACGGCTCGCGCTCCACGGGCTCCGTGCCATCGGTACGCCGCGCGCGCGCGCCGTCCTCCAGCATGTCGCCGCGGAGGTGCCCCGCCTCCGCCACGAAGCCGAGGCCCTGCTCGCCGGCGACCCCCGGTGACCGACCCCGCCGCTCCATCGCCGAGCCACACGTTCGCGGCCCACCTCGCCGCCCTGGCGTGCGTGCCGGACCCTGACGGGCGCGCCGTCTCCCGCCTCCTCGGCGTCGTCGTGCAGGAGTGGTCGGACCTCGCCGCCTCGCGCGCGCCGACGTTCGAGCTGGATGGCGCGACCCTGTGGGTGGGCGAGACGCCGGTCCGGCTCCTTCCCCCGTGGCGCGTGGCGCTCGCGGGGCTGGAGGCGGCCTTGCGGTCCCACGGGGTCGGTGGCGTGCGCCTGAACGCGCCGGTCGACCGCGGGGTCGTGCTGGCGCTGCTCCGCGGGCCCCGGGTCGTCTCGCCGTCCGCGCCGCGCGACGAGCTCCAGCGCTGGCTCGCCGCCCACGGCGGAGGCCCGCTCACGCTCCTCCCGCCCCGGCCGCCCCCGGCGCCGGACAGCCGCGCCCCGCTCCGCCCGGTGCTCCACGCGTGGGCGGCGTTCGTGGCGGCGGTGGACGCCCCCCGCACCGCTGGCGCCGTCCCTCCGCCTCGGCTCCTCGGCGCGCTCCGCGCGTTCGTGGACGAGGGCATCCGCGAGCCCCGTGCGCTCCCCGTGGCGTTGGCGTTCGCGGGACCACGCTCCGAGCGCCGGCCCGCGGCCGTCGCCGCGCTGGCGTTGATCCTGGGCCTGCGGCTCGGCATCCCGCGCGGCGCCCTCGCCGACCTGGTGCTGGCCGCCGTCGAGGCGACCACCCTGCCGCCCCGACCCGGACCCGACGCGGTGGCACGCGTCCTCGCTCGTCGGACGACCGGCTCCCTCGGGCTCCCGGACGCCCGCCTGGCGGTCACCCTCTGGGGGCTCGCCTCGATCGATCGCGCGCCCCCCCGCGCTCCGCACCTGCACGCCCGGATCCTGGCGCTCGCCGACGAGGCCGACGCCCTGCTCCGCGCCGAGGGCCCGGGCCGGCTCCTGCCCGACGAGGGGATCGCGCGGCTCCAGGCGAACGGGGGGCGGCGCGCCGACACCCCGCTGGTCGACGCCCTGGTGTCCTGCCTCGGACGGTACCCCGTCGGGAGCGCCATCGTGCTCGACACCGGGGAGGTCGGGATCGTCTGCCGCGCGCCAGCCTCGGCGGAGCACGTCGGGCGGCCGGTCGTCCGCGTCGTGGTCGACCGGACCGGTACGCTCCTCGGGGGCGGCCCGCTCCTCGACCTCGCGCAGCCGGCGCGCGCACGGACCCGCATCGTCGCCACGGTCGATCCCGCTCGCCTCGGGATCGGCCTCGCCGAAGCCGTCCTCGCGTAGCGCCCGGGACCAGGACGCCATGTCGACGCGACCCCCGCGTCGACACGGGGTAGACGGCGCACGGAGGGACCTCGCTTGGCGCCGATCGCGCTCCTCACCGACTTCGGGCTCGCGGACCCCTACGTGGGCGTCCTCAAGGGCGTCCTGGCGGCGGTGGCGCCCGGTGTGCCCGTGATCGACGTGACGCACGGCGTGCCCCCGCAGGATCTCCGCGTGGGCGCCCTCTTCCTCGACGCGGCGTGGCCCCACTTTCCCGTCGGGACCGTGTTCGTGTGCGTGGTCGATCCGGGCGTCGGCACCCCGCGGCGCCCTATCGTCGCGCGGGCCGCCGGTCGGCTCTTCGTCGGTCCCGACAACGGACTGCTGGGCCTGCTCCCCGCCCCCGAGGTCCGCTTGATCACCGCGCCCTGGGGTGCCCCCTCCCCGTCCCGAACCTTCCACGGGCGGGATCTCTTCGCGCCGGTCGCCGCGCGCCTCGCGATGGGCGCCCCCTTCGACGCGGTGGGTCCGCTCGTCGACGACGCCGTCCCCATGGTGCTCCCGGCGCCCGTGGAAGGGGTCGGAGAGGTGCTCTACGTGGACCACTTCGGGAACGCGATCACCAACCTGCCCGGCGCCGACACCGGCGTCGTGGGCATCGGTGGGGTGCGGGCGCGAGTCGTCTCCACCTACGGCGCCGCCGAGCCGGGCGAGGTCGTCGCGGTCACCGGCAGCACCGGTCGGCTCGAGGTCGTCGTGCGCAACGGCGACGCGAGGCGCGCCCTCAGCCTCGCGCCCGGCATGCCCGTGTCCTGGGAGCCCGAATGACCCCACCGCTCGCCGACAAGCTCGAAGCCCTCCGCGCGCTCGTCCGGGAGATGGGCGACGTGCTGGTCACGTTCTCGGGAGGCGTGGACTCCGCCCTCGTGCTGAAGGTCGCGGTCGACACCGTGGGGGACCGCGCCCTCGCCCTCACCGCCGACTCGCCGACGTTCCCGCCGGAGGAGTGCGCCGAGGCGCGCCGGTTCGCCACGTCGATCGGCGCGCGCCACCTCGTGGTGGCCGCCCACGAGCTCGAGCGCGAGGGCTACGCCCGGAACAGCGGCGACCGGTGCTACTTCTGCAAGACCGAGCTGTTCGACCTCGCGCGCGACACCGCCGCCGCGCGGGGGATCCCCTGGATCCTCGACGGCACGATCGTGGATGACCTCGGCGGGCACCGGCCGGGCCTGAAGGCCGCCGCCGAACACGCGGTCCGCCACCCGCTCGTCGAGGCGGGCTTCACCAAGGCGGACGTGCGCGCCGCCGCGCTCGCGCTCGGCATGCCGGTGTGGGACAAGCCCAGCTTCGCGTGTCTCGGCAGCCGCTTTGCCGTCGGTACCCGGGTGACGCTCGGCCGGGTCACGCGGATCGGGCGCATCGAGAGCGCCCTGCGCGTACACGGCTTCCGACAGTTCCGGGTGCGCTTCCATGAGCTCGGCGGATCCGAGCTCCTGCGCATCGAGGTAGAGATCGGCGACCTCGGGCGGCTCCTCGCGCCGGGCGTGCGCGATGACATCGTGGCGGTCTGCCGCGCGGAGGGGTTCTCTTGGATCACGCTGGACATGGAGGGCTACCGGACGGGCAGCACGTCGGGGGCCCACCCCTCCACCCCCTCGGGATCGGCGACCGCGTCGACCACGTCCCCCCCGGCGCCCGCAAGCGGGTCCTCCTCGAGCTGACGGCGCTCTGGCTCGTCACGCTGCTCGCGATCCGCGGCGTCGTGGCGCTCCAGGGGGTCGGGCTCCCCGAGTGGACGCTCGCGGCGGTCCCGTTCCTGTTCATCTACGCGCCGGTGCTCCTCTGCCGCCTGCGCGACGTGGACAGCTACGGCTACCGCATCGCCATCCCCGCCTTCTCCGACTGGCCGTCGTGGCGCGCCGCGCTCGTCGCCGCCGCGCTCGTCGTCGGCGTGATCCTCGTTCCCTGGCTCGTCGGCTACCACCTCTACCAGACGACGCTCTTCGACCTCTCCCCGCACTGGCGCGTCCCCAAGAACGCGGCGTTGCTGGTGCCGTACCACCTCTTCTTCGTCGCCATCCCCGAGGAGTTCTTCTACCGCGGCTACTTCCAGACGCGCCTGAACGAGGTGTTCCCCCGGAAGTTCCTGGTCTTCGGCGTCCCCATCGGCTGGGGCCTCGTCATCGCCTCGTTGTTCTTCGCCTTCGGGCACTCGCTCGTCGTGGTGCGGTGGTGGCACTTCGCGACGTTCTTCCCGGGGCTCCTGTTCGGGTGGCTCCGCGAGAAGACCGGGCAGCCGCTGGCCGGCGCGCTCCTCCACGCCTGGGCCAACGTCACCGTGACCTGCCTGGACACGATGTACGGCGTCATCTGACCGCGCCGCGATCCGCCTAGCGGGCGAGCCGCTGCAGCCCGCGCAGCCGGGCGTCGACCTCGACCACCCGGTAGGTCGCGTCGAGGTCCCGCAGCTCCTCGAGCAGCCGGAGGGCCGCGCGCGGCTTCCCGGTGGAGGTGTAGAGCGCCGAGAGCTCGAAGAGGGCGTCGGGGTACGCGGGATCGCTCTCCAGCGCGTCGTTCACCGACTCGCGGAGCAGGTCGAGGGCGCGCGCGATGTCCCCGAGGCCCCGCACCGCCTGGGCGCGGAGGACGGCGGCCTCGAGGGCCATCGACCCCTCGAGCAGCGTGAGGGCGTCCGCCCACATGCCGACGGCCACGAGGGAGCGGGCCTCGTCGATGTCGGCGTCGGGGGCGATCTCGTCGAGGGCCTCCGGCATCACCTCGGCGAACGTGCCGTCTTCCAGCGGACCGAAGTCGGCGAAGGCGTCGAGGTCGTCGGCCGGCGGCGCGGGAGGCGGGGGGGGCGTTCGAGCGGGGGCCGGCGACGGGACGACCGAGGCGGCCGCGGGGGAGGACGCGGCGACGGGGCGCGCGCCACCGCGGAGCGCGGCGATCTTGGCGAGCACGGCCTCGTCGAGGGGGTTCTCACCGAGGGCCTCCCGCCAGGCCATCAGCGCGCCGGGGAGATCCCCCGCGGCGGCACACCGATCGCCGCGCGCCTCGGCGCTCTCCGGCAGGACGGCCGGGCGTTCGGCAGCCGCGCCGGACGCGGGCCCCTCGCCTGCGGCGGGCACGGTCGGGTCCGCCGCGAGCGAATTCACCGCCCCCCCTCGGAGGACGGCCATCCGGTCACGAATCGCCTGCTCCTCGGCGCCCGCGCCCGGAAGGAGGCGCTCCATGGCTCGGAGCGCGTCGTCGGTGCGTCCCGCGGCCATGTCGATCTCCGCCAGGGCGGCGAGGAGGCAGGGGGACTCGGGATTGTCGGCCAACGCGGCGCGAAGGGCGGACTCGGCCCGATCGAGGAACCCGTACCGAGCGTAGACTTCGGCGCGCACCTGGGCGCGCAGCTCGGCCTCCGTGGTTGCCTGGGCCAGGGCCAGCGTGTTGAGGCGCCGTTCCTTCCGCTCGATCTTCTCCTCGGCGACGACGAGCCGCGCCTGGAGATCCTCGTCGGCGGGCGAGAGGCGTGCGGCGCGGCGCAGGGCGTCGGCCTCGGCGATCGGGTCGGCGCGGTCCGCGGCGACGCGCGAGAGCTCGGTGAGGACCTTCAGCGCCTTGTCGCCCTGGCCGACGCCCTCGAACGCACGGGCGAGCAGGTCGAGGGTGCGCGGCTCGCGGGGGCCCCGCCCGAAGGCGATCTGCAGGTACACCAGGGCCCGCTTGTGATCCCCCGCCTCGACGCGCGCACCGGCGGCGTCGAGCAGGAGCCCGACATCGTCCGGCTTGAGGCGGAGGGCCATCTCGGCGACGCGCCCGACCTCGTCGGGGCGCCCCCGGCGGCGGTACTCCTCGGCGACCTCCTGGTAGGCCGCCGCGGCCCCGGCGGGATCTCCTCCAGCCTCCAGCAGCTCGGCGACCTTGAGCCGGAGCGGCGGCTCACCCGGGCTCTGGTCGGCCACGCGCCGGGCGGCCTTCGCGGCGTCGAGCGCGCGACCGGCGCCGATCCAGAGGCGCATCGCCGTGTCGAAGTGGGGGCGCGCGTCGTTCGCGTAGCCCGAGGCGACGTAGCACTCCGCGAGGTCCATCTGGAGGCCCGGATCATCGGGGCGGAGCGACACGAGCTGCTTGAGCAGCGCCACGGCGGCGCGATGGGCGCCTTCCTTCACGAGGCCGTCGACGACCTCGCGGAAGTGCTTCTCCGCATCCACCGGGCGGCCCATCTTGAGCATCAGCTCGCCGACCTTCTGGCGGATGCGGCGATCGCGCGGATCGAGCTTCAGGATCCCCGAGTAGGCGCGAAGCGCCCCCTCCAGGCTCCCGAGGTTCAACTGGCGCATCGCCTCCTGTTCGAGCTGGTTCCGATCCATCGCGCCACCCTACCCCGGACGGTTCTTCAACCACTCGTCGATGTACCGCGTGTGAAACCGCACGTCTCGGAAAGCGGGGTCCGAAAGCAGCAGCTTCTGCAGCGGAAGGGAGGTCCGGATGCCCTCCACGACGAACTCGTCCATGGCGCCGAGCAGCTTCCGGATGGCCGACTCGCGGTCGGGTGCGTAGACGATGAGCTTGGCCACGAGCGAGTCGTAGTAGGGCTGCACGAACGCGCCCTCGTGGACCGCGCTGTCCACCCGCACGCCCGGCCCGCCCGGGGCGTGGTAGCCCACGATGCGCCCGGGGGAGGGCGTGAACTTCCACGGGTCCTCGGCGTTGACCCGCACCTCGATGCTGTGCCCGCGCAGGCGCACCTCGGCCTGGGAGAACGGCATCGGCTCGCCGGCGGCGAGGCGGATCTGCAGTTGCACGAGGTCGATGCCGGTCACCATCTCGGTGACCGGGTGCTCGACCTGGATGCGCGGGTTCACCTCGAGGAAGAAGAACTCGTCGCCTTGCACGAGGAACTCGCAGGTGCCGACGGTGACGTACCCGGTGGAGGCCACCAGCCGTGCCGCCGCGGCCCGGATGCGGTCGCGCAGGCCCTCGTCGAGGTTCGGCGCGGGCGCCTCCTCGATGATCTTCTGGTGGCGACGCTGCATCGAGCAGTCGCGCTCCCCGATGTGGACGGCGGCGCCGTACCGATCTCCGGCGAACTGGACTTCGATGTGGCGCGGGGTGCGGAGGAAGCGCTCGAGGAACACCTCGCCGCTCCCGAAGGCCGCCTTGGCCTCTGCCGAGGTGACCGCGAAGACCTTCCGGAGGGTCTCCTCGTCCTCGACGATCCGCATGCCCTTGCCGCCGCCGCCCGCCGCGGCCTTCAGCATCAGCGGATAGCCCGCGAGCCGAGCGACCTCGACGGCCTCCTCGAGCTCCTCCACCGCGCCGTGGCTGCCGGGAAGCAGCGGGAGCCCGGCGGCGCGCGCGGCGGCCTTGGCCGAGAGCTTGTCCCCGAATTGGCGGAGGTGCTCCGGCGAGGGGCCGATGAACGTCATGCCGTGCGCGTTGACGGCCTCGGCGAAGGTCGCGTTCTCCGCGAGGAAGCCGTAGCCGGGGTGCACGGCGTCGACGCGCGTGATGTCGGCCGCGGAGATCACCGCGGGAAGCGAGAGATAGGACTTCTGCGCCTGCGCGGGGCCGATGCACACGCTCTCGTCCGCGAACCGGACGTGGGTCGCCTGGCGATCGGCCTCCGAGTACACGGCCACGGTGCGGATGCCGAGCTCGCGACAGGCGCGGATGACGCGCATGGCGATCTCGCCGCGGTTGGCGATGAGGATCTTGCGGAACACCGCTACCTCGGGGCGAGGCGGAAGAGATCCTGCCCGAACTGCACGGGCTGGCCGTTCTCGACGAGGATCTCGGTGACGACGCCGTCCACGTCGCTCTCGATCTGGTTCATCAGCTTCATCGCCTCGACGATGCAGACGACCTGGCCCTTGCGGACGGTGTCGCCCACGTCGACGTAGGCCTTCGCGTCGGGGGACGGCGAGCGGTAGAACGTGCCGACGATAGGGGCCTTGATCACGCGCCCGTCGACCGCCGGGGCGGGCGTTACCACCGGCGCCGCCGCCGGGGCGGCGTGGAGGGCGGTCGGTGCGTACGCGACCGAGGGCGCGGCGGACCCGGGGGCCCCCTCGAACCGCACCTTGAGCTTCGAACCTTCTCCGCCGGACTCCCACGTGAACTCGGCGACACCCTGCCGCTTCATCATTCGAATGAGCTCGGCCATCTCCTTGCGATCCATCAACTCTCCCGCAGCGCGGCGCAGCCTAACAGGCCGCGCAGCCCGAGCTCATAGCTCTGCGCGCCGAATCCGCACACGACGCCCACCGCCACGTCGCTGAAATAGGAGTGACGCCGAAAGGGCTCGCGCGCGTGGACGTTCGTGAGGTGCACTTCCACGAAGGGCAACGCGACGGCGAGGAGCGCATCGCGGAGCGCGACCGACGTGTGGGTGTAGCCGGCGGGGTTCAGCACGATGCCGCGAACCCCCTCGTCCGCGGCGAGGTGCACCCGGTCGACGAGCGCGCCCTCCCAGTTCGACTGGAACGAGGCGACCTCGGCGCCGAGCTCAGCGCCCAGGGCGAAGAGCCGCGCGTCGATGGCCGGGAGGGTCACCCGCCCGTAGACGGCGGGCTCACGATGCCCGAGTCGGTCCAGGTTCGGCCCGTGCAGCACCAGGATCTTCACGGCGACCTCCAGAAGGGGCGTGCATACCGCACGAGACGATGCCGCCCGCGGGGGGCCACCGCGCCGGGGCGCTCGCCATCCTCGACGAGGGCCGCGAAGGCCTCCCCGAGCCCTGGAAGCGAGGGTCCGGACGACGAAGCCTCCCCGGAGGGCTCCCCCATCCCTCCCATGGCGCGCTCCAACGCCTGGAGGTGCGCACGGACGGTTCCGGAGGTGGGGTGGTGGGTGGCGAGCCGCCGCCAGAGGGCCAACGCCCGGTGGTAGTGGCCGGCGCGGACGAACCGGTCGGCGACCGAGGGGTGGTCGAAGGGGTCGGCCCCCCGCGGAGGAGGCTCGTCCGACGACTCCGACGCCCGCACCAGCTCGCGGAGCGTGGCGTCGGGGACGTTCGCCATCCGCATCCGCTCGATGAGCGGCCGCGCCTCGGCCACCCGCCCGTCCTCGACGAGGATGCGAGCGAGGAGCGAGGTCGCCGCGAGGTTCTCCGGCTCGGTCTGCACGACCTCCGCGAGCACCTCGGACGCGAGCGGCCGGTTCCCCATCTCCAGGTGGATGCGCCCGAGCACGACGCGCGCGGGCGGGTGATCCGGGTGGACCCGGAACCCTTCCCGAAGCACCTGGAGTCCCTCGCCGAAGCGACCGTCCCGACGCAGGGCGTCGGCGAGCGCTACGAAGGCCGTCGACCGCGGCTCGTCACGTACTCGACGAGCGAGGCGGGCGATCTCGGCCTCGGCCACTGGCCACCCCCTACTCGAAGTCGTACGACCACGTCACCTGGTCGACCCCGATGCTGGCGAACAGCGGGATGGGAACGGCCTCGCCTTCGTCGTCCGACGGCACCGAGTCGATGAACACGTAGAACTCGAACATGCCGCGGTTGTCGGTGCCGCCGTACCCGTAGGTGGGGCGCAGGCCGCCGAGGTCCTTGTAGTCGCCGGAGAACTCGACGTAGCGCTCCTGGCCGATGTCGAACCAGGCGTCGCACTCCTCGGAGCCGTCCCCCTCGCAGGCCGCCTCGAAGTCCTCCACGTAGGACACGGCAGACGCGGGCAGGATGTAGGCGGCCGAGTAGCCGGACGTGATCTCGACCAGGATGTTGTTGAGCGGCATCTCCACCAGGTCGCCCGACTGGAGCTGGTCCTGGGTGACCATGACGGACTCCTTGACGAGGAGGCCGATGCCGTCGTCCGGGTCGTTGTAGGTCACGTCGAAGATCATCCCCTGCTCGTTGTCGGAACGCTTGAGCTCGGCGCCCGCCGGGGCGCCGTAGGGGCCCATCGCACAGCCGACGGAGAGGGCGAGGAGAAGGGACATCGGTGGGCTCCACGAGGCCCGCGAGGGGCTACGGGTCGGAAAGCAGGGCCTGGACCAGGTCTGGCACCTCGTCCACAGCGATTGACCTAAGATCGATCTGCCCCGGAGACGAGGGCACGACAAGCGAGAGCATACCACGGAGGCGCTTCTTGTCGAAGCCCACGGCCGAGGCGAGCGCGCCTGCGTCCACGCCGGGCGGCGAGCGCGCAGGCAGACCGAGCGCGGAATGGAGAGCCCCGAGCCGGTCCGGGAGGTTGGTGGCCGTGAGCCAGCCGCGCGCCGCCGCGTACCGGGTGACCCCGAGGAGCCCGAGCGCGACGGCCTCTCCGTGGCGGAGCACGCCGTAGCCGCAGACCGCCTCGAGCGCGTGCCCGAGCGTGTGCCCGAGGTTCAGGATCGCTCGCCGGCCGTTCTCGAGCGGGTCCTGCGCGACGACCTCGGCCTTGGTCCGCACCGAGTCGGCCACCACGCGGGCGAGCGCCTCCGGATCCCGGCGCACGAGCGCGGGGGCGAGCGCCTCGCACGTGGACAAGGCCACCTCTCCCCCGATGACGGCGTGCTTGACCACCTCGCCGAAGCCGCACCGGAGCTCGTCGTCGGGCAGGGTGCGCAGGGTGTCGAGGGCCCCCCAGACCAGCACCGGCTGGTGGAAGGCGCCGACCAGGTTCTTCCCCTGGGGCGTGTTGACGCCGGTCTTGCCGCCCACGGACGAGTCCACCAGGGCGAGCAGGGTGGTCGGCACCTGGACGAGGGGCAACCCTCGGAGCGTCGTGGCGGCGGCGAAGCCGACGATGTCCCCGGTGACGCCCCCGCCGAGCGCGAGCACCGGCGTCCGCCGATCCACCCGCGCCCGGAGGAGGTCTTCGACGAGCGCCTGCCAGGTGGCGAGCGTCTTGTTCGCCTCGCCGTCGGCCACCTCGAGGACCTCGGGGCTCCAGCCGGCCGCGCGCAGCTCGGTGAGGAGCCCCAAGGCATGGAGTGGCCCGACCACCGGGTTGGTCACGACGACGCAGCGCCCGGGATCCCGCTGCGCAGCGAGCTCCGCGCCGAGGCCGGCGAAGCTGTCCCGGAGCACGACGTCGTACGCGCCGCCGGCGATGCCTATTGGGATCCGCACAGCGCCTCCACCCGGTCCGCCACGGCCATCGGGTCGAGCCCGTCGGTGTCGACGAGGGTCCCCGCCGCCCGCCAGGACTCCGCGCGCGCGGCAAGGAGCCCCTCCAGATCGCCCGCGAGCGGGCGGCCCGCGCCGTCTCCGATGCGGGCACGGAGGGTCCCGGCGGAGCCGGTCAACACCACGACACGCCACCCCGCGAGGAGCGCCCGGTTTGCCGGCTCCACGACGGTCCCGCCGCCGAGCGCGAGCACGCCCTCTCCCTCCACGAGCTCGGCGAGCGTGTCGTGCTCCCGACGTCGGAACCCGGCCTCCCCCTCGCGGGCGAAGAGGGCCGGGATGTCACCGAGCCTCGCGTCGAGATCGACGAACGGGACGGACCACCGCTCCGCGAGGATCCGCCCGACGGTCGACTTGCCGGCGCCCATCGGCCCGGCGAGCGCCACGCGCACCGGCGCGCCGCCGCGCTCGGCCACCTACCCGTCCGATTCCAGCGGCACGATGCGCGGCGTGATGAACACGAGCATCTCGTTCTGCTCGCGGTTCTTCGTCGAGTTCTTGAAGAGCAGCCCGATGATGGGGATGTTCCCGAGGCCGGGGACCCGGCTCTGGGACCAGGTCTCGGAGGTGGCGTAGACGCCGCCGAGCACGGTGGTGTCCCCGTCCGGCACGAGGACGCGCGTGGTGATCGACTTCGTGGTGATCGACGGGTTGCCGTCGACCGCGTTGGCGAAGTCGGGGCGATCGTTCGACAGGGCGATGTCGAGGAAGATCGTGCCGTCCGCGGTGATGTGGGGGGTCACCGCGAGCTCCAGGTTGGCCTCGACGAACTGCACCTGGGTGCCGTTCTGGCTCGTCGACACGAAGGGCACGCGCGCGCCCTGGATGACGGTCGCCTCCTCATTGTCCAGCGCCGTCACGCGCGGGCTCGAGATGATCTTGCCCCAGCCCTCGGCCTCTACCGCGGTCAACCGCGCGTTGAGATCGATGAGCCCCGGGATACTGCCGAGCGAGAGCGCGAGGGCGCCGGCGGGCGTGCCGCTGGCGGCCAGGTCGACCAGCAGGCTCTCGGACTGGGTCGTGAACATGGTCGGCGCGCTTTCCGAGATCGAAGTCGTACCGCCGCTCACCCCGATGTTGTTCGGGAAGAACGCGCCCGTCGGGTACCCGGTGGCCGCGGAGGCATCCATCGCGCCGCCCCACTGGATGCCGAGGCTGCGGGTGAAGTTGCTCGACGCCTCGACGAACCGGGCCTCGATGCTGACCTGCCGATTCGGACGGTCGAGCGTGCGGAGGAGCTCGCGGATCTGCGCGACGTTGTCTTCGCGATCCCGGATGATGAGCTGGTTCCCGCGCGGGTCCACCTGGACGCTCCCGCGGGGGGAGAGCACGGCGGTGACCTGCTCGCTGAGCTCGTCGGCCTGCGCGTAGTTGAGCGGCGCCACGTAGAGCTGCAGCTCGGCGAGATCCGCCGTCGCCTTCTCGGACTCGAGGGCGGACTGCTGCTCGCCCTTGATGGTCTCGAGCGGGGCCACGCGGATGATGTTGCCGAGCCGCTGGGCCGCGAGGCCCTTGGCTTGGAGCACCGCGCCGAGCGCCTCGTCCCAGGGCACGTCCTTCAGGCGCACCGTCACCTTCCCGGACACGTCGTCGGAGGTGATGATGTTGATGTCCGCGAAGTCGGCGATGAACCGGAACACGACGTGGATGTCGGCATCCTGGAGGTCGATGCTCATCCTCTTCCCGGTGGACCGGGAGCTGCTCGCGCGCTTCACGTCGGTGGCGAAGCTCAGGGAGTTGGGGGACGACGATCCGCCGCCGCTCCCGAACACCGCCTGCGGATCCACCGAGCGGCCGGAGCCGGTGATGAGGACCTCGGACCCCTTGGCGTTGGACAGGCCCGCGCCCCCGTTGGTCTCGGGGGTGGACGGCGCCGCGGGGATGGCCCGGCTGACCGCCGCGCCCTGGAGCGCGGCCTCACGCTTCGCGAGGATGTCGCTCGGGATCTGGATGGAGAGGACGGTGAGGCCGTTCTCGCGGGACACCTCGTACTCGGCACCCTCGCGCAGCACCACCGTGATCCGGGCGCCGGCCGCCGTCGGGACCGCGCGCACCGAGTCCACGGCGCTGTAGAAGAAACGGGTGTCGAGCTCGCGGCCGAGGCTCTCGGCGATGCGCGCGCCGGGGAGATCGATGGCGATCGTGTTCCGGGCGGGCTGGGAGACCGCGGGCTCCACGTCCTGCGCGCCGATGAGGAGGCGGCTGACGCGGTCCTTCTGCTGGAAGTCGAGGGACGTGAGCGCGGCCCCCGCGATGGGGGCTTGCGGCCCGGAGAGCTTCACGCTGCCCTCGGCGGGCGCGCCGAGCGCCTCCGCGAGCGGATCGGAGACGGCCCCCGGCATGAGCGTGAGGACGATCGCGCCCTCCTCGGCCTTGATGTCCCACCCGGCGGGGCCCGTGAGCCAGAGGGTCAGGCGGACGTTGTCGGTCCCGTCGTTGAACGTGCCGTACTCCGCGCGGGAGACGAGCCCCCCGCTGCCCAGCGCCGCACCGGGCACCAGGCGGGCCCCCGCGATGTCGAGGACGAGCCGCTCGGGGTTGGTCTGGCGGAACGGGCTCACCGTCGGCCGGGCGCCCGCGCCGTCGATGGCGATGCGCACCACGGTCACGTCGGCGTTCACGGCGATCTGGGCGCCGCCCACGTTGGGGGGGTCGGCGGCGAAGGCGGGCGCGGCGGCGAGGGCCGCCACCAGGACGAGGCCGGTGACCCGCCCCAGGACGAGGGACGCGGTGGATCGGCTCATGACGTCCCCAAGTGAGAAGCGGATCATTTCCTAGCCTCGGTGGGGAAGCACACCGTTACGGGGTTGACGACGAGCTCGCCGTCGAGAGTCTGGTACTCCTCGGTCACGATCACGCAGCCCTCGGAGATGGAGGTCACCTTCCCCCAGTTGCGGCCGACGTAGGTGCCGAGGACGATCGAGTGCCCGGTCCCTTCGGGATCGACCACGAGCCCTCGGGGAGACGCGGTGTCCCAGATCACGCCCTTGAGCGCGTACTTGTCGATGTCCCAGCGCTGCAGCGGCGGCGCGTCGGCGCGGATCTCCTCCGCCCGTCCGCGCTTGATGAAGCTCTGGAACGGATCGCGCTTTCCGGCGGGATTGTAGTAGTACTCGTCACCGGCGACCGAGGCCGCGTCGGCGCCTTCGGCCTTCGGAGACGGCTTCGGCGGCGCGGCGGGGGCGCCCGACGGGACCGACTCGCCGCAGCCGGCGAGCCCGATCGCCATCGCAAGCACGATGCGCTTATTCACCGGCCCCTCCACCCGACGGACGGCCCTTCTTGGGCGACTTCTTGGCCGCCTCGATCTCCTGCTCGGTGAGGAAGCGGTAGGTCACCGCCTGCGCGCTCACCTTCAGGGAGGTCTCGGAGCCGGACTCGACCGGATCCGACATCTGGATGTCCTGCACGGAGACGATGCGGCTCATCTTCCGGACGCGATCGAAGAAGATCCCGATCTCGTGGAAGCTGCCGTCCATGACGAGCTGCACCGGCACGTCGGCGAAGTACTCGTGCATCACTTCGGGCAGCGGCTGGAAGCGCCGCACGTCGAGGCCGGACTTCCGCGCATGTCCGTCGATCTCCGAGAGGAGGACGGGGATCTCGCGGTCGTTCGGGAGCTCCTTGAGCGCCAGCTTGAGCTGCGCCGCGAGGTCCTCGAGCTCGGCCTCGAAGGACGCGCGGTTCTCGGCACGGAGCCGGACCTGGTTGCGCTTGGTGGTCAGGTCCTTCTGCACCGCGCTGGCGCTGTCGATCTCGGCCAGCGTCGGCGAGATGAGCGAGAAGAAGAACACCACGCAGATGAGGAGGTAGGCCAGGGCCACCAGCACCAACCGCTGGGAGCGCGGGAGCTTGGTGTACCGATCGAGGAGCTGGCTCACGCGCCACCTCCCGGAGCCGGCGCGGCGGGCGCGGGCGCCGCCCCTTCGATGGGCTTGGCGGGGGCGGTCGGCTCCCCCGCTCCCTTGGTCGCGGCGCCGACGGTGGCGGTGGCCGGCGTCACGAGCTTCGCCGTGAGCTTGAAGGACTTCAGCGTGATCGACAGGTTCTTCTCCGGCGCCATCGCCTCGATGTCCTGGAGGTACACCTGCTCGAAGTAGGCCGAGTCCTCGAGGGCGCGGAGGAACTGGCTGATCACGTCGTTGCTGACGGACACGCCGGTGACGCTCACGTTGCCACTCTCCTCCTCGAGCTTCGTGAGGAAGAGCTTCTCCGGCGAGGCCGAGGCGAGCTCCTCCAACATGTGGACGGGCCCCGCTTTCCGATCGCGGAGGTTCTGGATGACCGAGAGCTTCCGCTCGAGCTCGGCCTTGAACTTCTCCATCTCGTCGACCTTCGCCACGTCGGCGGCGAGGCGGTCGATCTCGGCCTGGAGCGCCGCGTTCTGGGCGTTGGTGGAGCTCAGGTTCAGCGTGAACATCCCCCAGGTGCCGCCGGCGAGGAGGAACACCGCGAAGCCACCCAGGAGCGCGAGCGACAGCTCCAGCCGAGCGGCCTCGAGCTTTCGTGTCTGGCGGACGGGGAGGAGGTTTATGCGGATCATTTGTCGTCCGGCCTCCGCAGCCCGAGCCCGACCACCACGGCCGCCTGGGAGGAGACATCCTGCAAGTACCGAGGATTGAAGGCCCGCTCGTCCACCTGGATCTTGCGGAAGGGGTCGATGATCTCCACCGTGCACCCGCACAGACGAGCCAGCGCGGTGCGCAGGCCCGGCGTCGGCGCCGCCCCACCGGAGAGCGCCACCTTGGAGAGGGGTGCGCCACCGGAGGTGGAGAGGAAGAAGTCGAGGGAGCGGTGGATCTCGCTGGCGATGGTGTCCGAGACGGCGGAGAGCACCCGCTCGACCTCCTCGGGGACCACGGAGGTCCGGTCCTTCTCGCCGCCGCCTACCTTGAAGGCCTCGGCCTCCTCGTAGGACACGTTCATGGCCCGCTGGATCTCCTCGGTGTACGCCCGGCCGCCCATCGCGATGTCGCGCGTGAACGCGCTCACCCCGTTGCGGAGGACGTTCAGGTTCACCGTGGAGGCGCCGACGTTCACCAGCGCGACGGGCTCGCGGGGGAGGTCGTAGTTCAGCGCGAATTGGTTCTCGAGCGCGAAGGCCGCCACGTCGATCACCGCCGGGCGGAGCCCCGCCTCGAGCACCAGGCTCTGGTACTCGCTGATGAGCTCCTTGCGCGCGGCCACGAGGAGCACTTCCATCTGGCCGGCTTCGTCAGCCTGGCCCTTGAGGATGTGCGCGTCGATGTTCACGTCGTTCACGTCGAAGGGGATGTATTGCTCCGCCTCCCAGGTGATCGATTCCTCGAGCTCCTCCTGTGTCATCACCGGAAGCGAGATCCGCTTGATGATCACGGAGTTGCCGGCGACCCCCACGATCGCGTCCCGCGATTTCACGCGGTGGCGGGCGAGGAGCTCGCGGATTGTCGCGACAACCGCGCTCGTGTTCATGAACGCGCCATCGACGATGGCCTCTGGAGGAACCGGCGCCACGCCGAAGTGTTTGAGCCGCCGGCGGCCCGAGCGATCGAGCTCGAACTCCAGCAGCTTGACGTGGCTGGACCCGATGTCCAGGGCGACCGCATTTCGGGGACGGGCAAACAGGGCCAAACCAATTCCTTACGAAAGGCAACCGGGTTGTAGCAGGAAGCGAACGAGCGGGTCAACCGGCTGCGGTCGCGCGATATGATCTTGACCGTGCGCGTATCTAAAGCCTTTCCTGCCACGCCCTGGCTGGCCGTCGCGGGAGTCGGGTTCATTGGCTCCCTGGCAGTCCGGCTTTCCTCTGACCTGTTCGCCGGTGGACCGATCCCGCTCGTGGTCGCGGCCGCGCTCGCGCTCCCGGCCGCCGCTTTCTCCCTGGCGAACTCACGCGACAACCTGCGGCTCGCGGCACTCTCGGCCGCCGCCGTGCTCTCCTACGACGTGGGCGCGCGCGGCGTCGTCTGGTTGGCCGGGTATCCGGGGCTGCCCCCGATCGCGTGTCTTTCGGGCCTGCTTCTCTTCGTGGGACTCGGCACCCCGCTCCGCGCGGCCGCGGCGCGCGCCGGTCGGGCCCACTGGTCGGCGGCCGCCCTCTGCTTCGTCGCCGGGGCATGGCTCGATCGCGGCACGCTCCTCGTCCTCGTCCTCGGGATCTGCGCCCTCGTCGCCGCATTCGGGTGGCGCGCCGCCACCGAATCGTCGTTCACCGCACCCGTCGCGTGGCGCTCGCGGGCCGGCCGCGCCCTCGTGGCGCTTCCGTTCGCGGTCCTCCTCTTCGGAGGATGGGCGATCGCGCGCGCGGCGCTCGACCCCACGCCGCTCGGCTTCGTCGCCCTGATCGCGGGCCTCGGCCTGGGATCCAGCCTCTCCCCGGGCCGTTGGGGCATCGTGCCGGGCCTCGCCCTCGCCGCCGGGGTGGTCGGCGCCGCCGTGACCCGCCTCCCCGAGCTCCTCGGCCTGGACCCGCGCGCCGGCACGCTCGCCTTCCTGGCGCTCGGGCTGGGCATGGGGCCGCTGTTCGGCGCGCTCCGGTTGGACCGGGTCTCGGCCTCCGCCGTGCTCGGCGGGGTCGCGCTCCTCCTTTCGGGCCTTCTGCCGATGCTCCCGCCCGACAGCGCGGCGCGAGCGGCCCGCGCCGACGCGGCGACCGAGGCCTCGCTCGAACGGCTCGCCGCGCTCCGCGCCCCCATGAGGCTCGCCTGGGCCGGCGTCGGGCCGACCGGCGCGTCGGCGCTCTACCAGCGGGGGAACCGCGTGATTGTCGAGCTCGACGGAGGTTTCGCCGACCCGGACACCCGCGCGGGCACCGCGGAACGCTTCGCCGGCACCCTCGCCGCGTGCGCCTCCCCGAATCGGACGCGCGCCCGCGTCGGGGGAGACGACCTCGGGCTCGCCGTCGCCGCCCTGCGCGCACAGGGCTACCTCGCGATCGACACCGCCGTGCCCGACGCGGCGCTCGTGCGCGCGCAAGCCGACCTCCTGCCCGACCTCGCGCAGGGGTGGCTGCATCCCTCGGTGCGGCTCGTGCCGCTCCCCTCTCCCGCGGTGGTGCGCGCGGGCCCCGAGGCAGATGCCGTCGTGGAGATCGTGCGATCGCCGTTCACCGGCGGGCGCGCGGTGTTTCCGAACGCCGGCACGCTCCGGGCGGTTCGGGCCGGGCTCGCGCCGGGAGGCGTCCACGTCGTGTCGGTGGCCACCACCCTCCTCGGCGTCCCAGCCCTCCGGGCGCTCGCGCACGACTTCGTGGCCGTGTACCCGGGCGCCTCGATGTGGCTGCCCCCCGACGGCGCGGACACCGCGCTGCTGCTCGGCACCGCGTCGGGAGGAGCCCTGCCCTGGGCCGGCTTTGAGCGGTGCGTCGCGTCCGACCGCGCCGCGCTCGACACCGCGTCGCTGCGCAGCGCCCTCGACGTTGGGGCCCTCGCCCTCGCCGACGCCGCGTCGCTCGCCGGGCTCCCGTCGGGAAACGCGGTGGGCCCCGGGCTCTCGGCCACCCTCCGCGAGCCCCCCAGCCTTCCGCTCGCCACCCTCGGCACCCTCACCGCCGATCCCGCCGTGTTGTTCTCCGGCGCTCCTGTCGACGATCTCGTGGCGCGCGCCCCCAGCCGCACCCTCCTCCTCGACCTGCTCCAGGAGGCCACGCGCGGCGACATTCGCGACGCCTTCACCCGCGCCAGGGCCCTCGCGGAAGCGCCGGGCGGCGCCCGCGCCCTCGAGCCCGTGGTGCGCCCCCACCTCGTCCGCGCGCGCCAGGCGATCGCGCGCGGGAACAAGGAAGGCGTCACGTCCAAGGCCTGGGAGGAGGCTGAGGCCGCGATCGGCACCGCCCGCGCCCTCGCGCCCAGGTACGCCGCGACCCGCTGCCTCGAAGCGGAGCTCGCTGGCGAGCGGGGCCAGCTCGCGCGCGCGGAAGAGGCGTTCGCCGCCTGCGTGGAGCTCGATCCCACGTCGTTGGAGGGGCTCGATGGACTCGCGCGCGCGCGGAACTCCCGGGGGGATGTGGTCGGCACCGAAGCCGCGCTCCGGGCGGCCCTGCGCGCCCGCCCCGACGCGTGGACGACCTCCCAGAACCTCGGCTTCTTCCTCCTCCAGCTCGGGCGGTACGAGGAGGCCGAGCGCCTCCTGAAGCAGGCCTCGGCCACCCAGTCCCGCGCGGGGGCCGACGCCGTTCAGCCCGCCCCCTACCTCGCGCTCGCGAGCCTCTACCTCGCGACCGACCGCGCCGAGCTCGCCCTCGCGCAGGCCCAGCGCGCCTCCACGCTCGGGCCGAACCCCGACGCGCTCGCGCTCCGCGGCGCGGCCCGCTTCGAGCTCCGCCAGCTCGAGCAGGCCGAGAGCGACTACCAGGCGGCGCTCCAGCTCGCGCCGACCCACGTGCTCGCGCGGGGCGGACTCGGCCGGGTCCAGGCGACGCGCGGCGAGTACGAGCTCGCGGCGGCCTCGTTCCGAGCCGTCCTCGCCGTGTCGCCCGACAACGCAGCCGCCCGCGAGAACATGCGGCTGCTGGGGCCGCACCTCCGGGAGATCCAGGACCGCTGATCCGGCGGCGATGCGCCGGCCGAGGCGAGCGCGTCCCGCTACCAGTGGGTCAGTAGATCTCCATCCAGGCGATGGCGGTGGTGCCGAGGAAGGGGTCGGTCGCCACGCGGATGGTCTCCGCGGCCGCGTCCGAGCCGTCCATCGAGGGGTTGGCGCTGCCGTAGTAGATCATGCCATCCCCCGCGGTCACCCCCGAGACGTAGCCGTCGGTCTCGACGTAGTCGGCGTCCGCCGGGGTCACGCCGTCGGACCCGTCGGTGTCCATGCCCGGCATGCAGTCGTCGAACTGAAGGCCGTAGACGCGCCCGTTGCCGAGCTCGCAGCGGTCGGCGTCGGGCATGTAGGTCGTGAAGTACACGACACCGGCGTAGACGAGCGGATCCGAGGTGAGCCCCTCGCCCGCGTCGAGCGGGTAGTACCCGTCGTTGCCGTTGCACGGGATCGGCTGGGCCTTGCTGGTGCAGCTGGTGGGCTCCTCGTCGTACATCGCGAAGAAGTAGCCGGTGGTCGACGTGTCGCGATCGAAGGGGGTGCCGGTGCCCCAGTAGACGCCGAGCGAACCGTCGGTGAGCCAGGCGGTCGTGGCCGCGTAGTAGACCTCGGGCCGCGCACCGACACCATTGGTGTCGTCCGTGCCGGTCATCGGGTCGTAGAACTCGCACCACGTGAGGTCGTCCGGCTGCGTCGTGTCGATGATCGCCTTGTACATCCACGACGAGCCCGGATCCTCGGGATCCGACGCACCCGCGCCGCCCTCGTCCGTCGGTCGGTAGGACGTGGTCACGGGGAAGTAGAGGACGTCCCCGTCTCCGTCTCCGTCCACGTCGACCGCCGCGAGCGCCGCGGAGATGTAGCCGTGCTCGTAGTTGGTGTCGGTGTCGGCGTTGAGGGCGGTGGGAAGCTCGCCACCCCCCGGCATCGAGATGTCGTCGGGAAACTTGCTGCCGATGTTGTCGCCGCCGCCGTCGTAGCCGACGGACTCGCTGGCCCAGGCGTCGTCCCCCACGTTCCACATGTACAGGTTGATCTCGGACGATTCCCAGTAGTTGGTGCCCGTGGCGCCAGCGTAGCCGACCGCGCGCCCGCCACCCCACATGGCAACCCACTGGTCCGGGCTCGTCGGGAACCGCGCGTCGTACACGTTGAAGATGACCGGACGGCCGGTCCCGTAGCCCTGCGCGGTGGTGTCCTCGGCGTTGACCTGCTCCCAGAGGAACGAGGGAGCCGTGGTGTCGGTGATGTCGAGCGCGAGGGTGACCGGGCCGCCCATGCCCTGCTGCACGACCACGACGCGGTGCCATTCGTCGGCGGTCTTCATGCCGTCGCCGTTGTCGATCCACACGTCCTCCACGACGGGGCTGCCGTCGAAGAGGAACGTCTTGCCGTACCACATCAGGTCGATGAGGCTGTTCGCCCACTCCTCGTCCTTGTCGCGCATGAGGAGGTAGCCGGGCACCCACGCCCAGAGCTCCTCGCCCGCCTCGTCCTCGGTCGCGGTGGCCGGATCGTCCTCGAGTCGGAAGGCGTGGAGCATGCCGTCGTTCGCGGCCAGCAGCACGATGGCCGGCATGTCGTCGGCCTCGAGCCCGGCGAGGAACTCGCGGTACGTGGCGTCGGTCGAGAAGTTCTCCTCGCGCGCGCTCACGACGACGGGGATGGAGTACGGCGAGTCGCCCAGCTTCCACGTGCCGCGCGCGAGGTCGAGGTAGCGGAATTCGGCCTCGGGCAGGCCGCGGGCGAAGTCGACGAGGGACTGGAGATCGTCTCCGTCCACGAGGCAGTCGTCGTTGAGGTCGTACGCGGGGTCGATCCCACAGGGCATGTTCGACGGATCGAGCGCGTTGTCGAAGTAGAGGCCGAGGGTCGCGGGGTTGCCGCCGACCGCCTGCGCGAACTCGTAGTCGAAGCCGATCCGCCGGGTGAGGGTCGCCTCGGAGCCGAGCGCGCCGAGCAGGAACGCGTAGTCCTCGTACGTGTAGATGTCGCGCTTGCCGACACCGTCGCGGTCCTCGGGGTTGGACTCCGACGGGGTCACGGGGCGGCTCACGAGGAGGTCCCCACCGTCCCACACCGCGCCGCCGTAGGCGCTCGGCCCCTCGTACATGACCTCGCCGTAGGTCGCGGAGGCGGGGTCGGCGTCGAGCTCATAGGCCCGCACGTGCCCCTGGGCGAGCGGGTTGTCGCCCGTCATCTCGTAGTACGTGTAGACGAGGTAGCCGCCGTCCGCCGTGACAACCGGGGTGGACCGGGTGTAGGTGCCCGCCGCGATTTCGCTCATGATCGAGAGGATCCCGGGGAGGATGTCGTCGTGCGTCGCGGCGTCGGTGAAGACGCCCTCCCCCGAGGTGTTCGTCGACGCGTTGTCGTACATCGACACGCCGATCGTGCCGGCATTGAACGAGATCGTGTGGACGATCGCGCGTTGCGTGTCGGAGAGCGACGAGAGATCGCTGTTGTAGAGGTGCGCTGCGACGTTGTCGTAGAAGCACTGCTCGTCGACGGCCGAGAGCCCGGCCGCGTCGCACGCCACCTCGCCCGGGGTGCCGTTGCTCGCGGAGGCGTAGGCAACGTCGACTTGATCGTCGTCCTCCGGGCGGGCGGCCGTGAGCACGATGATGTGGGTCTCCGAGCAGCTGTAGCCGATCGGCGTCTCCGCCCAGTCACCGGTGAAGCCGTCCCCGTCGTCGTCGACCCCGTTGTCCGCGGTGCCGTTCTTCAGGTAGCTCTCGGCGACGTCCTCCAGCACCTCGGCGAGGTTGCGCGTCGTGCTCGACCACGACGTCACCGACGTGAGGCCGGCCGAGAGCTCCGCGTAGGAGCTGCCGACGGGGACGATGGGGAAGAAGGTGTCGTCCCCCGCGGCCGAGCTGGTCCCGACCACCCCGTAGTTCGCGAAGTCGAAGTGCCGGGCGACCTGCTGGATCGACTCGACGACGTCTTCGATGCACGAAGAAGACCGCCCGTGCCCGCGGCAGGACACGCTCATCTCGTCGGAGAGATCGACGACGAAGATCACGGTGGGCGGCACGCGCTCGATCGTGGAGAGCAGCTCGTCCGTGCCGGTGCTGGCGGCCCAGGAGGGGGAGCCGAGGAGCAGGAGCAGGGCGAGGGGGGCGCGGTTCATGGACACCTCACCGAATCTTGCAGCTGCCGCGGACGACCTTGCGGATGGTCGAGACCACGACGGCCTGGGTGGGGTTGAGCTGGGAGTAGGCGGCATCGTCGAAGGTGGCGCGGGAGCGCATGTCCCAGAAGTCGGAGCGATAGCCGACGCGCCCGACCTCGGTGCTGTAGCCGGGGGGCGGGTTGGAGCACTTCTGGTAGACGGCGTCGACCTGGTAGACGCCCTGGCTCATCGGGAAGTCGATGCCCTCGAAGGAGGTCTCCGCCTCGGTCTTCGCCACGAAGAGGTTGCCGGTGTCCGCCGTGTCCCACCCCTCGTTGCGGGGGTTCTCGGACTGGAGGAGGAAGCGGGCGTGCTCGGTGCCGGCGTTGGCCGTGTTGAGCACCATCATGTGGCGACGGTTGTGGGTGGCCACCCGTTGATCGACGCCCGCCACCGACAGCGACGTGGCCCCGATGATCGTGAGGAGCGCGATGAGCACGAGCGCCACGAGCATGGCGTAGCCCTCGCGGGCCCGACCGCGGATGACGTTCCGGCGAAGCTCGGGGCGCGGGGTGTTCATAGAAGGCTCTGGATGCGCATGTTCCGCACGGCGACCTCGGTGGAGAGCACCTGGCGGAAGTAGTTGTCGGTCGCGGTCGAGGCGGGGTTGTCCT
The DNA here is from genome assembly GCA_036676765.1 of Deltaproteobacteria bacterium. Classification (GTDB taxonomy): domain Bacteria; phylum Myxococcota_A; class UBA796; order UBA796; family SXON01; genus CAJBVW01. The sequence continues at coordinate 24,242 of JAKFCH010000245.1, forward strand.
CGAGCGCCGGGCGTTGCCCGGCGTGGAGCCGGGAGGGGTCCGTGCGGCTGGAGCGCACGACGAGGCTGATGCGGATCATGTACACCTCGCTGGCTTCGTCGGTCGCAATCGTGTCGACCCAGGCGCCCGGGTCCGCGCAGTCCGTCGTGCCCGTCGCGGAGGCGAGGCAGTAGGCGAACTGGATGTCCTCGACGTTGTCGACCAGCGGCACGTCGTCCGCGTCGGGGGACTCGAAGTCCAGGTCCATCATGAGGACCGGGTGGTCCGCGCTGCCGGCGCCGATGCCGTCGGTGTCGTCGGCGTCCACGTAGAAGGTCACGACCTCGGCCCGCGAGCAGGTCATCACCAGGGGGAGGTTCTCGGCCATCGGGCAGGCGATGTCGTAGTCGGCGAACGTGGTGCCGGACTCGACGTAGAGCTCGCCGGCGCTGGCGTTGGCGTCGGCGTTCATCGGCCAGAGGAAGCTGCGGAAGCCGCCGATGGAGGCGTAGTCGTAGCACATGAGGAGCTCGCCCTCGTGGTACTGCGCCACCCGCGCTGCGTTGTTGAGCACCAGCGGATCGACCGTGAGCATCGTCGAGGTGCAGCTCGGCGGGAAGTTCGCCGCGGTGTTCACCACGAGCGAGGGGTCCATCGAGACGATGGTGATGGCGTCGCTCCCGTTGGGGCCCAGGTTGTTCGACGAGATGATCGACGGGAGCGAGTTGGCCGGGTTGCCGCCGGCGCCGAAGACGCCCGAGGTGGAGCCGTTGGTGCCGTAGCCGGCGAGGCGCGCGGTGCGGCTCATCATGTCCGTCGCGAGGCGCGTGTTCTGGTGCATCTCCATCTGGAGGTCCTGGTAGACGAACTGGCGGACCTGGTTCGTGAACAGGTTGTACAGCGCCGCGACGACGAAGAGCCCGATCGCGAGGGCGAACATCAGCTCGACGAGCGTGAAGCCGCGGCGGCCGGGGCGGCGGGCCGGGAGGAGGAGGCGAACCTGGAAGGGGGAGCGCGACATCAGGAGTCCCGGTAACGGTACGACGAGATGGTCGTGCCGTGACGGGTGTTGAAAGCCGAATCTTCGTAAGTGCAGCGGACCCGGAGCCGGACCCAGGTGGCGTTGGCGTCCATGTCCTCGACGTCCCACGTGACCGTGTACATCGCGGGTGAGGTCGGGGTCTCCGTGATGCTGTTGGTCGAGGTGACCTCCGCCGGCGCGCTCGGCCACTCGAGCTCGTCGTTCATCCCGACGGTCGCGGCGTCGACCGAGCCGCTGTTCGTGAGATCGGAGGGGCGCGCGGCGCTCGCCCAGTCCATCGCTAGCAGGCGCTCCATCTGGGTCTGGGCCAGGTAGGTGCAATCGGTCAGGCGGCGCGCGTTCATGTTCGCGCGCAGGGCCTGGCTGTGGAAGCCGAACATCACGATCATCGAGAAGCCGAGCAGCGCCGAGGCGATGAGGACCTCGACCATCGTGAAGCCGGCCTGCCCGTGCGGACGGCGCGACGTGGATCCGAGTCGGGTCTGCGTCATGGTGCGCTGACCTCCCCCGCGCCCACCGCGTGGGCGGGCAACGTCGAGGAGGCGCCGGCTTCGAGGCGGGCGAGGCCCCCGCGCGAGATGCGGAGCGTCACGTCCTCCTCGTGGCCGTGGGCCAGGGCCCGCTTGTTCACGAGGCGCAGAGCGACGTAGCCGTCGGCGAAGTCCGCCACCGGGTTCGCCACCCAGCCGCGGGGCGAGAACACGATTGCGTCGGCGTTGTCGCCCCCGGGGCCAACCAGCGTGGGCCAGCGGGCGAGGCTGACGTGGGGCGCCGCGTCCGCGCCGTCGGGGGCGAGGTTCCGCTCCCCTTGCGAGTCGTCCGGCTCTCCGATGTCGACCGGGAGGGTGTCCCATTCGAGGCTGCCGCTGGAGCGGTCACCGGCCTGCAGGCGCCATGCACCGGCCTGCGTGTCCGCGGGGTCCAGGGCGTCGTCGGCGGCGAGGAAGACGATGCGGGTTTCCCGATTGGTGGCGATCGCCAGCGCGCGGAGCGACTGGATGTCGGAGTGCAACAATCGCGCGGCCTTCATCATGCGGAAGCGGTCGACCTCTGGCTGGATGTTCGTCCACCCCATCCCGGCGAGGATCCCGACGATGGCGATCGCCACGGCGAGCTCGACGAGGGTGTGTCCCAGCCGGGAGCTTGCAAGATCCGATCCGCCGCGATCGTGCCGGACGTCGCGATCTGTCGGCCCCCCGACTGGGAAAAGTTTACCCATCTGGGAACTTCCTTCCCAACGACTCGGCGGAGACACGCGCGCCCGGGCACTGATCGTCCACCGCGCCGCGACGCTGCCGGACGGACCGCCGGACCGGCACGAGGTCGGGCAGGGGCACCCCGGTCGCCTCCGCCTCGTCGAGGGCCCGGTCGGCCTCGGCGAGCCAGGTGTAGACCGGAGGAGCGGACCCGGCGCAGTCACCGGGATCCACGCGCCCGCTTGTGGCCGCGAGGATGGCCCGCGCGCGGGTGACCTGCGCGAGCGCCGACCCGCGCGGATCACCCGCCGCGAGCCGCACCGCCTCGGTCGCCGCGTCGAGCGCCGCCTCGGGCTGCCCCGCGGCCACGAGGGCCTCCCCGAGCGCCTGGCGGAAGGTCGCGCGATCGGGCTCGGCGGCGGCGAGGGCCTCGAAGGCGGCGACCGCCTCGGTCACCCGACCGGTGGAGAAGTCGAGGAGCGCGACGCTGTGGCGCACGGCAACGTCGCCCGGGGCGCGCGCCAGCGCCTCCTCGAAGCGCCGGCGGGCGAGGGTCGGGTTCCCTTCGGCCATGGCCACGCTCCCGAGCCCCTTGTAGCCGAGGGGGCTCTCCGGGTGGGTTTCAACGCACTGTTGGAACGCCTCCCGCGCGGCGACCGGCTCCGACGCGAGGTGCAGGGTCCACCCGAGCCCATAGAGGGCCTCCGCCCGGCCCGGGCTCTCGGCGAGCACGCGTCGGAACGCTGCCTCGGCCGCCACGAGATCGGACTCGTCGAGCGCGCGCTGGGCGGCCGCCATCTCCCGCGGCACCACCGTCGTCCGGAGCGCCACCGCGCCGAGGAGCGCCGCCGCGAGCACTCCCGCGCCGCCGCCCAACCAGGTCCGGCTCCTCATGGCTCGATCCCGTACTCGCGGATCTTGTAGAGCAGCGTCTTGTACGAGATCTCGAGCACCCGCGCCGCGGCCGCCTTGTTGCCGTCCGTCTGGCTCAGGGCGCGCTCGATGAGGCGCTTCTCCAGGGCGGCGATCTGGGCGGGGATCGAGAGATCCCCCGGGACGGACACCCGCGCGCTCGGGGCGCGGAGCTCACGGGGGAGGTCCTCGGGCGAGAGGACGTTGCCGTCGCAGACGAGGAGCGCGCGTTCCAGGGCGTTCTCGAGCTGGCGCACGTTGCCGGGCCAGCCGTGCGCGAGGAGGATGCGCAGGGTCTCGTCGGGGACCTCCGGCTTCGCGAGGCGCATCCGCGCCGCGAGCGCGCCGAGCAGGTGCTCCACGAGGAGCGGGATGTCCTCGGCCCGCTCCCGGAGCGGGGGGATGTGGAGGTGCACCACGGCGAGCCGGTAGTAGAGGTCCTCGCGAAAGCGCGGGGGCGCGAGCGGCTGGGCGGAGGCCGCCACGATGCGCACGTCCACGGGCAGATCGGACCGGGCGCCGAGCCGACGGACCATGCCGTCCTCGAGCACCCGCAGGAGCTTCGACTGGAGCGGCGCCGGCAGGTCGCCGATCTCGTCCAGGAACAACGTCCCCTTGTCCGCCTGCTCGAAGAGGCCCGGGTGCGCCTGGACCGCCCCGGTGAACGCCCCGCGCATGTACCCGAACAGCTCGCTCTCAAGGAGGTTCTCCGGGATCGCCGCGCAGTTCACCGCCACCCAGGGGCCCTTCGCCCGCGGCGAGAGGCGGTGGAGCGCGCGCGCGAGGAGCTCCTTGCCCGTGCCGCTCTCCCCCGAGAGGAGCACGGTGGAGTCGTGGCGCGCGGCGCGGCCGAGCACCCGCAACAGCTCGCCGATGCTCGGCGATCGCCCGACGAAGCCCTCGACCGGCTCCCCGATGCGCTCCTGGAGCCGCGCGTTCTCCACCGCGAGCCGCCCGCGATCCGCCGCGAGGCTCTCGCGCTCCTCGAGCTTCCGCAGGGTGAGCACGATCTCGTCCGCCTTGAACGGCTTGGACACGTAGTCGTAGGCGCCGCGCCGCATCGCCTCGAGCGCCGTGTCGACCGTGCCGTAGGCGCTCATCATCACGACCGGCGGCGCCCCGGGCGGGAGCGCCCCGAGGAACGTGAGGCCGTCCATCTCCGGCATGCGCACGTCACACAGGACGACGTCGGCCTCGCCGAGCCGCGCGAGCGCCTCGCGGCCGTTCGACGCCACGCGGACGGCGTAGCCTGCGCGGCCGAGGATGAGGGTGAGGAGGTGACGGAGGTTTTCCTCGTCGTCCACCACCAGCACGCGGAGAGGAGAGTCGGGCACGGCGCCGATGATAGCGGAGCGTGGCGTGCCTCGCCTCCTACAGCTCGTCCACGGGTACCCGCCCCGGCAGTCCGCCGGCACAGAACAGTACGCCCGGCGCCTCGCCGACGGGCTCACCGCGCGGGGTTGGGACGTGCACACGCTCGCCGTCGCGCCCGACGCCGGCGCCGCCCCCTACGCGATCATCGAGGCGCCCGGCCTCACACGCGTGGCCAACAACGCGCCCTATGCGGGGCTTCGGCGCGGGGCGTCCGATCCCGCGATCGACCGCGTCGTGGCCGACCTCGCGCTGCGCTTCCGCCCCGACATCGTGCACGTCCAGCACCTCACCTCGCTCTCCACCACCTTTCGTGTCGACGCCCCCCTCGTCTGGACGCTCCACGACGCCTGGGCGTGGTGCGCGGCCGGTGGGCTCCTCCTCCGGGACGCCCGCCCGTGCGAGGGCCCCGGCTCCCATTGCCTCGCGTGCGCGTCCGGATGGGCTCGTGACACGCCCGCCACCACCCGCGCCCTCGCCGTCGCCGGGTTCGCCGGCCGCTGGGTCGAACCGGCGCGCCTCCAATCCCTTTGGCGCCGCGTCCCGGGCACGCTCCGCGCGCGGGTCACCGACGGAGCCGCGCCTCCGCTCATGCCCGCCGATCTGGCGCGGCGCGACACCGCGATCCGGGCCTTCGCCGCCCGGTGCGCACGCATCGTCAGCCCGAGCCGGTGGCTCGCCGAGGCCGCCGTGGCCGAAGGCCTTCCCGCGCCCACGGTGCTCCCCCACGGCGTCGACCCGGTCACGACGCGCCACCCGGACGCCGCCCGGGGCCCGTTCCTCTTCCTCGGAACCCTCGCGCCCCACAAGGGTGCTCACCTCGTACGCGCGGCCTGGCGCGCCTCCGGCGTCGACGTTCCCCTCCACGTCCACGGGCCGCCCGGACCCGACGCCGCCTACGTCGCCGCCCTCCCGAACGACGGCCCGCTCGACGCCGCGGCCGTCCCCGATCACCTCTCCCGGGCACGCGCCCTCGTCCTCGGCTCCACGTGGCCCGAGAACGCGCCGCTCGTGATCCTCGAGGCGCGCGCGGCCGGCTGCCCGGTGATCGCCCCCGACATCGGCGGCATCGGCGAGCTCGTGACCCCCGGCGTCGACGGGTGGCTCTACCCCCCGGGCGATCTCGAGGCCCTCGCCGCGTGTCTGCGCGCCGCGGCCGATCACGCCCTCCCCGTCCGCGCGCCGCCACGCTTCGGATCCCACCTCGACCAGCTCCTCGCGCTCTACGCGTCGGTGGGCGCGTGAACGTTTGGTGCACACGCGACGCTCCGGTCGTCGTATAAGAGACGTGGAGGGAGCCCATGAGCGAACGTCTGCGCCTGCTCGCCGACCGCGTGAGCGACTTCCTCGTGCGCATGGACATCGATCCGGACCGCAACCCCGAGGGCATCTTCCTGCTGAAGTACGGCTCGACCGTGGTGATGGTCTCGCTGTTCGAGGACGACGACCACGCCTTCGTCCGCTTCGCCTCCACGCTGCTCTCCGGCGCGCGCCCCCAGCTCGAGCTGGTCATGCGCCTGTTGCGCATGAACACGGAGGTGCTCTTCGGCGCCTTCCTGCTCTTCGAGGACGACACGGTGTCGTTCACCCACACGCTCCTCGGCGACACCTTGAGCTTCGAACAGTTCGACCACGCGCTCCGGTACGTGGCGCGCGTGAGCGACGATCACGACGAGGAGCTCCAGGCGCTCGCGGGCGGCCAGCGGGCCGAGGAGATCCTCGCCGAGGACGGATGAAGCGGGCCGGTGGCGGTTCGGGCGCGACCCCCTCGCTCCGCTCGGCGGTCGGACCGCTCCGGGCTCGGCGCGAGGCGCCTCGGTCGGGCCGAAGCGGCCCGACGGGCCGGCGGCCGGCCCCCCTCCGCGCTCCTCGCGCGAAGACCGGCGAGGCATGACGACCGCCCGCCGGGTCCTCCACGTCGCGCACGGCTGGCCCCCCGACGACCTCGGCGGCACCGAGCTCTACGCCGCCGCGCTGGCCGAGGCCCAGGCACGCGCGGGCGCGACGGTGACCCATTGGACGCCCGCGGCGCTCCCCCGGCGCCGCCTGCGCTTCCGGGAGACGTTCACCCGCCCCGAGGCCGACGCGGCCTTCGGCGTCGCGTGCGCCGCCGCGCGGCCCGACATCGTGCACGTGCACCACCTGACCGGCGCGTCGATGGGCATCCCCGGCGTGGCCCGCGCCCTCGGGGCACGGGTGGTGTTCACCCTCCACGACGCGTGGCTCGCGTGCGCTCGGGGCCAGCTCGTCGACCGGGGTGGCGCACGCTGTGCCGGCCCTTCGGAGGTGGCGTGCGCCACGTGCCTCGCGCCGGCCGTCTGGGCCCCCCTCCCGGCCGCGATCGCCGACCGCCTCCCGCTCCGCCGCGACGACGTGCGCGCGCGCACCGACGCGCTCGCCGCGCTCCGGGGCGCCGTCGACCTGTTCCTCTCCCCCTCCCGTCATCTGCCCGCGCGCCTCGGCCTCCCGGCGGCGTGGCTCCCGTTGCCGCTGCTCCGCCCGATCGACGCGGCGCCGCCCCCCGTCGGGGAACGGGCGGGGCCCGTCCGCTTCCTGTTCCTCGGCGGGCTCCTCCCCACCAAGGGCCCCCACGTCGCGCTGGAAGCGTTCGCGCGCCTCCCCGCCGGCGCGGGGACGCTGCGCATCGTCGGGCCCGCCCTCCCCTACGACGGGCGCACCACCTATCCGGACGCGCTTCGCGCCCGCGTCCTCGCCGTGCCCGGCGCGAGCCTCGACGGTCCGTGCCCGCCGGACCGGGTCCCCGCGCTGTTCGCCGACGCGGACGTGCTTCTGTTCCCGAGCACCTGGGACGAGAACAGCCCGCTGGTCCTCCGCGAGGCGGCCGCGGCGGGGCTGCGCATCGTCGCCAGCGACGTGCCCGGCGTGAGCGAGGTCCTCGACGGCCCGTACTCCGGCGCCGTGCGCGTCGAGCCGGGTGTCATCGAGGCATGGCGCGGCGCCCTCGCCGCGGAGGTGAGCCGCGGCCGCGGCCGCGTGGCCCCCCTGCCCGCCGACGACATCGACACGCATGCCGCGCGCGTGCTCGCCGTCTACGACGAGCTCGTTCGGTCGGTGTCCGCCGTCTCGGGGTGAGGGCGCGCGACGATCGCCGATCCGTGCTGTAGATTCCGCGCCATGGTGCTCCTCGCCGCCTTGTTCTCCGCCAACGCCGCCGACGAGGCGTGCTTGGACTGTTGCCGGGCCGGTGGGCTCGCGACCTGCGGCGCGGAGCTGCGGGTCTACGGCGAGGGCGCCCGGCTCGCCCGCGAGGGGGACGCGTGGCGCGTCGTCGGGCTCTGGGAGGTCGGGTGCGGCGGGGCGGGGGTCTTCGACGCCGGCGCGACCGTGCTCCTCGATCACCCCCCGCTGGTCGGCGAGCTCGTGATGCAGCCCGTCCATCCACTCCAGGTGCACTGCTTCCTCCAGGCCTGCGCCCTCCCCGAGACCGCGTGCGTCTCCCCCGTCGACGAGGGCGGCCGCTTCTTCCTCCGCGACTGCGCGAGCGGGCTCCCGATCGACGGCGCCACCCTCTCCGACGTGGTCCCCGGGAACCGGCTCCCCGGCGCGAAGGTCGTGGTCGTGGACGGTCGGCCCCTCGTCGTCCAGCCCGGCACGGGGACCCACTTCGCGGCCGGCACCACGAACGAGGCCGTCGCGCGTGCCTCCACGAGCGCCCGCATCGCCCCCCGGGGCGCGGCGCCCGCTCCGGTCGCCGCCCCGACGGCACTCGTGGAGGCTCGTCCGGCGGTCACGCCCGTCCCGAGCGGCGATCCGTTGGCGGCCCTCGCCGCCACCCTCCCCGCGGATCCGCCCAACACCTGCAAGACACCGCCGGAAGCCGTGCGCGCGGAGGCCCGCAAGCGCGTGGACGCCGGAGACGACCGGCGCTTGCGGAAGGACGCCCTCGGCGCGCTCCAGGAATACCGTGCCGCGCTCACGATGGACGTGTGCAACGCCTACGCGTGGAACGGCATCGGGGACGTCGCGAGCGACGCCGCGCGCCCCGATCTCGCGGTGCGCGCGCTGCGGAACACGACGCGGCTGCTCCCCGGGCACTACGGCGCCTGGGCGGCGCTCGGGAGGAACTACGAGGCGCTGCGGCAGACCGCGCTCGCCGCGGAGGCGTACGCCACGGCGCTCGAGCTGCGGCCCGGGCTCCCCGAGGCGCTCGACGGGTGGAGGCGGACGGCCGCACCCTGACGGGGTCCAGCCTTCGTTCCGCGGCACGCGGGCCCCGCGTCCGTGTTACCGGCCGACCTCATGGATCCAGTGCTTCCCGTCTACCTGGCCTCCGTCGCCGCGGCGGACGATGGCTTTTCGATCGTGGCCCTCGTGCTCGAGGCCGACTTCATCGTGCAGTCGGTGCTCTTCCTCCTGCTCGCGATGTCCGTCGCCTGCTGGGCGATCATCCTGAACAAATACCTCGCCGTGCGGCGGGCGTCGGCGCAGTCGCAGGCGTTCCTCGACGCGTTCTGGAAGGCCCGCGCGTTGGATGACGTGTACGCGCGCCTCGGCCGCTACCCGAGCGCCCCCGTCGGCGCCGTGTTCAAGGCCGGCTACGACGAGCTCCAGCGCCTCACCACGGCGGACGCCGCCGGCGGCATGGATCTCGGCTTGACCGAGAACATCGAGCGCGCGCTGCGGCGTACGGCCAACACCGAGCTCAACCAGCTCGAGAGCCTCATCCCGGTGCTCGCCACCACGGGCTCGACCGGCCCGTTCATCGGGCTGTTCGGCACGGTGTGGGGCATCCTCCGCGCGTTCCAGAAGATCGGCGCGACCGGCCAGGCGTCCATCCAGACCGTCGGCCCGGACATCGCGCATGCCCTGGTCGCCACGGCGGTCGGGCTGCTCGCGGCCATCCCGGCGGTCATGGCCTACAACTTCTTCAACAGCCGCATTCGGGGCATCGCGAGCGAGATGGACGCCTTCTCCTCCGACTTCCTCAACATCGTGAAGCGCCACTACCGGGGGAGGTAGCCGATGGGAATGAGCGGCCCCTCCCGCGACGGCGGCATGATGGCGGACATCAACGTCACGCCCTTCGTCGACGTGATGCTCGTCCTCCTCATCATCTTCATGGTCACCGCCCCGATGATGACCACCGGCGTGGCCCTCGAGCTGCCGCGTGCGGAGGCGCCCTCGCTCGCCGCCGACGAGAAGCAGCTCGTGCTCTCCGTCACCGGCGACGAGAAGTACTACCTCGACAAGAACGAGTTCCCGATCGAGGAGCTGAAGGTGAGGCTCGCGGCCATCGCCAAGGAGAACCCCGATCAGCAGGTGTTCGTGCGCGCGGACGGCTCGCTCGCCTACGAGAAGGTGCTCCAGCTGCTCGCGGTCGCGCAGAACGCCGGTGTCGCCAAGGTGGGGCTCGTGACCCAGCCGGGCCCGGTCTCCGAAGGCCTGGGCGAATAGCCGATGCCGGTCGGGCCCACGATCACCTGGGAGATCCCCGTCGCGCTGTTCGCGCACGTGGCGTTGGCCACCCTGGTGATCGTCGCCCGCTGCTCGTCCTCGGCCGAGGAGCCGCTCTTCAAGCCGCAGGACACCATCCAGGTGGCCCTCGCCGGGCCGCCCAAGAACGTGACGCGGATGCCGCAGAAGGCCGAGCGCGCGCCGGACGCGCCGAAGGCCGCGATGGCCGATCCCACGGCGCCGACGCCCCCGCCGAACCCGAGCGACATGGCGTTCAAGACGCCGGACGCCCCGAAGACCAAGGGCGATCCGAACGCGGACGCGCGCCAGAAGGCGATCGACGACCTCCGGCGCCGCGCGGCGCTGGACAACCTGAGCGCGCCCGTCGGCAAGGAGGATCGGCTCGCGTCGAACCCCGACGGGTCCGAGGACGCGGGCGACGAGGCGACGAGCGGGATCCACGACCCCGCGCTCGCGAAGTGGCAGGCCGCAGTGAAGCGGAGCGTAGAAGGCAACTGGCACCCCCTCCTCGCGACCTGCCAAGCGAACCCGAACCTCGAGGTCCTCGTGGCCGTCAAGGTCGACGCCGGCGGCAACCCCGTCGAGCCGCCCAAGGTCGTGCAGAGCAGCGGAAACCATTCGCTGGACGAGTCCGCACGACGCGCGGTCGAGAGCACTGGGCGTCTCCCGGCGCCTCCCGCGGGCTACAACGTGACCGCGACGAACAGATTCAAGTGCAAGGAGGTCCTGTGAGATACGCAGTCGCGCTCGTCGCCGCCTTCACTGGGACGCTCCTCGCGAGCGCGTATGCGCAGGATGCCCCGCCGCGGGACGTGAACGTCCTCATCGACATCGGGGGCCCCGGCGATCGCGCCGTCCCCATCGCCATTCCCCTGCCGAAGGGCGGCGCCTCCACCGACGACGAGTTCTGGGCGGTCGTCCGTCGTGACCTCGAGCTGTCCGGCTGGTTCCGGGTGCTCGACGCCAACGCCTCCCTCGAGCCCGCGGGCGCGGGCATCCGAGTCGGGGAGTTCGACTTCGCCGACTGGCGCCCGACCGGCGCGACCGTGCTCGCCAAGACGAGCCTCGTCGAAACCGACGGCAAGCTCCGCACCGAGGCGTGGATCTACGGCGTCGACGGCGGCGAGAAGCTCGGCGCCAAGGCCTTCTCCGCGCCGGCGGCGGGCATGCGCAGCCTCGCCCACCGCGTGGCCGACCACATCATCCAGACGGTGACCGGGCAACGCAGCTTCTTCGACACCAAGTTCGCCTTCGCCGGAAACTTTTCCGGCAACAAGGAGATCTACATGGTGGACGCCGACGGCTACGGGCGCCGCCAGGTCACGAAGAACGGCAGCATCAACCTCAAGCCGAAGTGGAACGCCACCGGCACGGCCATCGCGTACACGTCCTACGCCGCGGGCAACCCCGACCTCTACGTAGCCGACCTCGCCAAGGCCCAGATCCGCCGCGTCTCGAGCCGCTCCGGCATCAACACCGGCGGCACCTTCGCGCCGCTCGGGGACATCCTCGCCCTCACCCTCACCGTGGGCGGCGACTCCGAGATCTACACCATCGATCCGTACGCCGGCCGCGAGATCGCGCGCCTCACCGCGAGCCCCGGGATCGACGTTTCGCCGTCGTGGTCGCCCGACGGCTCGAAGCTCGCGTTCGTGAGCGAGCGGAGCGGCGGGCCCCAGATCTACCAGATGAACGCGGACGGCTCGGGCGCCAAGCGCGTCACCTTCTCCGGCTCCCAGAACACCGATCCCGCCTGGTCCCCCGCGGGTGACCGCATCGCCTTCGTCGGGCGGGACGGCGGCCACTTCGACGTGTTCACCGTCCGCACCGACGGCTCCCGCATGGATCGTGTCACCCAGGGCGCCGGCGACAACGAGGACCCGAGCTGGTCGCCCGACGGCGAGTACCTCGCGTTCTCGTCCACCCGCGAGGGCGGCGCCCACATCTGGATCAGCTCGGTGGACGGCCGCCACCAGATCAAGGTCACGTCGGGCGGCGGCGGGTACACCAACCCGTCCTGGTCGAACCACCTGAGCTGGTAGCAACGTCGCTCCGGGCGGCCCCTTGGACCCTCCGGGTCGCGTTCGGGCTACGTTGCCGGCGCCACGGAGGGTCCATGCCCCGCGCCGCCATCGACATCGGGTCCAATTCGCTGCTCCTGCTCGTCGTTGACGATGCCGGAAACGTCCTCCACGACGAGGCGAACGTCGTCGGCCTCGGGCGTGGGCTCGGGGAGGTCGGCGTGTTCCGGCCCGATCGGATGGAGGCCGCAGCCTCCGTGCTCGCCGACTATGCGACGAAGGCCGCCGCCCTCGGCGTGGCGCCGGAGAACGTCCGCACGATCGCCACCTCGGCGTCCCGTCGCGCGCTCAACGCCGCTACCTTCTACGCGGGCGTGCGCGCCAAGACCGGGCTGCGCGCCGAGGTCGTGACGGGGGAGGAGGAGGCGCGCCTCACCTGGCTGGGTGGGATCGCGGGGCTCGGCCTCGGGCCCGGTCCCGCGTTGTTGTGCGATCCGGGCGGCGGCTCCACCGAGGTCATCGTGGGCGAGGGGCCGCACATCCGCAGCCGCGTGTCGCTCGAGATCGGGACCGTGCGGTTGACCGAGCAATACCTCGGCACGGGCACGGTCTCCGTCGCGGCGCTCTCCCGTTTGCGCACCCACGTCGACGCCGCGGTCGCCACGCTCGACTTCGATCCCATCCCCAAGGCGGCCGTGGCCGTCGCGGGCACGGCCACCACGCTCGCGGCCGCGGACCTCGGGCTCACGAGCTACGACCCGTCGGTCGTCCACGGCTCCACCCTCACGGCCGCCGCGCTCCGCCGATGGATCGACCGCCTCCTCGCCGCGGGTCCGGACGAGCGCCGTCGCCTCGTCGCGGTCTCCCCCGAACGAGCCGACACCGTGCTCGCCGGCGCGGTGATCCTCCTCGCCGTCCTCGAACGGACCCGCCGTCAGGCGTGGCGCGTCTCCGACCGCGGGCTCCGCTACGGGGCGCTGCACCGCTGACCGAATCGTCGGTCTTGCAGCGCATCCTACAATCATTTGCGGGTGCACCCGGGCTGTGCTTGAATGGCCGACAGGCGCCCGCCGCGCTCCTCCTTCCGTATGTTTCCATCCCACCGGCGCAGTTGCCGGCGAGGTCCCCCGATGGTCAAGCTCCTCCTGCCCCTCTCCCTCCTCGCCCTCCTGGCCGGCTGTGACGGCGCCACCGATGGCAAGACCGACAAGGGCGTCGAGGACAGCGCGCTCACGCCCGTCGACGAGGACGGGGACGGCTGGCTCGTCTCCGAGGGTGACTGCGACGACAACAACTCGGACGTGAGCCCGGACGCGACGGAGCTCTGCAACGGCATCGACGACAACTGCAACAGCACGGTCGACGAAGGCGTGCTCGGTGAGTTCTACGAGGACGGCGACGGGGACGGGTTCGGCGATCCCGGCGCGTCTACCGAGGCCTGCGACTCCCCCTCCGGGTACGTCGGCAACGGAACCGACTGCGACGACAGCGAGCGCCGCGCGTTCCCCGGCGGCACCGAGGTCTGCGACGAGATCGACAACAACTGCGACGGCGCGGTCGACGAGGGCGTGAGCACGCTCTGGTACGCCGACGCCGACGGGGACGGCTTCGGGGATCTCGACGCGCCCACCCCCTCCTGCGAGCGGCCGGCGGGCTCCGTGCGTGACGCCACCGACTGTGACGACACCACGAGCAACGCGTTTCCGGGCAACGCCGAGGTGTGCGACGAGATCGACAACAACTGCGACGGCACGGTCGACGAAGGCGTCACCACCACCTACTACGCCGACTTCGACGGGGATCGCTTCGGCAACTCCTCGCTGACGCAGGAGGCCTGCGCGGTCCCCACCGGCTACACGACCAACGAAACCGACTGTGACGACGCCGTGGCCGCCGTCAACCCCGACGCAACCGAGCTGTGCAACTCCATCGACGACGACTGCGACGGCGCGCTCGACAACGGGTTCGACTCCGACGCGGACGGGATCGCCGACTGCTACGACACCGAGATGTGCGACGGCCTCGACAACGACGGGGACGGCGTCGTGGACGAAGACGACGCCGTCGACGCGTCCACCTGGTACCTCGACGCGGACGAGGACGGCTACGGCAACAGCTCGCGCACCGACGTGCAGTGCAGCCAGCCGGACGGATTTGTGGCCGACGGGACCGACTGCGTGGACTCCAGCGCCATCACCCACCCCGGTGCGGACGAGATCTGCGACAGCATCGACAACGACTGTGACGGCATCGTCGACAACGACCCCGTCGACGGCACCACCTGGTACGTCGACACCGACGGCGACGGCTACGGCGATCCCTCGGTGACCGAGACGGAGTGCGCCCAGCCCGACGGCTACGTCGACAACGACCACGACTGCGTCGACACCGACCGCACCGAGCCCGTCGTGGCGGACCCGATCAGCGGCTCCGCCGCGGGCTCCGGTACGCTCGCCAGCCCCTACGACAGCTTGCAGGACGCCATCGACGCCGCCAACCTGTGCGTCGTGGCGTACAGCGGCACCTACCGCGAGCAGATCGATCTCGGCGGCAAGTCCATCGACGTCTGGGGCATCGAGGGCTTCGACGTGACGACGATCGACCCGAACCTCGCCACCTGCACGTCCACCGACCCGACGGCCTGCGGCGCGGCCGTCACCATCGACTCCCGCACGGGCGCGTACCCGACCCTCCACGGCTTCACGATCACCGGCGGCACGGGCGCCTACACCACCGCGACGACCACGACGACCTGCGCGGACTCCTCGGCGTCCCACACCGGCACCAACACCTGCACGGTCACGTCCTACGAATACTGTGGCGGCGGCGTCTACGTGAACGGCGACGATCCGATCTTCTACGACGTGGACATCCGCGACAACAACCTGCCCGCGTTCCAGCAGATCTCGAGCGGCTCGTTCAACCAGATCTGGATGTACAGCTACGGCGGCGGCGTCTGCCTCCAGGACTCGAACGCGCGCTTCGAGGACGCATGGATCGCCGGCAACTTCGCCGACCAGGGCGGCGGCGTCTTCGCCGAGTCGGGCTCGAACTTCACGTTCGAGCACGGCTACGTGGGCGACAACGACGCCGTGGACGGCGGCGGCGTCAACCTCTCCGGCGCGTACGCCTCGTTCACGAACGCCGCCGTGTACTGCAACCGGGCCGACACCGACGGCGGCGGGCTCTTCACGGAGTCCTCCGGTACGTCCACCTTCACGAACACCGTGTTCTTCGGGAACACGTCGTCGACGACCGGCCCGGCGCGCGGATCGCAAGTCTACGTCGGCACCTCGACGACCTTCAACCTGCTGAACTCCATCGTCGAGGCCAGCACCACGGTGCCGCTCCTCTACGGCGCGGGTGGCACCGGCTCCCAGCTCTACAACAACGTGTACAACTCCGCCGGTGGCACCTACGACGGCTCGATCACCGCCGGCACCGGCGCGATCTCGTCGGGGAGCAACTTCTCGTCCGGCGCCTGCGAGGGCAACCCCTACAACGACACGTTCGCGCTGCGTACGTCGTCGAGCTCGGTGGACGCCGGCGATCCCTCCGGGGCCTCCAACGACCCGGACGGCAGCCGGAACGACATGGGTGCGCGCGGCGGCCCGGGCGGAACCTGGTAGCTGGCAACGGCCGTTCGGGCCCGAGATAGGGGCGGGTGTGCTCGGCCTCCTCCTCGTCGCATGCCAGTCACCCCCGCCCGAGCGGCTCAATCTCGTCGGTGATCTCTCGCCGACAGACGCCCACGCCGCTACGTTCACCGTCTCCGGGCGCGGCCCCGTCGAGCTCGGGTGCGCGACCGACCGCGGCGCGGACGCCCATCGCCTGACCTCGGCCCAGGAGCCGCCCGCGCCGATCACGGTCCGTGGCCTCCTAGCCGACACGACCTACCGGTGCGCGGCCACCCGTGGGAACCAGCAGTCCGAGCCCGTCGTCCTCACCACGCCCCCGGTCCCGGACGGCCTCCCGCTGCCCGCCGTGACGGTCCCCGGAGATCCGGCGGAGGTCGGCTTCCACCTCGTGAACCTCGCCCACATGGAGGAGCCTTCGACCGGGAGCGACCAGTACTTCCGCGACGAGTTCCTGGTCATCCTCGACGCCGAGGGGCGGCCCCGGTGGCAATACGCGGGGGAGGGCGGCGGAGACATCGACGCCACCTGGCTCGGCGGCGACCGCATCCTCTTCGGCGGCTTCGGCGCCGATGCCAGCACCGCCCCCACCATCCTCACCCTCGACGGCGACATCGTCCTGCGTGCCCCCGACATGCCCGGGAGCAGCTGGCAGGTCCCGTCGAGCTGGCATCACGACGCGGGCATCGCCGTGGACGGCGAGAGCTTGTGGGTGCTGGCGGCGGAGCAGATCCCGGCGGCGGACGATCCGGACACGACCTGGGAGGGCTTCGTGATCCAGCGGCTCGATCCCGGATCGGGAGAGGTGCGCTGGAGCTGGAGCGCCATGGACGACGGGGTCGCCACCGGCGCGCTCGAGGCGGGTGACCGCCACGATGCCACGCCCTACCACGCCAACGCGGTGTGGGACGCGGAGGAGGCCGACGGCCCGAAGGTGTACGTGAGCCTCCGCAACATGAGCCAGGTGCTGCGCATCGACGTCGCGACCCGGCGGGTCGACCTCCGCATCGGGCTCGGGGGCGATCTCACGCTGCTCGACGCGGACGGCGCACCGGCGGAGGACGCCGACTGGTTTTTCGGCCAGCACGACGTGAAGCGGATCGGCGACCGGCTCGTGGTCTACGACAACGGGCTCGGCCGCACCGCCGTCGGCGGGGCGCCGTACAGCCGCGCGCTGGTGCTCGTCCTGGACGAGGACGCCGGCACCGCCCGCATCGACCTGTCCTGGCGCGGCGCGGACGACTGGAGCGCCCCCGCGTGGGGGGGGCTCGACCGCCGCCCCGACGGCACGCTCGACCTCGCGATCGGCCACTTCTGGTGGGTGAACGCGGACGCCACGCTCCGATCCGCGCTCGCGGTGCTGCGCCCCGACGCCGCGGGAGGCGCGGCGTTGGCCTGGCGACTCGACTTCCCCGCGCGCGAGACCGCCCTGTACCGCTCCGATCGTATCGATGGCTGCGCGATCTTCGCCCTCGCGGAGGCCTGTCCGTAGATCCTCGCGGCGCTCCCGGGACCCAGAACCGCAGGCCCCAACCGTATTCTCGTCCGCGCGCCACGCCCCTGCGCGGCTCCGATTCGGACCCGCGTCGTGACCGCTCCCGTGATCCTGCCGTCCCGCTCGGGATCTCCGACGAAAAGCCATGCGCCAAGGTGGAGCCCTGCTTTACAGTTCCATCAGGTTCTCGTAAAATTACTTCCCAGTTTCGTTCGAATCCGCCCCCCGTCGCCGAGGTCCCGATGCTCCGCCTTCCTCTCACCGTCTCGCTGCTCTTCCTCTTCGCATGCGGCGATACTCCCGAGACCGACAAGGACAAGCCCGTCGAAACGGAGGACACCGCCGGTGGGGACGAGGACGGCGACGGCTTCCGCCCCTCCGATGGCGACTGTGACGAGGCCAACTCCGAGGTCAACCCCGGCGCCGAGGAGACCTGCAACGGACTCGACGACAACTGTGACGGCGCGGTGGACGAGGGCGTGGTGGGCGTCTTCTACCAGGACGCGGATGGGGACGGCTTCGGGGACGCCGCCACCGCCAGCGAGTCGTGTGACGCACCCTCCGGCTACGTCTCGAACAACACCGACTGCGACGACGGCGAGCGCACCACCTACCCGGACGCTCCGGAGGTGTGTGACGAGGTCGACAACAACTGCGACGGCGAGATCGACGAGGGCCAGACCGGCTCCTGGTACGCGGACGCGGACGGGGACGGCTACGGCGATCCCGAGGCGCTCATCGTGGCGTGCGAGGCGCCCGTGGGCGCCGTCGCGGACAACACCGACTGTGACGACACGACCGCGAGCGCCTACCCGGGCAACCTCGAGGTGTGCGACGAGGTCGACAACAACTGCGACGGCGCGGTCGACGAGGGCGTCACCAGCGTCTACTTCGCCGACTTCGACGGTGACGGCTTCGGCGCCGCCGACCTCACGCAGAACGCCTGCGCTGTCCCCACCGGCTACACGGTCAACGCCGACGACTGCGACGACGCCGTCGCCGCCGTGAACCCCGACGCCACCGAGATCTGCAACACGATCGACGACGATTGTGACGGCACGGTCGACGAGGACGACGCGTCCGGCGCCATCACCTGGTACGCCGACACCGACGCCGATGCCTACGGCGATCCGTCCGTGACCGCCGTGGCCTGCGCGCAGCCCGACGGCTTCGTCGCCGACCGGACCGACTGTGACGACGCCCGGTCCGCCACGAACCCGGCCGCCACCGAGTACTGCAACACCTACGACGACGACTGCGACGGCACCGTCGACGAGGACGACGCCTCCGGCGTCGGCAGCTGGTACCTCGACGCCGACGGCGACACCTACGGCAACCCCGCCATCGTCGACATCTCCTGCGCCCAGCCCACCGGGTACGTCGCCGACGCCACGGACTGCAACGACGGCAGCGCGCGCGCCTACCCCGGCTACACCGAGTCCTGCGACTCCATCGACAACAACTGCGACGGCACGGTCGACGAGGACACCGCCGTCGACGCCCGCACCTGGTACGCCGACGCCGACGCCGACACCTACGGCAACGCCTCCGTCATCGACATCGAGTGCACCCAGCCGACCGGCTACGTCGCGAACGCCACCGACTGTGACGACGCCCGCGCCGCGAGCTACCCCGGCGCCCCCGAGTACTGCAACGCCTACGACGACGACTGCGACGGCTCGGTCGACGAGGAGAGCGCCCTCGACGCCCGCACTTGGTACGCCGACGCCGACGCCGACACCTACGGCAACCCCTCGGTGACCGACCTCGAGTGCTACGTCCCCACCGGCTACGTCGCGAACGCCACGGATTGTGACGACACCCGCGCGCTCACCAACCCGGGCGCCACCGAGTACTGCAACACCTACGACGACGATTGCGACGGCACGGTGGACGAGGACGCCGCCGCCGACGCCTCCACCTGGTACCGGGACGCGGACCGCGACGCCTACGGTGACGCCTCGGTGAGCGACATCTCGTGCTACGCCCCCTCGGGCTACGTCGCCGACGCCACCGACTGCAACGACGGCAGCGCGCGCGCCTACCCCGGCTACACCGAGTCCTGCGACTCCATCGACAACGACTGCGACGGCACGGTCGACGAGGACACCGCGGTCGACGCCCGCACCTGGTACCGGGACGCCGACGCCGACACCTACGGCAACGCCTCGGTCACCGACATCGAGTGCACCCAGCCCTCCGGCTACGTCGCCAACGCCACCGACTGCGACGATCTCCGCGCGGCGAGCTACCCGGGCGCGCCCGAGTACTGCAACACCTACGACGACGACTGCGACGGCACCGTCGACGAGGAGAGCGCCCTCGACGCCCGCACCTGGTACGCCGACGCCGACGCCGACACCTACGGCAACGCCTCGATGTCCGACATCGAGTGCTACGCCCCCACGGGCTACGTCGCGACCGCCACCGACTGCGACGACACGCGCGCGCTCACGAACCCGGGCGCTACCGAGTACTGCAACAGCATCGACGACGACTGCGACGGCACGGTCGACGAGGGCGCCACCGACTCGATCACCTGGTACCGCGACGCCGACAGCGACGGCTACGGTACCTCCACCTCGAGCAGCTCCTCGTGCTCGGCGCCCACGGGCTACGTCGCCGACAGCACCGACTGCCTCGACACCAGCGCCATCTCCTACCCGGGCGCCGACGAGATCTGCGACAGCCTCGACAACGACTGTGACGGCACGGTCGACAACAGCCCCGTCGACGGCGACACCTACTACGCCGACGCCGACACCGACGGCTTCGGGGATGCCTCCGCCACCGTCTCCGAGTGCGGGATGCCCTCCGGGTACATCGACAACGACTACGACTGCGACGACACGAACGGCGCCGAGCCCGTCGTGGCCGACCCGATCACCGGCTCCGCGTCCGGCACCGGCGCGATCGACAGCCCGTTCGACAGCCTGCAGGACGCGATCGACAACGCGAACCTGTGCGTGGTCGCCTTCGGGGGCTCCTACCTCGAGCAGATCGACCTCGACGGCAAGTCGATCGACGTGTGGGGCGTGGAGGGCCAGGATCTCACCACGATCGACGCCAACCTGTCGACCTGCGGCACCTCGAACCCGACCTCCTGCGGCGCCACCGTCACGGTGGCCTCGGGCACCAACGCCACGGCGACCCTGCACGGCTTCACCATCACCGGTGGCACCGGGGCCTACGCCTCCACGGAGACCTCCACCACTTGCGCCGACTCGTCCGCGTCCCACTCGGGTCGCACGACCTGTACGGTCACGTCCTACGAGTACCGCGGCGGCGGCATCTACGTGAGCGGGGACGACCCGGTCTTCTACGACCTGATCGTCCGCGACAACGTGCTCCCCAGCTTCGAGCAGACCGCGGTGGCGGAGTACACCCAGTACTGGATGTACAGCTTCGGCGGCGGCGTCTACCTCGAGAACTCCAACGCGGAGTTCGAGAACACGATGATCGAGGGCAACTACGCCGACCAGGGCGGCGGCATCTTCGCCGAGGGCGAGACCAGCTTCAGCTTTGCCGAGGGCTACGTCAGCGTGAACACGGCCACCGACGGTGGCGGTGTCAACCTCTCCAGCGCGTCCGCCAGCTTCACCAACGCCATCGTGCACTGCAACGTCGCCGACACGGACGGCGGCGGTCTCTTCACCGAGACCTCCGGCACCGCCACGTTCACCAACACGGTGTTCTACGGCAACACGTCCAGCGTCTCCGGGACCACCCGCGGCTCGCAGGCGTACATCGGCACCTCCACCACGTTCAACCTGTACAACTCCATCGTGCAGGCGAGCGACGCGGTGTACGCCGTCTACGGCGCGGGCGGCACCGGCACCCAGGACTACAACAACGTGTACAACACCCCGGGCTCGGCCTACGGTGGCACGCTGGCGGCGGGCACGGGCGCGCTGTCGAGCGGCGGCAACTTCACGGCGGCCTCCTGCGACGGGAACCCCTACAACGACCTCTTCTCGTTGCGGAGCGACTCGACCTCCATCAACGCGGGGAATCCGGCCGGGGCCTACAACGACGAAGATGGCACCCGCAACGACCAGGGCGCCTTCGGCGGCCCCGGGAGCGTCTGGAGCCTGTGACGGATAGGGGCGCGAGCAATCGCGCCTCGAATCGGAAGGGGCGCGATGAAAATCGCGCCCCTTCTTCGTTCACGACTACCTCAGCGCCGCAGCTCCGTCGCCCGGAGCGCCGCGAGGCGGGCGCCGCCCTCGAGCGTGCTCTTGACCCCGAGGACGCGCACGAGGTCGTCGAGGGTCACCACGCCCTCGAGCCGTCCGTCGCTCGCGACGAGGAGGCTGGTAGCGTCCGCCTCCTGCATCCGGCGGAGCGCTTCGGCGCCATTCGCGTCGGGATCGATCACCGTGCTCGCGGAGGGCCCGTGGGCGACGCTCTGCACGGTCCGGCCGGGCCACTCGTCCCGAGGCACGGCGCGCACGTCGGCCACATCGACATAGCCGACGAGCTCGCCGGTGACGGCGACCGGAAAGCGCATGCGTCCGCGCGTGTAGGCGTAGTCCTCGACGAAGCGGTCGAGGGTCGTGGCCGGCGACACCACGAGCGGCGCGCGGTCCATGATGCGGTGGACCGGCACCCCCTCGAGCACGCGCTGGATGTCGAGCTGCTGGAGGGAGCTCACGGCGGCGCGCCGGAGGAAGGAGCCGATGAGGATCCACCAGAGCCCGCCGATGAGGTTGCCGCCGAACCCGAAGAGGACGCCCGCGAACATCAACAGCAGGCCGATGCCCTGGCCGACGCGAGAGGCCGTGCGGGTGGCGGAGTAGAGGTCGCCGCTCGACCGCCAGAGGAGGGCGCGAAGCACCCGCCCCCCGTCGAGCGGGAACCCCGGCAGCAGGTTGAACACGGCCAGGACGAGGTTCATCCAGCCGAGGTAGACGAAGACCGCCGACACGGCCAACGGTGAGCCGACCAGGTCGAGCCCCACCCCGATCAGCAGGGATGCCCCGGCGAGCACGAAGCTGCAGAGCGGCCCGGCGATGGCCACCCGAAGCTCGACCGACGCGCTCGGCGGCTCGGACATGGTCTCCGCGACCCCGCCGAAGAGCCACAAGGTGATGAACCGCGTCTCCAGGCCGTGGGACCGCGCCACCGCGGCATGCGAGACCTCGTGCAGCAGAATGGACGCGAACAACGCCAGCGCGCCGACCACCCCCATCACCCAGTACACCTCGCCGCCCAGGCCGGGAACGATGGCGGGAAAGGCGCCGAGAGCGAGGCTCCACGCCACGAACAACGCGATGACGAGCCACCCGGCGTCGGCCCGAACCTGGAACCCGAAGAGGCGGAAAAGCGGGAATCGCCGTCCAAACATCGGACCTCGCTCTCGCCCAAGCTAGCGACCGTCCCGCCCTCCGCCATCGGGCCCGCACGCGAGCGGCGTGCCGTCGAGCGTCCAGATCGCGAGTGCGTGGTCCTCGAACGCGGGGGCGCCGAGCAGGGCGAGGAGCTGACGGCGGGGTCGCGACCACTCCGACACCAGGGTCACCGTTCCGTCGTCATCCGCGCGCGGCCGCCAGAACGCGTCGATCCGCGCCACGACGTACTGGTAGCCATACGCGGCGAGTGCTTTGCGCGCCTCCGGGGCCGCCGGGGTGGTCTCCCGCGTGTACTGCCGGTCCCCGATGCGCTCGATCGCCGCGAGCAGCGGGTCGGTCGCGCGCAGCTCGGTGAACTGTTCCGGCACGAAGGCGGCCTTCTTGAGCAACATCCCGCCGAGGAGCGGCTTCTCGTGCACGGTCTGGAACCAGAGGTTCTTCTGGTCCACGAGCAACGGCACGTCGATGACCGCACCCGGCGGCGCGGCCGCGAGGCACCGGAGGGAGGGCGGCACGGTAGCGTCCCAGGCGGAGAGTGGGAGGAGGGCCTCCCGCCGAAGAAGCCCCACCACCACGAGAAGGAGCACCCCGCCGGCGGGGATACCGAGGCGGCGCGGGAGGGCGTGGAGCAGCACGGGCACGAGCCCCGCGACGAGCAGGTGGAACAGGAACACCGCGCGACCGGGCCACCACCAGCGTCGGAGCACGTCGAGCTCCGTCACGAGCGCGATCCAGGTCCGGTTCGGGATCAACCGGTCCCCGAGCACGAACACCGGCCCACTCGCGACGACGAGCGCGAGCAGCAGCGCGCCGGCGACCCACCCCCACCGCCGCGCCGCGCCCGAGACGCCACCCGAGGCGAGGAGCACGCCGAGGCCGAGCGCCGCGACGGCGAGGTGCACACGGAAGAGCGCGGGGATGCCGGCGTTGAAGCGGAGGCCCCCCTCCTCGAGCAGCGAGCCGGCCGCCCCGAGCAGCGGCGCGATCACGTAGACGCCCTGGGCATCCCCCTCGACCGTGCGCAGCGCGAGGGGCGCGAGCGCGCCGGTGCCGTCGATGGCGAGGAGCCCCGGCACGGTGCCCGCGTCGAGGGCGGTCAACATCGGCACCGCGAACGGGAGCGCGACGAGCACCGCCACGAGCGCCGCGAGCGCGTTCGTGCCGAGGGCGTTCGGGCGCGCGGGCCCGAGGAGGAGGCGCCAGCCGGCCAGGAGCACCGCGACCGTCGCGAGCAGGAGGCCGTAGTACCAGTAGACGAGCGCGGTCAGCGCGAGCGAGAGCCCCGCGAGCGCCGCCTCGCGCGCCGTGCGCATGGTCACCAGCCCCGCGAGCGCGAACCCGGCGGGGGCCAGCCACGCCTGGGTCACCCGCCCGAGATCGAGCTCACCGAGGACATAGGGGTTGAGGATCAGCGCGATCCCCGCCGTCCAGCGCCACCCCGGCGGGGCCCCGAACGCGGCGGCGAGGCGCGCGCCCGCCCACGCGTTGGTGAGGAGCACGACCGCGACCCACGCGTCGAAGCCGAGCGCCGGACCGAGGGCGAGGCGGAGCGGCGTCGCGAGCCAGGCATCCACGAGGTTGCCGCCGGTGTGGGCGTAGACGTCCTTCCCCCACGGGAAGAAGAGCAGGTCCGTGACCCCGGCCGGTTGTCGGCCCGCCAGGACCTCGCCGGCGAACCAGAAGAACCACTGGGTGCCGAAGCCGTCGACCGACGACGACCCGACCACCCGCGCGGTCGGGTCCACGAGCACCGGCGCGAGCACCGCCACGAGCGCGAGCCCGATCCCGAGGGCGCCCCACCGTAGGGCCCGGCTCGGCGGCGGCGTGTCGCTCACAAGGCCCCCAGCGAGACGTGCAGGCGCACGAGGTCCTCGTCCCGGTCGGCCAGGCGCGCGGGGTTGAACCCCACGTCGACCTGGATCGGCCCGATGACCGTGGCCCGGCGGAACCCGAAGCCGACCGACCATCGGAGGGCGGGGTCGAGCCCGCGCGCCATCGAGTCGGTCACGTCGGGCTCGAGGAACCAGACGTTGCCGACGTCCGCGAAGAGCGCAAGCTGGGTGCCGGCCCACTTCTTGAGGCCGATGCGCTCGAAGGGCACGCGGAATTCGAGGCTGCCGAGGGCCATGGCGTCTCCCCCGGTCGGCACCCACCGCGAGGCGGCGTCGCGGCCCCCGTACGCCACGATGGGCGCGAGGCCGTCGTTGAAGTCGATGTGTTCGCGCGCCACCTCGTTGGCGGGCCCGACGTCGTCGAGGGCGAAGCCGCGGAGGCTGGCCCCGCCGCCGAGGCGGAAGCGCTCCTCCAACGGGAGGGTGGACTCGCCGCCCGGCACCCACGCCGCCCCGCCGCGCACGCGCCCCTGGAGCCCGAACCCGCCGATCGGCGCCCACCACGCCCAGCTCGCCTCGGCGCGAAGGTAGGTGAGATCGGAGAGCACCTCGTCCGTCACGTTCACGAGCAGGCTCCCGACGCCGCCGCGCGTGGGGTTGAACGGGTCGTCGCGCAGATCGAGCACGAAGGACAGGTCGAGGCCCGACTGGGGCCGCACGGCGCTCGGTAGGACCGGCGAGGGGTCGTCGAGGGCGGACAGCCCGAGCTCGTCGAGCCAGGGGTCGCCCGGCACGATGGCCCCCGGGTCCACGTCGAGCAGCCGCCGGAACTGCACCCGGTAGGCGAGCTCGGCGGTCCCCTTCTCACCGAGCTGGAGGAGCACCCCGAGCCCGCCGCCCGAGCGCTCGAGCCGGTAGCTCGGCTCCTGCTGCTGCTCGTTGAAGGTCACGTCCAGCGCCACCCGCTCGCCGCGCGCCGGGATGTTCGGCGCCTCGTAGCGCGCTGCGGCCTTCCACTCCGGTGTGAGCAGGTCGAGGGCCCACCCATCGCCCACCCAGCCCACGCCGGCCTGACCGAGCAGGGTGAAGCGGTGCCCGAGCCCGAAGAGGTTGCGATGACCGCCGCGGGCGAACAGCTTCACGCCGAGGTCGGTCGCGACGCCGCCGCCCACCTCGGCGTGCAGGTTGGGGCGCTCCTCCACCTCGACGATGAGGTCCTTGACCCGATCCTCGTCGCCGACGAGCTCCGCCGACACGCGGGAGAACAGGTCGAGCTCGTAGAGACGCCGCCGGATCGCGGCCACGCGCGACGGGGCGAGCGGATCGCCGGCGCGCAGGTCGATCTCGCGCTCGATCACCGAGCGACGGGTCCGCCGGTGGCCGCGCAGGATGACGGAGCGGAGGTAGACCATCGGGCCCGTCGTGACGATCACCTGCACGTCGGCCGTGCTCCCGTCCTCCGAGACGACCGTGGACGCGCGCGCGTCGGCCGCGAGGTACCCCTTCTCGTTGAGCGCCTCGACGAGGCGGCGGCTCCGTGCCTCCACCTCCGCGGGGTTCAGCGGCTCGCCGACGAGCTCGTCGAAGAGCTCGTCCACGTCCACCCCCGACTCGGCCACCCCCTCGCCCTGGACCTCGTAGTGCCCGAGCACCGTGCGCGGCCCGGCGTCGACCCGCACCGCGATGTCCACCGGCACCACCCGCGAGCGGCGCCGCCCGGCGGCCGCCCGCGGCTCGAACGCCACGCGCGTGAGCTCCGCGGAGAGGTACCCCTGGGATCGGTAGAACTCCTGGAGCACCTCGAGCGCCTCGTCGACCGCCTCCGGGGAGATGCGCCCGCGCCCGATGAGGTCGGGGCTCGCCTCCTTCAGCGCCCCGGTGAGGTAGCGGTCGGTGTACTGGGGGTCTCCTTCGAATTCGGCCGTGCCGAGGCGATGGCGGGGCCCGGCCGCCCCGGTCACCCGCAGCATCACGCGCGATTCGGACTCCTCCACCGCCACGTCCACCCGCGCCTGGAGGTGGCTCGCGCGCCGGAGGGCCTCCGTGAGCGTCCGACCCGCCTCCTCGCCGTACCGACGGGAGAGCCGCGGGCCCTCGCGCAGCTCGAGCTGGCTCACGATCCGCGCCTTCGGGGGGAGCCCCGTCCCGTCCCGGTCGATCGCCCAGCGGCGCCGCGGGTCGACGAGCACGACGAGCCGGGCGCCGCCGGAGGCCTCGGGATCCACCTGCACCACCACACGGCCCTCGTAGTACCCCTTCGCCCGCAGGGCCGCGGTGAGCGACTCCCTCGCATCGCGCAGCGCGGCGTCCGTCCACGGCCGGCCCTTGCCGAGCCCGGCACGCCCGAGCATCCAGCGCACGCGGGACGGAGTGAGCGCCCCGCCGTCCCGGATCCGCACGGCCGTCACCCGATGGGGCGCGCCCTCGACCACGGCGAGATCGAGGGACACCCGGCCGTCCACGTCGGTGGTGGTGGTCACGTCGGCGGTGGCGTTCGGGTAGCCGAGGGCGACATAGGCGGCCTCGACCGCGATCCGCGCGCGCTCGCGGTCCTCGGGGAAGAACGGATCGCCCGGCTCCCGCCCGACGACGCCGAGCAGCTCCCGGCGCGACAACGCGCGCGCCCCCCGGATGTGCACCTCGGCGAGCCGGGGCGGCGGGTACACGCGGTACTCGACCTTCACGGCGGGCACCGGCTGGCCGTCGGCGTCGAAGGCGACCCAGTCCTCGACGTCCACCTCGACCCGCGCGAAGTCGAGCACGCGGTGCAGCACCGCGATGTCCTGCCGGACGGCCTGCGGATCGTAGAGGGTGTCCTGCTGCACGCGGAGCAGGGGCTCGAGGCTCTCGGCGGGGAGGCCTCCGCCGGGGGCGACGAGCGAACGGAGCGCGACGACGCGCCCGGTGTAGCGGACGGCGGCCGGGAGCTCCCCGTCGACCGGCGCCTCCGGGAGCGGCTCCTCGACCGGCTCGCCCATCCGCTCCTCGACGGGCGGCGGTGCACCCGTGTCGGGCACCGCCTCGACCGGCGCCTGCGCCCATGCCGACGGCGCCCACGCGACCGCGCACACCGCGCCCGTCCGGGCGGCGCGCGTCATCATCGCGGCGATGCCGCGCATCGCGGGGGGGGCTCGCATGCCGGCCGGAGGCATAACGCGCCCGTCTGCTCCCCCCGGCCCCCCGCGGGTCACGACGCCTCGGCGCTCCACTTCCCGCGCTCGACGGCGGCTAGTCGAGCTCCCACCGCAGCTTGAACTCCGCACCGTAGGCGGCCCCGATCGGGAGCGAGCGCCCCTCCTGGCGCGTCGCCACGTACGCGGTCGCGTAGAGGCGCTCGGCGATGCGCCGCTCCACCGACGCGTACCAGTCGCTCGCGAGGTTCACCCCGAAGGCCTTCTCGACGGTGATGTCGTAGTCGCCCACCTGCTTCTCGGCGACGAGCCGGAGGTCGCTGGTCACCGCGTTGGAGCCGCGCTCCGAGACCCCGCTCACGAGGCTCCAGCGGTCGATGATGAAGAGGTTCGCGCGGGAGATGGCGGTCTGGGCGAGCAAGAGGTCGCTCGTCTCGGCGACGAGGGCGGTGCCGAGCCCGCCGTAGCGCTCGAGCTCCTCGCGGGTCACGCCGAACAGGAGCAGCGCGTTCACGTCCGCCTGCGCCAGGTAGGGGTCGGACGCCGTGTTGGTGCGCCAGTCGGAGAACGGCCCGGTGACCCCGTAGGTCACGTGGTAGTCCTGCTCGTGGCTGCGCACGTCGGTCTCGAGGAGGATGTCGAGATCGGGGTCGAAGGTGTAGGGGTCCACGTAGCGGAGCTCGCCCCGGGTCACCTCGAACTCGCGCTCGTGCAGGTACACCTCGCCGCCCGCGTCGACGAGGATCTCGCCCACCATGCCCGGCCGCGACGTGTCCCCGACGATGCGCAGATCGGCGCTCGCGTCGGCGTCGGCCACGTTGTTGCGCAGCCGCACGGTGTCGTCGGCCTTCACCTCGAGGTCGAGGCTGAAGTACCGCGCGCCCTCGACCGGCGCGCTCCCGGTGAGCCGCTCCTCCCGCAACGACAGCACCATCGCCTCCCAGTCGATGCGCTCGCGGAACTCCATCTCGTCGATGTGGATGTGCCCGGAGAGGAGGAGGTCGTCGACCGGCCCGTCGAACCGGAGCGAGGCATCCCCGACGATGGGCGGCAGGTAGTCGAGGTAGGCGACCCGCGCGTCCTCGAGCTCGCCCTCGAGCTGGTAGCGGAGCGGGGTCCACCCCTCGGCGTCGATGACGCTCTCCCCGCTCCGGAACGTGCCGCCGCCGACCTCGGCCGTGACATCGCGGATGACGTAGCGGTCCGACGTGGCCTCGATCGTCGCGGACAGGGCCTCGAAGTCGGCCGGGAAGTACCCCGAGCGCATCGTGGCCTCCTCGAAGGTGGCGCCGATCTCCACCCGCGGGAGCCCGTCGCGGTCGAGCTCGATGTCCACTTCGACCTCGGCCATCCCCTGGGCGAGCTCCAGCTCCGGCACGAACGCCCGCGCGAGGTCCAGGTTGACCTCGCCCCCGCCGCGGAACGCGAGCTGCCCCCTTCCCGTCGTGTACCCCTCGAAGGTGAGCTCCGTACCGTCGTTCCCGAGGAGGCGCAGGCGGGGCACCTGCATGCTCTTCCCGTGCACCGCGAACACCCACGGCTCGGGCGCTTCGAGCGTGTGCCCCCCCCAGCGCGCCTCCACCCGGTCGAGGTGCCCCTCCACGTCCACGGGCGTGGGATCGTCCCCGAACCGGCCGGCGAGCGAGAGATCCCCCGAGACCCGCGCCTCCACGGGGCTCCCGTCCTGGCCCCGCGGGTAGAACAGGTGGACGGGGAACCCGTCGAGGGTCGCCTGGACATCGTAGGGTTGCTCGCCCCACATCCCGAGGCTCCCGCGGGTCCGGAGCGCATCCCCGAGGATCCCGCCCGACCAGCTCAGCACCCCCTCCTCGGACGAGAACGCGAGGCGGGTGTCGGCGAGCCGCGTGCCGTCGTAGAAGGTGCGCGTCGCGGAGAGCCGCCCGCGCGGCGCGGGATCGAAGAGGGTGCCCCCGATCTGCGCGTCGAGCGCGACGCTCCCGGTGAGGGGTACCCCCAGGGGGGCCACGTGGTCGAGCCGCTCGATGGCGAGGCCGTCGGTGAGCAGGTCCATGTTCAGCACGAAGCCGCGGGCGACGGACCCCCGGGCGAGCACCGACTCGTCCCCGCGCGCGAGCACGAGCTCGTCGAGCGTGAACTCCCCGTCGTCCATCCAGGCGGTGGCGTGCCCGATCGGGAACCGCTCCCCGTAGAGATCGACGTCGCGGAGCTGGAGCGCGATGTCCCCGTCGAGGTGGTAGGGCTCGCCGGAGAGCACCGCGGTGCCCGCGACGATGCCGTCCATCGGCCCCACGTCGACGAAGATGCCGGCGAGATCCCGCACGTGCCCGGCGCCCACGTACACCTGGGTGTCGATGTACATCGGGTCGGTGAAGGCGATCTCGAAGTCGCCCTGGTAGTCGGTCTCCCCGAGCCGCGCGCGGATGTCGGTGAAGTGGAGACGGCGCAGATCGCTGCTGTCGAGGGTGGCCGTGAGGCGATCGGCGATGGGGAGGTCGAGCACCACGGCGTCGTCGACGACGAGGGTGGCCTCGGCCGACATCGGCTGGTCGTAGCGCCCGCCGATCCATCCGTGCAGCTCCGCGCGGCCGCCGAGCCCGGCCGTCCCGAGCGGCCGCAGCTGCGCGAGGTTCAGCGCGGGGAAGTCGACGTCCACCCCGAGCGGCCCGTGGGCGGCGAAGCCGATGTCGGCGAGCGCGCGTCCGCGGCTCGGGCCGGCCTCGACCTTCGCGTCGAGGACGAGGTGGCTGCCGTCCACCGCGAGAACCCCGACCACGGTGCCCGCGGGGACGGCGAGGAGGGTGTCGGAGGGGCCGTCCACCGGCCCGTCATGGACCTCGAAGCCGGCGATGTTCACCTCGAACGGCCCGTCGAGGCGGAAGGGCTCGATGGTGCCGGTCACGTGGGTCTCGAGGTCGGCGGTGAAGTCCACCCACGGGGTCGGCGCGACGCCGGCCGCCTGGAGGATCCGCGCGAGGCGCACGCTCTCGGCCTGCACCCCACCGCTGATCACGCCGGTGGCGGGCTCCACGCGCGCGTCGATCCGCAGCGTGCCCTCCCCCCACGCCATCTCCAGGGGGCCGACCTCGACCGCCGCGGGATCGCCGGCCACGAACCGCCAGGGCCCGTGGGCATCCCCGATGCGGGTGGCGTGGAGGCCGGTCGTACCGGGCCGCCAGATGACCAGCCCCTCGATCGCCACGGCGCCGCCGGCCTCCGGGGCGCCCGTCGTGCCGCCGAGCCCCGCGTCGACGTCGATCCGCCCCTCGACGTACCCAGCCTCCGGCGGGCCGGTCCCGGTCAGGCGGCCGAGGTCGACGTGCAGCGAGAGATCGCCCGCCATCGGGCCACCCTGGACCACGGACAAGGACCCGTCGAGCGAGAGCGCGTCGAACCGGACGTCGATCGCCGGGACCATCAGGCGATCGGGGCCGAGGAGGAGGCCCGGGAACGAGAGGTCGACGGCGCGCTGGGCGATCTTGCCGAAGCGGAGGTCTACGGAGGCGACGTGCAGATCGGTCACCCGGGACGCCGCGCCGGGCCGCGCATCGATGCCGTCCACCACCACGCGGCCGTCCGGGGTGTCTAGCGTGAACCGGCCGTCCCGGATGACCAGCGACTCCCATGGGAACCGCGTCGCCTTCGGACCGCCCCCTCCCTTCGGGAGCCCCCGGAGCTCGCGGAGGCCGTCCGGATCGACGTGGAGGGCCACGCGCGGCGCGTCGATCGTCAGCGTGCGCAGGACCGGCCGGTACCCGACGAACCCGGGGTCCACCCGCACGGCGGCCACCGCGGCGATCGTCTCTCCGGTGGGCGGGTGGGTCACCACGACGCCCTGGAGCTCGACCATGAGCGGGAGGTAGCCGACCTCGATACGACCGATGGTTACCTGCTCGCCGATCGCGGCCTCGACCGCCCCTTCGAGGGCCCGGGCCGCGACCCGCGTGACCAGGTCGGACTGGAGGATGGTGAGCCCCACGCCCGCCAGGGCGAGCGGCACCATGAACAGTCGCCACCGACGCGGACGTGCCCCGGGGCGCCGTTCCGGTGTTTGCGCCGTCCCTTCGGTGCCCTTCACGCCCCCCTGATAAAGGCGCTGCCGTCGGAAGTCCACCCGTCACCTCGGCGAGCGCGTCCGCGCCCTTGCCGAGTCGAGACACCGGGTATACATGCCACCGCGACTGCGGGTGTAGCTCAGTTGGTAGAGCACGAGCTTCCCAAGCTCGGTGTCGTGGGTTCGAATCCCATCACCCGCTCCAATTTCTCCAAATCTCTCCAATCGACCCCAGAGGGCCGCCGCGTGTGCGTCACGCGAGCGGCCCTTTGCAGGATCGGATCACCGTGGAGCTTGCGCATGCTCCGGTACAGGGCCGGCCCCGAGAAGAAGCACGACGACGACGGCGGCACACGCATCGCCCCCGACGTGGACGTCAAGACGCGGGTTGAAAAGCCGCGGATGTACAAGGTACTCTTCCACAACGACGACTACACGACGATGGAGTTCGTCATCGAGGTGTTGTCCGTCGTGTTCCGACGTACTCGCGTCGAGGCGACCCGAATCATGCTTTCCGTTCATCGGAGTGGAAAGGGCGTGGCAGGTGTCTATACGCGAGAGATTGCGGAAACGAAAGCCCAGCTTGCGATGGACCGTGCGCGCGACCGTGGGTATCCGCTCCTCGTGACGACCGAACCGGAGTGAAGGATACATGACGCTTTCCCGCGAACTCACCATCGCCCTCTCCCTCGCCATGGAGGTGGCCCGTGAGAAGCGGCACGAGCTGCTTACCCTCGAGCACGTGCTGTACGCGCTGTTGACCGACCCCACCACCGCCGAGTGCCTCGAGGCCTGCGGCGCCGACCTGAAGAAGCTCGAGCAGGAGCTCGACGCCTTCTTCGAGAAGATGGAGAAGCTCCCCGAAGACGAGGCCGAGGACTACGAGCCCACGCAGACCGCCGCGTTCACCCGCGTCCTCCAGCGCGCCGTGCACCACGTGCAGTCATCCGGGAAGACCGAGGTCACCGGCGGCAACCTCCTCGTCGCGATGTACTCCGAGCACGACAGCCACGCGGTCCACATGCTGGAGACCCAGCAGATCACCAAGCTCGACGTGACCGCCTACATCGCCCACGGCGTCCGCAAGACCCCCCAGAAGAAGGTCTCGGCGTCGTCCGGCAGCTCCGAGAGCGATTCGTCCTCCGCCAGCTCGGCCAACGATCCCCTCTCGAACTACTGCGTGGATCTCGTCGCGCGCGCCGCCGCGGGCAAGATCGATCCGCTCGTCGGTCGCGACGCCGAGCTCGAACGCACGCTCCAGATCCTCGCCCGTCGCCGGAAGAACAACCCGCTCTTCCTCGGGGATCCCGGCGTCGGCAAGACCGCCATCGTCGAGGGCCTCGCCCGTCGCATCCACGAGGGCAACGTCCCCGACCTCCTCAAGGGGAGCCGGCTCTACGCGCTCGACATGGGCGCGCTCATCGCCGGCACGCGCTACCGCGGTGACTTCGAGGAGCGCCTCAAGGCCGTGCTGAAGTCCCTCGACGAGAAGCCGAAGTCGATCCTCTTCATCGACGAGATCCACACGATCATCGGCGCCGGCGCCACCCAGGGCGGCTCGATGGACGCGTCGAACCTGCTCAAGCCCGCCCTCGCCTCCGGCGAGCTCCGGTGCATCGGCTCGACGACCCACTCGGAGTACCGCGCCGCCTTCGGCCGGGATCGCGCGCTCGCCCGCCGGTTCCAGACCATCGACGTGCCGGAGCCCTCGGTCGACGAGTGCATCCTCATCCTGCACGGGCTCCGCAAGCAGTTCGAGAGCCACCACGGCATCACCTACTCGGACGACGCCATCGACGCCGCCGCGCGCCTCTCCGCCCGGCACATCAACGATCGCCACCTCCCGGACAAGGCGGTCGACGTGATCGACGAGGCCGGCGCCGCCGCCCGCCTGCACAACCCGGGCTCGGTCGTGGGCGTGCCCGAGGTCGAGGCCGTGGTCGCGCGCATGGCGCGGGTCCCGCCTCGCACGGTGAGCAACGAGGAGCAGATGAGCCTCTCGAAGCTGCCGGAGCTCCTCCGCGCGCGGATTTTCGGCCAGGACGAGGCCATCGCCGCGGTCACGCAGACCATCAAGCTCAACCGTGCCGGTCTCGGCGCCCCGAACAAACCCGTCGGCTCGTTCCTGTTCTCCGGGCCCACCGGCGTCGGCAAGACCGAGCTCGCCAAGCAGCTCGCCGAGGTGCTCGGCGTCGCGTTCCTGCGCTTCGACATGTCCGAATACATGGAGAAGCACACGGTCAGCCGGCTCATCGGCGCCCCCCCGGGGTACGTCGGTTTCGAGCAGGAGGGGCTCCTCACGGGCGCGGTCGGCCGCACGCCGTACGCGGTGCTCGTGCTCGACGAGATCGAGAAGGCGCACCCCGACATCTACAACATCCTGTTGCAGGTGATGGACCACGCGACCCTGACCGACAACAACGGCAAGAAGGCCGACTTCCGGAACGTCATCGTCGTGATGACGACCAACGCCGGCGTGCGCGAGGGCCAGCGGCCGAGCCCGGGCTTCCAGCGCGCGGACCAGGGCCGTCGCGTGGACGACGCGGTGAACCGCACCTTCCCCCCCGAGTTCCGCAACCGGCTCGACGGCATGATCGCGTTCGGGCCGCTCTCGCAGGACATCGTGCTGAAGGTCGTCGACAAGTTCGTGCTCGAGCTCTCCTCCCAGCTCGGCGCCCGCGACGTGTCGCTGCACATCACCCCCACGCTCCGCGCGTGGCTCGGCGAGAAGGGCTACAAGCCCGAGTTCGGCGCGCGCGAGATGGGCCGCGTCATCCAGGACGAGCTGAAGAAGCCGCTGGCCGACGAGCTCCTCTTCGGCCGGCTCATGAAGGGCGGGAGCGTCCTGGCGGATCTCGACGGAGAGAAGGTGACCTTCACCATCGCCGGGCCCACCACCGTGCTGCCGCCGCTGCTCCCCGAGGGGGAGGAAGCCGAGGGCCCCATCGACGGCAAGCGGGAAGCCGAGTCCGCCGTCTGACCGGCGCCGGATCCCGACCGTCGGGGATCCGGTTCCGCGCCGCTACTATCGGGCGTCCCCGTCGGGGGCGCCCGGTGTGGCAGTGTTCCGTAAGCGCCGAACCGCCCCCGTCCCGGCGGCTTCGTCGCCTCGGCGCCCGCACGTTCCCCCCGTGATGTTGACGCCCGCGCCTCCCGGCCCATAGCATACCGGCCACCCGCGCCTCCGCGCGGAACCTCCCGAGGCAGCTCTTCATGGACAAGCCGCAGCCCTTCGTCGTGCCCGCAGGCGTCAACTTCCAGATCACCGATGCCGGCGTCGTGATCGAGAACGAGGGCGACATCGTCCTCCACACCAACTTCGGGCGCACGCTCACCCGGATCGTGAGCACGGCCGGGTCCATCACGATCCACGCGCCGGTCGAGGGCGGCGTCCTCCACGCCGCGGGGGACATCGCGATCCAGGGCGACACCCACGCCGAGCAGGTCAAGGCCGGCGGCTCCATCACCGTGTCGGGCAACGCCCGGGTCGGAACGCTGACCGCGGGCGCGCACGTCGCCGTCCACGGGGATGCCGAGGGCGCGCGCCTCGAAGCCGGGGGCGACATCGGGGTCACCGGCGCGTCGACCGTCACCAACGTCCGTGCCGGCGGCACCGTCGAGATCGCCGGGTCGGTCAAGGCCGACAGCCTCCACGCGGCCGTCCTGCGCTTCACCGGCGGACCCCTGACCGCGCGCGGCATCCAGGGCTCCCAGGCGATCCACATCGGCGCGGCCCGCCTCCAGGTCGACGCGATCCTCGCCCCCGCCGTCCACCTCGATCCGGCCACGTCCGGCCGCGCGACGGTGATCGAGAGCCAGAACGACCTCGGTCCGAACGCCATCAAGGGCGGCTTCCGCCTCGCCGACTACGCCGAGATGTTCGGCGATCCGGCCCCCTTCCTCGCCGAGCGCGGGCTCTCCCCCCTCGGGAGCGCACCGCCCCCCGTCCTGTCGTTCGACTTCCCCGCGCGCGCGCCCGTCGAGCCCCCCGCGGCGGCGCCCGCGGCCGTGG
This sequence comes from Deltaproteobacteria bacterium, assembly GCA_036676765.1. GTDB lineage: Bacteria > Myxococcota_A > UBA796 > UBA796 > SXON01 > CAJBVW01. The sequence continues at coordinate 59,688 of JAKFCH010000245.1, forward strand.
TGGAGGTCTCCCCGCTCGAGCACACCGAGGAGGCCGCGCCCGCCCACATCCAGGTGGCCGACGCCATCACCTACACCTCCGAGGCCGCCGAGCCCGTGGGCGATCCCGTCACGACCCCGGGCGAGCACCTCCCCATCGAGATGGAGGTGGAGGACGAGCCCTCGATCCCGCCCGAGCACCCGCTCCACAAGCAGCTCATGGAGGCCGTCACCCGCATCAGCGAGAGCTACGCCGACGCCGAGCTGCCCCCCGCGGTCAACCACCTGATGTCGCTCATCGAGACCCGCGGCTACGACCAGGTGCGCGCCGAGATCACCTCGATCTGGTCGGATCTCCTCAAGTACCACCAGAAGAAGGGCCTGCGCATCCAGCACCAGGTCACGACGACCTTCAACACGATCAACTCGCTCGTGAAGAAGATGTGATCGGAGCGCGCCCGGTGGATCTCGTTCATCCGGGCGCGCCCCCGCCCGCTCCCGAAGCGGGAGCGGCGGGGTCAGGCCCTTCCGGGCTCGCGCTCCGCGCTCGGTCCGCCCGCGCGCCCCTCCTCGGGTCCGCAAGCGTCCGCGCGGGCGGGACCGGCCGCGCCCCGAGCGGCGCGGCCGCCCTCCAGGCCCTTCGCGCGGGCGTGATCGCGTTGGCCCTCGTGTTCGTGCTGCCCCAACCGGCGGTCGCGGATCCGGCGCCCGCGCCTGCATCCCCGAACGCGCCTGCGTCACCGAGCGACCTTGCGTCGCCGACGGCGCTCGCGACCGCCCCGGCGCTCGCCCCCGCCACGGCGAGCGCGCTGGCGCGCCTCGACGACCCCGATCCGCGCGCCCGCATCCTGGCCGCCCGCACGCTCGCGCACGATCCCGCCGCGCTCGACCCGCTCGCGGCGCGCCTCGCGAAGGAGTCCGACCCCGCGCTCCGCCGCGCGCTCACGGACGCCCTCGCGCGCCTCCCCTTGTCGGAGGAGGCGCTCGTCGCCGCGGTCCGGCAGAGCCCGCAGCCCGCCGCGCGCGCCTTCGCGGCCCACTCGCTCGGCCGCGCGGGCACGGTCGCCGCGCTGACCGCCCTGCTCGCGGCCACGGCCGACGCCGACACCCTCGTCCGCAAGGAGGCCTACCAGGCCCTCGGCGCGAGTGGGGACCGCGCGGCGCTCGACGCCCTGGTGCGGGCCGCGGTGCGCGATCCGGCCGCCGGGTGCCGCGAGGCCGCCGCCGCCGCCGCCGAGCGGCTCGCCGCGGCGCCG
>JAKFCH010000246.1:0-47926 GCA_036676765.1 Deltaproteobacteria bacterium
CCGTCCAACGCGCGCGGTTCCGCGCGGGCCTGCAGCGCTTCTACCGCACCTTCGTGGAGCGCGTGGCGGCCGGGCGCCGCCGCCCGTACGACGCCGTGGAGCCGCTCGCCCGCGGGCGCGTGTGGACCGGGCGGCGGGCCGTCGAGCTCGGCCTGGCCGACCGCATCGGCACGGTCGACGACGGCATCGCGCGCGCCGCCCACCTCGCCGGGGTCACCTCGCCGGCCACCGTCGACCTGCGCCTCGGCATCCCGTCGCCACGGTGGATCCGCATCGCCCGCGCGTTCGCCGACGACGTGGCCCCCGAGCTCCGCCTGCTCCCGCGGCTCCCGGACACCGCCCGCATCCTCGCCGAGCATCCGGGCGTGCCGCTGGTGCTGCTGCCCTGGGATATCGAGATCCGATGACGCGCCGGGCGTGGGTCTTGGCGGCCGGGCTCGTCGGATGCGCGCCCGCGGCACCCGCCGGCCCGCCGGACATCGTCCTCGTGTCGCTGGACACGTTCCGCGCGGATCGGGTCGGCGCCTACGGCAACCCCGACGGCCTCACGCCGAACCTGGACCGGTTCGCCCAGGAGGCCGTGGTGTTCACCCGGGCGTACGCCCAGTCGACGACGACGGGCCCGTCCCACGCGAGCATGTTCACGAGTCGATACCCGTCCGAGATCGCCGGCACCGGGCGGGCGCCGGCCATCCCCGAGGACGTGTACACCCTGCCCGAGGTGCTCGGCACCTACGGCTACCAGACCGGCGCGCGCGTCGCGGGCGGGGATCTCGATCCGGCCATCGGCCCCACGCGCGGCTTCGACAGCTACGAGACGGCGGTGGACTTCGGCTCCTTGTGGCACACGCTCCCGATGGCGACCGCGTGGCTCGACGCCGCCGATGCCGCCAAGCCGCTGTTCCTCTTCCTCCACGGCTACGACGCCCACCCCACCTACCTGAAGCCCACGCCGTACGGCCTGATCTCCGCGAAGGAGCATCCGATCGCGCCGTCGCAGGCACAGCTCCTCAACGGGACCGAGCGCGTGCTCGACGGGCATTGGCACCCGACCTTCGACATCCTCGACGAGGTCGCCAAGGGCATGCTCCGCCCGCGCTCGAAGGAGGGGCGGGCGGCGTTCGCGGCGCGCGTGGCGGCGTCCCCGGAGCCGATGCCGACGGTGTCCGCCGCCGACGAGGCGCTCATCCGCTCCGTCTACGACGGCGCCGTGTCCTACGCCGACACCCAGTTCGGCCTGCTGCTCGCGCGGCTCGAGGCCCGCGGGCGGCTCGACGACACCGTGATCGTCGTGATGGGGGATCACGGGGAGGCCCTCGGCGAGGACGGCCTGTTCCACCGCTGCTGCTCCCTCGACGACAACGTGACCCACGTGCCGCTGATGGTGCGGCTCCCCGCGGGGGAGGGGGGCGGTCGGAAGGTGGGCGCCGTCGTCGAGCTCGTCGACCTGATGCCGACCCTGCTCGAGCTCGTGAACGCGACCGTGCCTGCCGGCGTCAAGGGGATCTCCCTCGTCCCCGCGCTCCGTGGGGAGCCCTTCGAGGGGCGCCGGAGCGCCCTCACGCAGGGTGGCGACGCCACGCGGATGTACTCCGTGCGCAGCGCGAGCGGGCGCCTCACCTACACGGGCGTGCCCGCCGTGTCCGACGTGCTCGCCGACGTGGTGGAGGCCGCGCAACTCCCCGGACCCGCCTTCGAGGCCGCCGCGGGCACCGACGCGGCGGAGCAGGTGGCGCTGCGCTCCGAGCTGGTGCGCGAGCTCCGGACGCTCACGCCCTCCGAGCTCCAGGAGGCCGTGGCCCTCCCGCCCGAGCTCCGGGATGCCCTCCGCGCCAAGGGCTACTGGGACGCCCAATGATGCTGCTCTGGCTCCTCGCGTGTGGGCCCCGGTGGTCGGAGGCGGACGCCGTGACGCCCACGCTCGCCCGGCTCGACACCGATGGGGACGGGAGCGTGCGGGAGTCCGAATACGAAGCCGTTCGTTACCTCGGCAAGTCGTTCGTGGAGGTCGACACCGACGGAAACGGCGCCTTCTCGGCGGACGAGCTCCTGACGCTCGTGTCCGAGACGGACCCGGTGGACATCGGTCGAGGGCGGAAGGCGCCCCCCGCCCGCGGCAAGGGGAAGCGGAACCGCGGCGCCTCGCAGAAGGGCGGCGGCGGTCCCGCGCAGAAGGCAGGCGGCACCCCGAAGGGCGGCGGCGGTCCGGCGGCAGCACGCCCGGTCGAATCTCCCCAGCTCCTGGCCCAGGCGCAGTTCGTCGTGCGCCGGGTCCTCGAATCCCTCCAGGAGGAGGTGCGGGCCGTCGCGCCCGACGCGCCGCTCCCCGACGACGAGGCGGTGAAGCGCGCCGCCGGATCGGCGGACATCCGCACGGCGGAGTCCCGGGAGGTGCTCCTCCAGCTCGAGGCCGCCGCGGACGCCGCCGGGATCGGCTTTCCCGCGGCGTTGCGCGCGGCCGCCCTCGCCACCGTGCCGGTCACCGAGAGCTTCGTTCCGCCGGATCCCGGGCCCGACGCCCAAGGGCCCGGTGGCGCCCCTACGGGTCCCCGTAGGCCCGGCGGTAGGCCATCAGGAAGCCCAGCACCCGCCGGACGTAGCGCCGGGTCTCCGTGAAGGAGACATCCTCGGCGAACCGATCGGCCTCGGGCGCGGTCGCGTAGGTGCCCATCCAGCGCGCGACGGCGTCCCCGCCGCCGTTGTAGCCCGCGATGACCAACGGCAGCGACGGCTGGGTGTTCGCCCCCCCGAAGCGGCCCTGGAGCAGGGAGAGCTCTAGCGTCCCGAGGCGCGCGTTCACGCCCGCGAGGTAGAGGTCGTCGGGCGCGAAGCCGGGGAGCGTGTCCTTCGCGAGCCGGGTCGCGAGCGCCGGCATGAGCTGCATGAGGCCGCGGGCGCCGGCGGGCGAGGTGACCGACGGGTCGAGGCCGCTCTCGGCGTTCATGATCGCGTAGGGGAGCAGCGGATCGAGGCCGCGCTCGACCGCGAGGGCCTCGACCGTGCCCGCGTGCGGGCGAGGGAGGCACGCGGCGGCCGCGGCGGGGCTGCTCGCGCAGTACTTCGACGCGAGCTTCCGGGCGCCCGGGTAGTCCTCCGCGTCGATGAGCGCCCACGCCATCGGGATGGCGGTGGCGGCGCCCCCCGCGGCGGCGTCCGCCGTGGCGCTGGTCAACAGCGGTCGTGCCCAGTCGGGCAGGCCGGCCTGGGCGAGCACGAGCCCGGTTTCGAGCGAGGGGTGGCTCGCGACGAAGGCGGCGGGAAAGGCGGGACGCTCGGGCGCCGCGGCCCGGGGGAACTTCACGCCGAGCCGGTTCGCGGCGAACCACGCGTAGCCGGAGTTCGGGGCGTCGCGGAGCACGGCGCGGAGGGCGACGTCGTCGCTGGTCGCGCGCGCCTTCCAGTACCGCGCCGCGATGTCCTGCTCGGTGCCCGCGTCGTGCTTCAGCACCTCGTCGAAGCCGACGAGCGCCTGCGCGGTGTCGCCCCGGCGCCACGCCGCCCACGCGTGGAACCAGCGGGCATCGCGGGCGAACTTCCCGTCGGGGCGGGCATCGAGGTAGGCGCGGAACCCGCCGCGGGCCTCCTCGAAGCGGCCGGCGTCGTAGTCCATGTACGGGATCTTGAAGAGCGCCTCGTCAGCTTGCGACGTGCCCGGAAACCGCTCGATCAGCGCGCGGTACCGCGTGGCGGCCCCGGGGTAGTCCCCGGCGCGCGCGGTGGCGAGGGCCTCGTCGAAGGCGGCCCGCGCGGAGAGCGTGGAGGCGCCGGCCCGCCCGAACCAGTCCACGGCGCGGGGGTAGAGCTTGGCGTCGAAGAGGGCGTCCGCCATGTAGAGGCGCTCGGACTGCGTCACGAACGGGGTCGTGGCGTGCACCCCGTCGAGCAGGGGCACCGCGAGGTCGGCCTGTTTGAGCGCGAGCAGGGACCGCGCCCGCTCCGACGCGAGCGCCCGCCCGCCCTCGTCCGCGTAGCTGGGGACCGGCGCCCCTGCGGCGAGGAGCGCCTGCTCCGCGCGGCCCGACCACACGGACGTGGGGTGGCGCGTCCAGATCGCGCGCCACGTCGCGATCGCGGCGGGGAGATCGCCCCGCTGGCGCGCCCCTTCGGCCAGCCACCAGCGCGCCTCGTCGGCGACGGGGCCTTCGAGCAGGGCGCGCAGCCCGTCGCGCGCGTCCAGGCCCTTTCCAGCCAGCACGAGCGCGCGGCCGCGCAACAGGTCGTCCTCGGGGCCGGCGAGGGACACGCCGACGAGCGCCTGGGCCGCGGCGACGGGATCTCCGCGGTCGAGCGAGGCGCGGGCGCGGACGAGCCCGGCGTAGGCCGCGAGCGGCCCGTCGATCCCGACGAGCACCTCGAGGGCGCGCCCGTCCTGATCGAGACGCTCGAGGCAGCGGCCCGCGGCGAGGCGCTCCACCGGCGCGGTCGGGGCCGGCAGGAGGCGCACGACCTCGGCGCAGTCACCGGAGGCCATCGCGGCGGGCCAGGTGGGGGGGGCGGCGAGGCCCGCGCCGGAGAGGAGCGTGGCGGAGAGGAGGAGGTGCAGCATCAGAAGCTCGAACCCAACGTAGCGTAGAAGCCGTCCAGGTCACCGGGCGCGATGCCGTTGCCCGTCAGCGAGACGGCGTAGCCGAGGCGCGTGGTCAACCCGATGCCGTAGCCCCAGATCGTGTACAGGCGGACCTCCGCGCCGACGCCCACGAGGGTCGCGTCGATGGCGGCCCCCTCGAGGTCGTCGAAGGCGTTGCCGGCGTCGGCGACCACGGCGGCGGACACGTTGCGGACGAACAGGGGAAAGGTGCCGACCCCGCGGTCGACGTTCCACACGGGGAACCGGTATTCCCCCGACGCGAGCCAGTACCATTCGCCCGAGTCGGAGGCGGGGTGGTAGCCGCGGAGGCTGCGCCACTCGGACGGGACGACCGTGATGCCGTTCTCCGAGAAGCTGCCGCCGAGGCGGAACGACCCGTACTTGAAGCGGTCCCCGAGCGAGGCGCCGCCCGCGAACTTGAGCGCGAGGACGTGGTTCGGCACCAACGGGTTGGTGACGTACTCGCGCCACTCCGCCGTCGCCTGCACCTGGTCGAAGGGGACGCGCGTGCCCTCGTCGTCGAAGGTGTAGCTGCCGAGATAGCGCGAGGTGACCTCGGCCGAGACCGCCACGCTGCGGGCCTTCTCCGGGGAGATCGACAACGCGTAGGACTCGCCCTTGCCGTACCGCCACGAGGCGCCCACGCTCGAGAGGAAGCCGCGCGTCGGGAGCGCGGGGATGTAGGCCCCGGCGGGGAGGGGGTCGAGCGGGGTGCGGAGCGTACCGGTGTAGTACATCGCCACGCTGGTACGTTCGCCGAGGGGGTAGCCGACGTGCGCGGAGCCGCGCACCCGGCGGTCCCAGTAGCGTTGCAACGCGCTCTCCGTGCCGGGGAGGGTGGCGCCGCCGCCCTCCGGACCCGGGGAGAGGAGCTGCACGTCCCCGTACGGGGTCACCGAGGTGCTGCCGCCCACGCTGAACGTCGGGCGCCACCGGTTCACCGAGAAGGAGCCGCCCCCGCCGAGGAAGGCGGCGTCGGTGCGGTAGGTGAGGTAGCCGCTGTAGGAGAAGTGCTGGAGCACGTCGTAGCCGTAGGTCGCGGCCGTGCCGAGGACGCCGATCGAGTCCCCCGTGCTCGTGAGGTAGCCCCCGGGAACCCAGAACCGCGGCGGGAGCAGCGTCGGGAGCGGGTTGTAGGGCTCGGCGGTAGCGGCGGGGTAGGTCGCCTCGGAAACGGCCTCACCTCCTTCCTCCCGGCTCCCTTGCGTCGGTGCGCCCATCCCGATCGGATCGGGGGGCCGTGCGGACGCCACAACGTTCGAGCTACCGGCGGGCACCACCTCGGAGGGGCCGGTCGCGGCGCGCCCCGGGAAGATCTGCAGCCGCCCGAGGTCCTTCCACGTCGTCGGATCCAGGTCCATCAGCGCGATGCGGGTGCCGCGGGTTCCGAAGTACTGGAAGGCGAGGCGCTTTCCGTCGGGGTGGGGCGCGGGGCCGTACGCGCCGGTGAGCACGTTCGTCACCTTGAAGAGGCGCTCGGTGGCCATCTCCAGGGCGTAGATCGACGGCACGCCGGAGCGGTCGGACGTGAAGTAGAGCCACTGCCCGTCGGGGGACCAGACGGGGTCGCGATCGAGGGCGGTGTCGGCGGTGAGCCGCCGCATGGGGACGCCGTCGCTCGTGTAGAGCCACAGGTCGCGCATCCCCTGCTGCCACACGGAGACGGCGATCAGCCGCCCGTCGGGCGAGTAGCGGGGCGCGCCGAACTGGGTGTGGTCCGTGAGCGTCGTGAGCGGGCGGAGCTGCTGGTCGACGGTGAGGACGGCGAGCTGGTTGTCCTGCCGTCCGTTGGTGACCACGAGCATCCGCGCGCCGTCGGGCGAGAACGCGGGATCCCGGGCGCGCTCGCCGCGGGTGAGGGCGCGGGACGAGCTCTTCTCGATGTCGTAGAGGTACACGTCCTCGTAGGAGTTGTAGAGATCGACGGTGTGGGTGGCGCTGTAGGCGAACGCGGCCCCGTCGGAGCGCCACGCGATGTTGCGGGCGTACTTGTCCTTGACCATCACCTCCGGCGGGCCGCCGTCCGGATCGGCGGTCATCACGCGGGAGCCGGTGCGCGGGTTCGTGCACGAGTAGGCGAGGACGGCGCCGTCGGGGCGCCAGGCGGGCACGCCGCAGCTCTCGCCCTCCTCGGTGAGGAAGCGGAACGTCGTCAGCCCCTCGGCCTCGATGCGCGCAGCCTGGGCGGCGTAGCGGGCCTTCATGGAGGCCTTCCAGTCGCGGTAGAGCCCGACGAAGCTGTCGCCGAAGACCTTGCGCGCCGGGAGCAGGTAGGGGATGGACGCGCCGTAGCTCTGCACCCACTCCGTCCACTTCTCGGCGCCGGAGCGGTCCGCCACGAACTGGATGAGATCCTGGCCGAAGAGGTAGCGGAGGTTCCCCCCGGGCGGGAGGACCTGGTAGCCGTCCATGTTCCCGAGCGGGGGGAAGCGGTCCTCGAGCACCGCAGCCCGCTTGATCATGTCGACCTGCGCGTTGCGACCGCGGCCGGCGCCGGTGTGCCGGGTCTCCTGGAAGGTCGCGTAGCCCTCCACGATCCAGCCCGGCGAGACCTGGTGCGTCGAGATCAGGCTCCCCATCAGCCAGCGTGCCACCCGCGGCAGCCCGCGCACCGTGTCGATGTGGAGGATGTGGGTGAGCTCGTGGGTGACGATCGCGTGGTTCCAGTCCTCGTAGAGGCCCAGCGTGCTGTCCTCCTCGGGCGCGGTCACGAAGATCACGATGGTGTTCGACGGGACGACGGTCGCGTAGCCGTTCGCCGAGTCGGTCCAGTCGACGAGCACGATCTGGATGGGGCGCTTCGGCGTGTACTCGAGCTCGACGGTGAGCGTGTCCCACGCGGCCTCGGCGGACACCGCCATCTCCTCGGCGAGCTGGTCCTCGCCGTCGTGGAACGTGATGGCGAAGTGCTCGGTGTGGAGCGTGCGCCAGGACAGCGCCGGGTCGTAGCTGGCGGCGTCCGCCGGCGCGGACCAGTACAGGGAGAGGATCAGCGCGGAGAGCACCGAGGGGAGCTAACCCGGGTACGGCCACGCGCATCGCGCGGCCCTCGCAACGGGCCCGGCGGGGATGCCCCTGGGCTCCCGGTGGTTTAGGCTCGCGCCGTGTCACGCCTGTCGAACGAATTCCTGGTGGGCCTCCTCGCGCTCTTCTGCGTCGCCGCGACCGTCTGGGGCGTGCTGCGTACCGACGACCGCCCGGGCGACGTGGGCGGCGGCTACGAGCTGTTCGCCGACTTCGGCAGCGCCGAGGGCATCTACAAGGACACCCCGGTGCGCATCGCGGGCGTCCCGATCGGGAGCGTGGAGGAGGTCGAGCTCGTCGGGGGCGCGGCCCGCGTGCGCATCTCGGTCCTCGGGAACGTCCAGCTGCCGGTCGACAGCTTCGCCGAGCTCAAGGGCGAGGGCATGCTCGGCGACAAGTTCCTGCGCGTCACGCCCGGCACCGCCCCGACCTTCCTCGAGCCGGGCGGCCAGCTGCGGACGGTCCCCAGCGGCGCGGATCTCGACGCCGTCACCTCCCAGGTCTCGGACATCGCGGAGGACGTGAAGGCGATCACCGGCGCGCTCCGGACGGTGGTCGAGGACGACGACACGCGCGAGCAGCTCGACGTCACCATCGAGAACATCCGGTTGCTCTCCGACGAGCTCCGCGGCATCGCGGGGGACAACCGCGCCGATCTCGCCGCCATCGCCGACAACCTCCGCCAGGTGTCCGCGACGCTCGTGCGCGTCGTCGACTCGACCGGCGGGAGCGTCGAGCAGGAGATGGCCGCCATCCGCACCGCCACCGAGACCCTCGACCGCGCGGTGACCAACCTCGAGTCCATCACCGTCAAGATCGACTCGGGCGAGGGGACCATCGGCCGCCTCGTCAACGACCCCTCGACGATCGACTCCGTCAACGCGACGCTCACCTCGGTCAACGAGACGGTGGAGACGGTCGGGAACCTCGTCGGGGACGTGTCGAAGATCCGTACCGAGGTGTACTACCGCGGCGACTACTTCTACGGGTCCACCCCGAACGACGCCGCGTTCGAAGGCAACCCCGTGGCCGGCCTCGCGCGCAACATCGTCGGCATCCGGTTGATGCCGCGCGAGGATTATTGGTACGTCGCGGAGCTCGTGAGCCACCCGCTGGGATCGATCTCCTACGAGGACCGGAGCGTTCCCGCGCTCGGGACGGCCTACCGCGAATACGTCGCGAGGCCGGACTACCGGTTCACCTTCCAATTCGCGAAGCGCTTCCGTGACCTCGTGCTCCGCTTCGGCGTCAAGGAGTCGAGCGGCGGCATCGGCGCCGATCTGCTCCTCTGGCGGGACCGCGTGCAGCTCTCCGCCGACGTGTACGACTTCACCTACGGGTCCTGGCCGAAGATGAACGGCTACCCGAACGTGCAGGTCACCGCGCGCGTCTACCCGTGGCGGCACCTGTACCTGGAAGGCGGGCTCGACAACGTCGCGCTCGGCGCCCGCTACGGGTACGTCACGGGCTTTGCCGGCGGAGGCTTCACGTTCGACGACGACGACTTGAAGTACGTGCTCGCCGCCCTGCCGATCTCCCCGTAGACCGGCCGGCCCGCCGGATGCTATGACCCACAGGCCCACCCGCACGTAGCGGGTCCCCCATCGTGTCCAGGAGCTCCCCGTCCATGTCCAAGAAGAATCCTCCTGCTGATTCCGGTTTTGGCGCGCTCGAGGACGATTTCTTCAGTCAGGGGTCCGACGACTGGGGTACGCCCGCGTCGCCGGCTGCCACGCCGCCCGTGACGCCGCCTGCCGCGAACACGGCCGAGGACGCCCGCGTCGCCGCCGAGAAGAAGGCCGCGGAGGAGGCCCGCGTCGCCGCCGAGAAGAAGGCCGCGGAGGAGGCCCGCGTGGCCGCCGAGAAGCAGGCCGCGGAGGAGGCCCGCGTGGCCGCCGAGGCCCGTGTCGCCGCCGAGAAGAAGGCCGCGGAGGAGGCCCGCAAGGCCGAGGAGATGCGCCTCGCCGAGGAGGCGCGCGTCGCGGCGGAGGCCGCCAGGAAGGCCGAGGAAGCGCGGATCGCCGCGGAGAGCGCGCGGAAGGCCGAGGAGGCTCGCGTCGCGGCGGAGGCCGCGCGCCAGGCCGAGGAGGCCCGGGTCGCCGCCGAGACCGCCCGTAAGGCGGAAGAAACGCGCGTCGCGGCCGAAGCGGCGCGTCAGGCCGAGGACGACTGGTTCGCCGCGGACGACGCCGCGCAACGCGCCGAACAGGCGCGCGTGAGCGCGGACGCCGCCCGCGAGGCGGAGGAGGCCCGCGTCGCCGCCGAGGCCGCCCGCCAGGCGGAAGAGTCCCGCGCCGCCGCCGAGGCCGCCTCGAAGGCCGAGGACGCGCGTCTCGCCGCCGAAGCCGCGCGCGCCGCGGACGACGCATGGCTCGCCGCCGAGCTCGCTCGCGAGGCCGAGGAGAAGCGCGTGGCGGCCGAGGCCGCGCGGGCCGACGCCGAACGCCTCGCCGCCGAGGAGCCCGCCCAGACCGAGGAGGCCCCGGCGCCCGCGTCCGTCGACATGCGCGCCGTCGCCGGGGGTAGCTCGGATCCCGTCTCCCGTGGCCTTCCGGCCAACGCGACGATCGTGGCAAACCGCGAGGACCTGCTCGCGCACTTCGCCGCCGACGCCACCGAGGACCTGCCGTTGTCCGAGGTCGAGTCGAGGTTCGGCAAGGCCACCCCCGCCGTGCCGACGCCCGAGGCCGCCGAGGAGTCCGCCTGGACGGAGGACGAGAGCTCGCCTCCGCTCGTGCAGATCGCCGCGAGCGGCACCTGGGGAGCCGCGATCGCGATGCTCCAGCGGGAGGCCGGTCGCGCCGACGGGGCCACGCGTACCGCGCTCCTCACCGCCGCCGCCGAGCTCGCGCGCACCCGGGGCGAGAGCGCCGACTCGGCGCGGACCCTGCTCGACCTGGTCGGCAACGGGAAGGGCAAGGGCGTCGACGAAGGCGAGGCCTACTGGGTCGAGCGCGTCGCCGCGATGACCGCGCTCTCCGACGACGAGGGGCTCGAGGGCGCCCTCGAAGGCCTCGCGGCCGCGCGGACCGGTGGCGCGTCGACCGACGCGTTGATCGCCGCGGCCTCCGTGGCGCACCTGAAGCTCAAGCGGGACGACCTCGCGATCGCCGAGCTGGAGCGCGCCGCCTCCAACGGCGACGATCTGCGCGCCCTCCTCGGGTTGCTCGACCTCTACCGCGCAGCGGGCGACTTCACGCGCCAGGCCGCCGTGCTCGCCCGCCTCGCCGGGCACTACACGGGCGCGCCCGCCGCGGCGCTGCTCGCCGAGCGTGCGCATGTCCTCCAACGGGGCGGGGCGTCCCCGGTGGACGTCCACGAGGCCTGGCGCGACGCGTTCGCCGCGGATCCCGCGTCCTCTCCCGCGTTCCTCGCCATGGAGCGGCACTACCGCCAGAACAGCGAGTGGGTGGCCCTCGGGGCCCTCTATGCGTCGGAAGCCCAGCGCCTCGCGGTGGATCCGACCCTCCCGGACCTCGCGCGCGGCGCCGAGTCCGCCTGGTGGTTCGGGCGCGCGGCCCGGGTCTACCGGCTCCAGCTCTTCGACGAGGCGCGCGCGGCCGAGTGTTACGCCGCCGCCCTCCGCGCCGCTCCCGGCGCCCTGGATCTCCGCCACGAGTACGGCGTCTTCTGCGCCGAGGCCGAGCGTTGGGAGGACCTCGCCGCCTCCCTCGCCGCCGAGATCGAGCTCGCGCCCGAGCACGCGCGCAGCTTCCTGCAGTACCGCCTCGCGCGCCTCACCGAGGAGCGCCTCGGACGCATCGAGGAGGCCCTCGCGCTCTACCGGCTCGCCGCGATGGACGCCGCCGCGGCGCCCGCCGCCGAGGCCGCCCTCCGCATCCTCCAGGCCGGTGGCCGCTGGGCCGAGCTCGTCGCGTTCCTCGACGAGCGGCTCGGACACCTCGACGATCCCAGCCTGATGGTCACCGTGCTCTACCGCATGGGAGAGACCTGCGAAGGGCCGCTCGACGACCAGGCCGGCGCTCGGAAGCACTTCGAGCGCATCCTCGACGTTGCGCCCGGGTACCTGCCGGCGTTGGAGGGCCTCGAGCGCGTCTACACCCGCCTCTCCGCGTGGGCGGATCTCGCGGCGGTGTACGAGCAGCGCGCGCTGCTCGCCGAGGAGCCCACCGGGATCGCCCTGCAGCGCCACCGCGCGGGCGCCGTCTACGACTTCCGCCTGGGTGACGCCGACCGGGCCCGTGAGCAATACCGCCTCGCGTTGGAGGCGCTGCCGGACTTCCCGCCGAGCCTCGACGCCTACGCACGCTGCCTCGAAGCGCGCAAGGAGTGGGCGCTCCTCGGCAAGGCCCTCCGTGGCGCCGCCGCGGCCACGCGGGACGCCAACGAGGCCGTCAGCCTCTACTACCGGGCCGGGCGCGTGCTGGCCGATCGCACCGAGGACATCGTCGGTGCCATGGCCGCGCTCCAGCGCTGCCTCGAGCTCTCGCCCGGGTTCCTCCCGGCCGTGCTGCTGGTCAAGGAGCTGGCCGCGCGCCAGGGTGACTGGTCCGAGTACTTCCGCCTCGAGCGCGGACAGGCCGACATGGGCGAGGACCTCGATCGTCGCCACTGGCGCCTGCTCGCCGCGGCGGAGGCCGCCCAGCGCCTCCCCGACGCCGACCCGGCCCAGATCGCGGCGGAGGTGCTCCGCGAGGATCCGGCGCAGCCCGCGGCCATCGATCTCGCCGAGCGCATCGCCATCGCCAACGGGGATCAGGCCGGCCTCATCGAGCTCTACCTGCGGCTCGCCGCGGCGGTCACCGACGAGACCGAGCGGGTCCGCTACTGCGTGCGCGTCACCGAGATCGCCGCGGACCAGGGCGCGTCGGAGGCCATGCTGCGCGGCCTCTCCGAGGTCCTGGCGGCCACGAGCGTCACCGGCCGGCCGCTGCGGTCGCTCGCCCGGGTCGCCGAGGCCGCGGGCTACCCCGAGGAGGCCCTCCGCGCGCTCGTGGAAGCGGGGGGCGAGGGTCGGGAAGGCGCCTGGCTGCGCGCCACCACCCTCAGCGACAGCGCGGGCGCCGCGCGCATCCTCGCGCCGCTGGTCGACGACAAGAAGGATCCCGCCGCCGCGGCCATGCTCGTGCGGCTCAACGCGCCCCCGGCCTCCCGGGCGCGCGCCCACCTCGTCCTCGCCGAGGCGACGGCCGACACGAAGCTCCGCAGCCAGCACGCGGTCCTCGCGGCGCCTGCCTTCGAAGCCGCGGGCCTCTCCGACGACGCGCTCGGCGCGTGGCGGACCGCCTTCTCCGCCGATCCCCGCTCGGGGGACGCCATGGCGGGCCTCCAGGCCGCGCTCGTGGCCCGGCAGGACGCCGACGGCATCCGCGCGCTCTACGCCACCGCGCCGGCGGGCACGGCCGCGCGTCTGGGCGATGCCCTGGAGGCCGCGGGTGACATGCCCGGCGCCGTCGCCGCGTGGCGCGAGCAGCTCGCCTCCGACGTGGTGACCCTCCCCTGGAGCGTGCGCCTGGAGCACGCCCTGGGCGGGATGAACGAGTGGAAGCAGGTCTTCGAGCTGCTCCAGGCGCGCATCCCCGGCGCGACCGGCGAGACCCGCGCCGAGATCACCGCGCGCTCGCGGTGGCTCCTCGCGGAGAAGCTGGCGGAGACCGAGGAGGCCTGGGACTTCTACCGGCAGCTCCACGAGGCCTCCCCGGACGATGTCGAGGTGCTCGAGGCGCTCGCGCGCATCGCCGGCGCCCGCGGCGAGACCGCGCTCGCCGTGAGCTACCTGACCGGCCTCGCCGAGAAGTCGACCTCCCCCCGGGATGCCGCGCGCTACCACCGCCGCATCGCCGAGGCGCTCGAGCGGACCGGTGACACCGACGGCGCGCGGGCGGCCCTCACCCGTGCCCTCGACGTGCTCCCGGACGATCAGGAGGCCCTCGGTGGCCTGCGTCGCCTCGCCGAGGCCGGGGGCGACTGGCAGGGAGTCGTCGGCGTGCTCGCGCGCCAGGCGGCGTTGTCGTCCGGTCGCGCGCAGATCGACCGCTTCGCGGAGATCGCGCGCCTCTGGGAGGCGCGGCTCTCCGATCGCGCCGTCGCCGCCGACGCCTGGCGCAAGGTCCTCGATCTCGCCCCGGACGACGAGGAGGCCCTCACGCGGCTCGTCGCGCTCTCGGACGAGTCGGGGGACTGGGCGGGCTTCGTCGAGCACGGGCAGTCCCTGCTCCGGCTGCTGGAAGGCGCCGACCGCTCCGCGATGCAGCGTCGCATCGGCATCGCCTTCGCCGAGCACCTCCGCCGCGAGGAGGAGGCCATCCGCTTCCTCGACGCCGCGAGCGGCGGGCCCGCACCGGACGTGGAGGCCGCGCGCCGGCTCGAGCGGATCCACCTGGGCCGCGGCGAGTGGGACCGCGTCGTCGAGGCGCTCCTCCGTCGCGCACGGGCGACCACGGACGACGCCGAGCGCGCCGACGCGCTCGGGAACGCGGCGCGCATCCGCATCGAGACCCTGCGCGACCGCGCGGGCGCGGCCGAGATCTACGACGAGCTCCTCGTCGTGGCGCCCGACCACCAGGAGGCCCTCCGCTACCGGGGCGAGTTCGTCTACGAGTCCGGCCGCTACGAGGAGGCCGTGGGGATCTTCGAGCGCATGGAGGCGCAGGAGCTCGCCCGCGACGTGGACGACTTCGACGCCCAGGTCGAGGTGGCCATGTACTTCTACCGCTTCGCCGAGGCGCTCCGGCGGCTCGGTCGCGCGTCCGACGCGGTCCTGCGGTACGAGCGCGCCCTCGCGCTGAACGCGACCCACCTCCCGTCCCTCGAGGCGGTCGGCCCGATGTACATGGCGGTAGGCGACTGGATCCGGGCCGACAAGGTCTGGAAGCAGCTCCTCCAGCTCACCGGCGGCCACGGGAACCCGGACCAGCTCGCGCGGATCTACGCGAGCCTCGGCACCGTGGAGCACCGGCTCGGACAGTCGGACAAGGCCCGCAAGCGCTTCACCAAGGCGCTCGAGCTCCGCCCCAACGACATCCGGGCGCTCCGCGGCTACGGCGAGGTGCTGTTCGCCGCGGAAGACTGGAACAACCTGTTGAACATCTTCAACAACATCATCTACCACACGCAGGATCCGGCCGACGTCATCGACGCATACCTGAACAAGGGCTTCGTCCTCGACGCGCGGCTCGGGTTGCCCGAGAAGGCCGCCCAGCACTACGAGAAGAGCCTCGCGTTCGACCCCGGACAGCCGCAGGCGCTGCTCCGCCTCGCGGAGCTCGCGCTCCGTCGGCAGGACTGGCCCGAGGCCGCGAGCCTCGCGGACCGGGGTCTCCAGATCCAGGAGGAATCGCCCCTGGTCCGGTCGTTCCTGCTGCTCGTCCGCTCCATCGCCTACCAGGCGTGTGGGGACGGTCGCGCGGCGACCGACGGCTACAAGTCGGCGCTCGTGGCGGACGCCGCGATCTCGGAGACCCTCGGCGGCACGACCATCGAGGACTACGAGAAGGTGCACGAGATCCTCCGGTCCCGCCTCCAGTCCGCCCAGCGGCTGTGAGCGGATGAGCCTGGCCCGCGACGAGCGGGTGGGCCGCTGGTTGTTCGAGCGGCGGGGCTGGTTGCCGGTCCCGCTGCTCGCCGCCATGCTCGCGTTCCCGCCGCGTGCCTGGGCTCCGGGGCTTTTGATCCTCGCGACGGGGGAGGCCCTGCGCCTGCTCGCCGTCGGGCACATCGGCCTGCCGAGCCGCACGCGGGCGGACGACGTGGGGGACCTCGTGCGGTCGGGGCCCTACGGGTGGGTCCGCAACCCGCTCTACCTCGGGAACCTGCTGCTCTTCGGGGGGCTCGGCACGGTGTTGTGGCCCTCGGCGGTCGTCGCGGTGCCCATCCTCGTCGTCTACTACCAGCTCATCGTGCGGTGGGAGGAGCGGAACCTCGCGGCGAGGCTCGGTGAGCCCTATCGGCGGTACCTCGTCGAGGTGCCGCGGTGGTGGCCGCGCGCGCCCTTACATCCGGGGGAGGGGTCCTGGAGCCTCGCGCGGGCGCTCCGCAGCGAGCGAAGCACGCTTCTCGCGATCGGGGCGGTGATCGGACTCGTCGTCGGGCGGGGCGCGGTGGCCTGAATCGGGGCGCCCGGACGGCTCCCGGTGCTATGCTCGGGCACGAGGTGTGCGTGGAGAGAGCGACGAGGCTGCGTCGATACCTCCGAAAGGACTACACGCAGATCGTCGAGTTTCCCGTCGAGATCGTGGGTCGGGACGGCCTGGTCCGGCGCTACTCGTTCGACGACTCGGTCCGCCTCTACCAGCGCCGCATCCACTCGGCGCCCATGCGCTACGACGACGGCGACCTCGTCGATGCCGAGGTGCGCCATTGCCGCCAGCGCATCGACCAGCTCCGGCGCAGCTACCTCGAGCACTTCGGCTGGGGCCCCTTCCGCGACGGCCAGCTCGGCGGGCTGTTCGCGGGCCCGCTCGCGGCGGAGATCGCGGCCTTCCTGCGCCGGGCGTTCGCGGCGGAGCGGGATGGGCCGACCTCCCTCCAGCTCACCCTGGTGGAGTCCGGCGTGGGGGACACCTGCTACGTCCGCTCCCGCGAGACCGGGCGGAGCTGGATGCTGTACGTGTGGCGCATCGACGGCGAAGGCCCGCCGGGCGCGCGCGACGCGTGGCGGGAGATGGTGACGCGCCTCGCGAGCGCCCCGGTCGGAGAGACCGTCGAGCGGCTCCTCCTCGCGATGGACACGTCGGATCTGGCGCTGGTGCTCGCGGGGGCGGGGGAGTGGAGCGGCCCCGTGTCCCTGGCGGGCGGGGACGAGCCCGGCGGCTCGGCGGACATGGCCGACCCGCTCCAGGGTGGCATCCGCGCCCTCTACGACGGCCACGCCACCCACGCGCTCCGGCTCCTCGAGGCCGGGCTCGACGCCCAGCCGACGCGCCTCGTGCTCGCGCAGGCCGCCGCGCTCGTCGCGCTGCTCGAGGCGTCCGCCGAGCGCGCCGAGTTCGCCGCGCGGTTCGGGCGGCTCAACCGGCCGCAGGATCCGCTGCTGGCCTACCTGCTGGGGGTGTCGCTCGCCCGCCTCGGGCGCCTCGCCGAGGCGGCGCGCACCGTGGAGGAGGCCCGGGTGTCCGCCCCACGAAACGCGCTCCTCGCCCTCCTCGACGGGGTGCTCGCGCTCCGCGCGGGGCAGGCCTTCCGGGCCGTTCGGGCGCTCGACGTGGCGGTCGCGTCCGATCGGGAGCCCCGCTACGCCGCGCGGGCCGCCCGGGCGGTGCGTGGCATCGTGTACCGCTCGGCGGCGCTCGGCGGCGGAGGCGTCCTGACGGTGGGCCTCGGGGCGGTCTGGATCGGCGCGGACCACGTGGCCGCGGGGCTCGTGTTGCTCGCCTCGGGCGTCCTGGCGGCCGCGACCTCGGCGCTGGTGTCGACGCGCCAGGTCGCCGCGCTCGCGGCCGGCGAGAAGCGCCCCGGCGTGCCGCGCCTCGTCTCGCTCGAAATGCTCCCGCGCGAGCGGGAGCTGGAGCGGCACAACTGACCCGCGGGCCGCCACCCGCGCGGGACCGCCTCAGGGCAGCGTGGCGGCCAGGGCGTCGATGGACTCGGCGGGGAGCCGGAACGGGGGGCCTCCGGCGGCGTCCCGCGCGGCGCGGCCGCCCGTGGGGAGCGCCTGGCCGATGGTGAGGGTCTCGGCGCGGTCGGCGCCCTCGGAGAGCACGATCGAACCCCAGGTCTCGGTGAGCGACGCGACGGGCGGGCTGGTCCGGTCGGCCTTCGCGGCCTCCATCGCGGCGAGCAGGGCGTCGGCCACGGGGGTCTCGGCGCCGCTCGCATCCATCCACCCGCCGTCCGCCCGGGTGAACCGGGCGGTCTTCGGCCCGAGCGTGATCTCCACGGTGTCGAGGTCGGCGCGGCGGATGGGCAGGAGCCCCTCGGCCGCCCAGCCGTCGAGCTTCACGAGCTCGGCGCCGTCGGGCCCGAACCGGACGAGGCCGGCGTCGGTCTGCGCGGCAACGCCGGACTCGTCCCGCGCTCCGAGGCGGAGCGTGTGCGTGCCGCCGTCATCCTCGACGACCACGGTGGTCGTCGGCGCGTCGAGCCCGACGGTGGCGGGGTCGACACCGTCCAGGAACGTGGAGACGCGGAGCAGGTTCGCCCGCGACAGCCACTCGTCGACCGCCTCGGTGGAGGCGCGGGGGCCGTCGTCCCCGATCCACCAGCCGTGGTCGTCCTTGCGGAGGACCACCGATCGGCCCCCGTCCTCGATGCGGATCCGGCGGGCCGTGCCCGTCGAGAGGGTCCACGGCTCCTTCGAACGGAAGTCGTCCGGCGTCCGCTGGACGAGCTCGCTCACGCGCGACGACGCGAGGAGGGCCGGGCCTTCGGGCTTCTCCGCGACGTAGCCGCGGTAGCCGACCGGCGCGTCCCGTCCGACGTAGAGGGTGAGGCTCGCGCCGTCTCCGGTGCCGACGGTGACGGTGGCGCGGGTAGCCTCGTCGAGCCCGAAGTCGGCGAGGGCGCCGTCGAAGCCCTTCTCCTGGACCTTCAGCGACGCGAGGCGGTCGACGATCTCGGTGACCCGACGCTCCTCCACGGGCAGCTCGCGGGGCGCCGTCATCTTCCACGCGCCGTCGGCCTTGGCGAAGGAGATCGTGCCCGACGGGTTGACGAGCGTGAGGCTCTGAACCGTGTCGGCCTCGAACGTGAAGAGCGCGCGCTGAGCGGGCGCGTCGGGATCGCCTGCGTCTTTTTCCGGCTTCTTGGCGAAGACGGCGATCGCCACGAGCACCAGCAATACCGTGGCCAGGACGGTCAGCAGTCGATTCTGTCGTTCCACTTGTTCGCCTCGCTTGACGTGAACGCTGCGGTGCCTATCCTCGCGCCGCACACGGAGGCGAGCCGATGAGCCAAACCCGAGACGATGCTCCCCAGACCATCGCCCCCCCCGAGGGCGGAGAAGATGTTTTTCCGGAGGGTGGGGCCGAAGGCGCCGCGCTCGTGGACGACATCGTGTCCCGCCTCGAAGCGAAGGTGTTCGAGCTCGAGGCTCGCCTGCGCACCGTCAGCGCCGCCTACCGCCAGAAGCAGGAGGAGATCGAGTCGACCAAGCGTCGCCTCGAAGATCGCGCCACGCTCCAGGAGGACATCCGGCGCGGTGAGGTGGTGGCCTCCTTGTTCGACCCGGTGGAGAACCTCCATCGATCCCTCGAGGCCAGCGCCGGCCAGCCCGCGGAGCAGGGGCTCCGGATGGTCTACCAGCAGTTCATGGGCGCGTTGCACAAGCTCGGCCTCGAAGAGGTGCCCGGCGTCGGCGCCCCCTTCGATCCCAGCCTGCACGAGGCCATCGCGACCCAGCCGGTCGACGATCCGGAGCAGGACAACCGCATCCAGACCGTCTTCGCGACCGGCTACCGCATCGGCAAGCGCCTCATCCGCCCGGCGCGCGTGGTGATCGGGAGCTACACGGCCCCGGCCGCGGAGGCGTAGTTGGGCGTGCTCTGGCTCGAGGTCGACGACCAGGGCCGGATCGTGCGCCGCTCGGAGGAGGTGGCCGCCCTGTTCGAAGGGTTCGAGCCACCCATCCTGGATCTCGCCCGCCTGCTCGATCGCCGGACCGACGTCCGCGCGGCGATCGGGCGCCGGGCGGGCGCCGTTCGGTTCGGCCTCGGTCGCGGCGCGGGGCGCGTGACCTTCGACGTGGTCGTGTCCGCCGGCGCGAGCGCCGCGCGGCTCCGCCTCACCCGGGTCGTGCCGCTCCTGGACGACGTGGAGCTCGGCCAGCTGCTCCTCGCGTACACGGCGAGCCAGACGGACGCGTGGGTCGTCGCCGATCCCGACGGCATCGTCCTCTGGTGTGACGAGTCGTTCGCCGCAATCGTCGGGTACGAACGCGCCGAGATGATCGGACGATCGGTGAACCTGCACCGGAGCCCCCGCGTCACCCCGCGCCAGGTCGAGAGCTACTGGCGCAGCCTCTACGCCACGGGCGCCTTCAGCGGGACCACCCTGCTCCGGCGCTCCGACGGCGTGGACGTACCGATCCACCAGGCGGTCTCCGCCATCCGCGATCCGGACGGTCGAACGACCCACTTCGTCACCATCGCCCGCGACATGACGCGCGAACGGGAGCTCGAGCGCCTCCGCAGCCTCGATCTCGCCGTCGGGCTCCTGTCGCGCGTCGGCGGCGACAACGCGCACCAGCTCAACAACCTCGCCGCCGAGATCGTCGCGGTGTGCGACCAGGCGATGCTCTCCGACGATCCCGCCTCTGCCGGCGCCGCGATCGACCGCGTCGTCGGCATCGCGGGGCAGCTCGGGAGCCTCGGACGCCGGATGCTCGCGTTGTCCATCTCGGGCAGCGGCGCGGGCCCGGCCGACATGGGGCAGGTCGCGCGGGATCTTGCCGAGCTGCTCACGCGCGCGGGCGGCGTCGGCGGGCCCCCGATCGAGGTCGATGCCCCCGAGCGCGGCCTCTGGGTGGCGTGCGCGCCGGACGGGCTCGTGCGGGCCTGCATCCACCTCGCCCTCCGCACGCTGGACGGCGTGGCGGAGGGTTCCTCCGTGCACATCGAGGCGCTGGAGGACTACGACGAGGGCCTCCTCCGCATCGTGTACACGCCCACGTCCTCGGAGCGGGCGGCGCTCCGCTGGCTGGTGCCCGACGGCGCGGTGACCGGCCCGATGGTGAACGAGCTCCTGGCGCGCGCCTACGGGGCGGGGGTGGTCCTCCAGGTGGACGACCTGCGGGACGGGCGGCTCGCCATCTGCGTGCGTGCGCCGATCGCCGAGGTGGTGCCCGGCTCGACGCCGCCGCGGCGTCCCGAGAGTGAAGGGGCCTGGAACCGCGTCCTCGTCGCGGACGACAACGTCCCCTTGCGAGAGCTGATGAGCGTGGCGCTCGGGGGCCTCTTCGGAGAGGTGCTCCAGGTGTCCGACGGCGAACAGGCCGTGCGGCAGCTCGAGGCCCTCGCCGGCGAGGTCGATCTGCTGGTCCTCGACCTGCGCATGCCGAACCGCAACGGCCTCGAGGTCCTCCAGGAGGTGAGCCGGCGCTGGCCCACGCTCCGCACGCTCGTCGCGACCGGCGCGGCGCCCGACGGGCTGGCCCGGTCGGCGATGGCCGCGGGCGCCCGGGCGGTGCTCGCGAAGCCCTTCCGCCTCCACGAGCTCCGCGCCGTGGTGCGGAGCGTGATGGCCGGAGCGGAGTGGTAGCGAGGGCCTCCCGAGGGGCCGCGCGCTTCCGACCTTCGCCGCGTCGTCACGGCGGTTAGGGGAGGACAGGGAGGGAACGTGGCCGACATCCCACACGAAGCCGGCGCGGACGGGCACGACGCAGAGGGCGGGGAGCCCGACATCCGGGCGCTGGTGCGCGCCCACGGGCTCGGGGCGTGGGAGCAGAGCGAGGTCGCGCTGCGCGAGGCCCTCGCCCAGCACCTCACCCTGGCGTTCCTGGGCTCGGCGTCCTCCGGCAAGGACTCGGCCATCCGCACGCTGTTCGGGATCGACTTCGGCGACATCAGCCCCATCCCCGGCTCGACCGTGCGCCTGCGCGTGGCGCCGCTCGACCCCGAGGGGAAGGTGCTCATCGTCAACGCCCCCGGCTTCGGCGACATCCGGCCCGAGGTCGACGATCTGTCGCGTCGCGCGCTCGAGACCCTCGACATCGTCGTCTACGTCGTCAACGCCGAGGGTGGCGCCACCATCGACGAGAAGCGGGACCTCGACCTCGTCCGCGCCAAGGGCCGCCCGGTCCTCGTGTGCATCAACAAGATCGACCTCATCCGGGAGCACGAGCGCGAGGCGTTCGTGACCGCCACGCTCCGCCAGCTCGGGGTCGACCGGAAGGACGCCGCCGTCTGCGCCTTCGATCCGCTCCCGCAGCTCTCGGAGGAGCCCATCGGGGTCGCCGACGTGATCGGCTGGATCCATCACCAGCTCCACACCTCGGGGAAGGAGCTGCTGTTCGCCAAGCACCTCCGCAACAAGGCGGCCGCGTGCGAGCCCATCGTGCAGGTCGCGGCGCGCCACGCCTCGGTGGCCGGCGCGGTGCCGATCCCCGGCGCCGATCTCGCGGCGGTGACCGCGATCCAGGTGAAGCTCATCCGCGACATCGCCCAGGTCTTCGAGGTGCCGGTCGACCGCGAGGTCGCCCTCTTCATCATCGGGAACGTCCTGTCGGGGAGCATGCGGGGCTTTTTGCGCTGGGGCGTGAACGCGCTGAAGGCTGCGGGATGGGTGCCGGGTACCCAGATCGCCGAGGCCGCCATCCTCGGCTTAGGGGCGATGGTCGCGGGCGGCACGACCTACGGGGTCGGCAAGGCGGCCATCAAGTTCTTCCAGTCCGATCGGAAGCTCGACGGGGAGGCGCTGCGGACCATCTTCGACGCCGCCGCGTGGGACTACAAGAGCCGTCGCGAGAGCGGCGGCCCGTGAACGAGCCGCTCGAGCGCATGCTCCACCGCGCCCACCGCGCAGAGCTGCTCCCGCTCGCCCACATGCTGAGGGTGAACCCCGATGGGCTCGGCCTCGGTGATCTCGCCCGTGTCCTGGCGATGCAGGTGCGCCGAGTGGGGAGCCACGGGCTCGGGAACATCTTCCTGCGCAAGGGCGAGGGGCTGCCGTACGCGGAGATCGTGGCCAAGGCCGCGAAGGCGCGGGGGCTCCCGGTGGAGGATCTCGAGCAGACCGAGCTCGCGCTGGCCCACGCGTGGTTCACCGACCGCTGGAACGCCGCGTCCGCCGACGAACGCGCGAAGGTCTGGGGCCAGCTCGGCCTGGGGGACGCCCCGCCCGCCGGCGCCGAGGAGGCCGTGGGGCTCGCGCGGAAGCGCCTCGGGCGGTCCTTCGACTACGCGTTGACCGGCGTGAACCACGTCCTCGGGAACCCCGTCGGCTTGATGGCCTTCGGCGCGCTGATGCTGCACCCGGTCGGCTGCCTCGTACGCCCCGTCCTCCCGATCCTGCTGCCCTACCTCGCGTGGCGGAACCTCCGTCCCGCTCCCGAGTACGTCGGCGCGGTCATGCTGGAGGTGGCCCGGATCCGGCAGCGCGTGCTCCACCGCGTGACCATCGGGGTCGTCGGGAGCCCGTCCACCGGGAAGGACGCCGCGATCAAGGCCCTGTTCGGCATCGACACCGGGAACATCTCGCCGATCGCCGGGTCGACGCGGGAGGTCGCGATCCAGCGCCTCCCCGGGGCCACGGCCCTCTACGTCGTGAACACCCCCGGCCTCGGCGACGTGATGGAGCGGGTCACCGAGGAGGCCCGCCAGGTCCTCGATCACATCGATCTCTACCTGTACATCGTGAACGCCGAGGGCGGCGTGCAGGCCCGCGAGCTGGCCGACTACCGCCGTTGCACGGAGACCGGCAAGCCGGTGCTCGCCCTCGTCAACAAGGTCGACGTGCTCCGGCCGCGCGACAAGGACCGGTACCTCGCCGACGCCCGGGAGAAGCTCGGAGCGCCCGCCGCCGACTTCCTCCCCGTGGCGTTCGACCCCCTCCCGAAGCTCGCGCCCGGGCCCATCGGCCTCGAGACGGTCTACGCTTGGCTCGTGGATCGGCTCACCCGGCTCGGCAAGGATCCCGCGGAGCTGCCCCCGCTCCCGACGCCGGTGGCTCCTGCGCCCGTCCCCACCGCGTCGGAGCCGTCGTGAACGCCCTCGTCCCCGAGGATGACGACACCTTGCTCGCCGCGTGCGACGTGGAGCCCTTCCGCGGCTCGGGCCCGGGTGGCCAGCACCGCAACAAGACCGAGACCGGCGTGCGCCTCTCCCACCGACCGACGGGCATCGTCGTGCAGGCCTCCGAGCGCCGGAGCCGGACCCAGAACCTCGGCGTCGCGCTCGACCGGCTCCGCGAGCGCCTGACCGTGCTCCGTCGGCCGCCGCCGCCCACCCGCCGCGCCACCCGGCCGACCCGGGGGTCCCAGGAGCGGCGCCACGAGGGCAAGCGCATCCGCGCCCACGTGAAGCGTGGTCGCGGCAAGGTGAACGACGGAGAGTGAACGTCGTGCCGTTCTCGGCACTCGATGGTTTACATCCGGCGGCGCATCGGGCACACTCTCGGGGTCGAGGTGCCCGTGCGTCTGCCCTGGATTGCGCTCCTGGTGCTCGCCGGATGCCGGCGCACCCCTGTCGATGAGGTCTCCAACCTCCCGTCGTTCACCTTCGAGGTCGACGGCCCGGCCATCGCCGGGCAGCCCGCGGCGTGGTCCGCCAGCCTCGTCTCGCCCGAGGGCGAGCCCCTCGTGGTCGACGTCTTCGTGTCGTCCGACCTCGAGCCCGTGCTCATCCAGGACACGACGACCCTCACCGCCCTGATCGCGGGCACCCACACGCTCACCGCCGTGGGAGACGCCGAGAACGGCGCCTACGAGGCCGTGGTCTCGCTCGAGGTGGTCCCGGGCCCGGCCGAGTGGCTCGATCTGGTCCTCACGTCCAACCAGGCGAGCGCCGGCGAGACCCTCGGGTTCACCGTCGCGGCGGCCGATGCCTACGGCAACCCGATCGACGGCGCCGTGGTCGTGGCGGACTCGCCCGACGTGGCCGTGGTCGCGCCGAACGTCGTCTCCACCGTGCCCGGCCTCTACACGCTCACCGCCACGCTCGACGCGCAGTCGGACGTGGAGACCTTCCGGGTCGTCGCCGGCGAGCCCGTCGAGCTCGAGCTCACCCTCTCCGACCTCGATCTCGAGGTCTACGAGACCACGTCGGCGTCGGCCGTCGCGTACGACGTCTACGGCAACCCCGCCGACGTGAGCTGGGAGCTCTCCGTCGAGGGAGATGGCGCCACCGCCATCTCCGGCCGGAACATCACCTTCCTCGCCGAGGGCTACTACACCGTCTGGGCGCACTACCTCGGCCTCGCCGACAGCGTCGGCCCGATCCTCGTCGACTCGACCGGCCCGGTGCTCGACATCGACACCCCCGAACGCGGCACCTTCTCGACGGCGTCGGCCGTCGAGGTGTCCGGCACCGTCATCGACGAGTACACCGGCGTCACGTCGCTCACCGTCAACGGGGAGGAGGTGACCGTCGCCGCGGATGGCTCGTTCGCGACCGGCGTGCCCACCGTCTTCGGGCTCAACGTGCTCGAGACCGAGGCCCTCGACGGGGACGGCAACGCCACCACCGACACCCGCGCCCTCCTCGCGGGGGAGTTCCTCCCCTATGGCGACCAGGTGGGGGAGGGGCTCGCCGCGCGCATCAACCAGGGCGGCTTCGACACCCTCGAGGTCCTCGGCGAGAACCTCATCGGCAGCACCGACCTGAACGCGATGCTCCCGAACCCGGCGTTCTCCACGGAGTCGGAGAGCTGCATCGACCTCATCTTCGACGAGATCTGCATCACCTGGTACTCGATCGAGCTCGCGGTCACGAACGCGACCATCGACAAGACCGACCTCGAGTTCGATCCGGACGCCGGGGGCTGGCTCAACGCGACCTTCACCGTCTACGATCCGTCCATCGACTGGGCGGCCGACGGCACGGTGATCGGCATCGGCTACGGGGGTGACGGCCGGATCTACGCCGACTCCATCACCATCGACATGGACCTGTTCCCCTACGTGACCGACGGGGTCCTCGGCGTGGACGTGCTGAGCGCCGACGTGACGAGCGCCGGCTTCACGTTCGACTGGGACTCGTGGATCTACGACGTGATGGACTTCTTCGGGCTCGACCTGTCGGGGCTCATCCAGGGCTACATGGAGGACGCCATCGAGGGCATGATCACCGACGAGGTGCCCTCGATCGTGGCCGACGCCGTGGGCGGCCTCGAGATCGCGACCGACCTCGACATCGACGGTGGGGTCTACACCTTCGACGCCGCGCCCTCCTACTGCAGCGTCGACGATCTCGGGCTCACGTTCGGCCTGGGCACGACCTTCACCACGAGCATGTGGGCGCACGCGACCGAGGGGCCGGGCAGCCTCTACGGCGACTACACGCTCCCGCTGTACAGCTCGGGCACGCCGGGGATGCAGCTCTCCCTCTCGCTCGACTTCCTCAACCAGGTGTTCTACGCGTTCTGGGGCGGCGGGTTGCTCGACATGTCGCTCGGCGAGCAGGACCTGGGGCTCGACCTCGGCTCCCTGTCCACGTTCCTGCCGTTCGAGAGCCTCTCGATCCAGACCGAAGCGCTCCTGCCGCCAGTGATCGTGCCCGGCACGGGCGATTCGCTCCTCGACCTCCAGATCGGCGATCTGGCCCTCACGATGTTCAACGGCCCCGCGGAGGACGGCGACATCGTCTTCCAGCTCTACGCGTCGATGATCGTGGAGCTGGATCTCGACGTGAGTGACGAGGGGACGCTCCTCCCCTCGTTCGGCGACACCACGGTCTGGTTCGATGTCGTCATGCCCTCCGCGGGCACCGAGGGGAGCGCGGACGCCGAGGCGCTGCTCGAGGCGCTCGTGCCGATGCTCCTCCCGTCGCTCACCGGCGCGCTCGTCGAGGTCCCCATCCCCGCCATCGAGGGCTTCACGCTCGGGGTGGAGTCCATCGCGCTCGACGGCGCGGAGCTCGGCTACGTCAATATCAACGGCGACCTCACGGTCGACTGAGGAACCATGGATAATCGCTGCCTGTACGGGCACCGCGTGCCCGCGGCGTTCACCTTCGCCATCCAGAGCCGAAGCTGCCCTACCTGCGGCGCGCCGACGGTCACCGTCACCGGCTACGAGGCCGCGCGGAAGTTGACGACCGAGGTGGGCCTCGAGGCCGTCGCCGCCTTCAACGCGATTCGTGTCCTCGAGTCCGACTGGGTGCTGACGCCGGTGACCGTCGAGCCCGCGGCGGCCCCCGCGCCCGGCGCGGCCCTCGCGGAGGCGACGCAGCTCTCCGAGCCGGCTACCGAGGAGGAGGTGGTCGTGGTCGACGACGTGGTGGAGGCGGCGCCCGTGGCCCCGAAGGCCGCCGCGGCGGCCCCCGCGTCCGAGGCGGCGGTGAAGTCGGACGAACCCCCCGCTCGTCCCGCGCCGCGCCCCGTCTCCCGTGTCGAGCCGCGTGTCACCGCGCCGACGATCGAGCCCGTGCGCACCGGGCCCTCCCCCCGCCTCGACGTGCCCTCTGCGGGCGGGTTCGAGAACGCGGAAGAAGACTTTTTCAAGAGCACTTGACCGACGCGGCCTGACGGAAGTCGCACGGACGTTCGTCAGGCACTGACGGTGGTCGGACGGGTGAACCCGCGAAGATCGCGGTTCCACCGCTGGTCCCGGGCTTGCAGGACGGGGAGGGGTCCACCCGGAGCCCCCGATGTTCGCCCTCGTCTCGCTCTCCTTCGCCGCGCCCTGTCCACTCCCGCCCGTCTCCGCCGCCGACGCGACGGTCACGACCGACGGCGCGGTTCACCTGCTCGCGCGTGACGCGTCCGCCACGTGCTGGTGGATCGTCGACGATGCCGGGGATGCGCGGGTGGCCGCGCGTTGGGAGCGGACCCGACGGGAGGCCGTGGTGCTCACGGCGCTACCGGACGGCCGCGCGGTGGTGGTGCTGCAGGAGCCGGGGGAGCCGGGGCGCTGCCGCCTCGTGGTCCGCACCGAGGGGGGTGGCGAGCGTCCGCTGTCCATCGATCTCCCCGCGCGACCGGCGCGCCTCTTCGCGCACGTCGAGCGCCCGCTGGTCGCGCTCGTGTGGGCCGGAACGTCCGGTGCCGCCGTGTGGCTCGTCGACGTGGACGCCGGGCGCACCGTCGCGGCCGCGGAGCTGCCCGCCGCCGTCACGGCGCACCTCGGGTTCGCGGTGCACTCGGACGCGCTCCTGGTCGACGGGGCCGGGCCGGCGATCAGCCCCGGGAGGGACGATGCTCGGCGATAGCGTCGACCACGGCGTCGATCTCGTAGGCGAACCCGGCGCCGTTCGTGCCGATGCGGAGGAGGCCGTCCGGGCTCCCCGCCGCCAGCGGTCGGAAGTCGACACGGAACCCCTGGCGGGCGAGCTCCTCGTTGACCCGCGCGCCGTCGTTGACCACCAGGCAGACGAAGGCCGCGCGCCGCTCCGGGCTCCAGGCCCCACGCACCTCGAGCCCACGCTCGCGTGCGCGTTCGATCGCCCGCCCGACCAGCGCCGAGGTGACCCGGCGCGCCCGGCCGACCGCGTCGTGCAAGGAGCCGTCGGTCGAGGAGGCGAGGGCGGCCAGCTCGCCGAGGAGCATGGCCATGCCGACGAGCGTCGGGGTGCCGGTGCGGAAGCGCGTCCCGTCGTTCGCGCGGCGCACGGCGCCCTTCTCGAACGCGAAGGGGTCGGCGTGGTTCCACCAGCCTGTGCGCTTCGGGGTGAGCGTGCGGAGCCAGCGGCGCGGCAGGTAGAGGAACGCGGCGCCCGCGGAGGACCGGAGCTGCTTGTGGCCGCCGGCGGTGACCGCCACGTGGTCCCCGAGGGCCGCCGCCTCGATCGGCACGCTGCCGGCCGTCTGGTAGGCGTCGAGCAGGAGGAGGGCATTGGGCGCCTTCTCCCGCAGGGCCGCGGCGAGCGCGGGGAGGTCCTGGAGCCAGCCAGACTCGAACAGCGCGTGCGAGATCGACAACACGCGGGTGTCCGGCGTGATGGCGTCGATCAGGCGTGCCGTCGGGACGGAGCCGTCGGCGTCGAGCGGCACCTCGCGGAGCTTGCCGCCGGTGTTCTGGGCCCACTGGTGGTGCACGTAGTGGCCGGTCGTGAAGTGCCCGGTGGTGTAGACGACCGTGCCGCCGTCGAAGCCCTCGAGCACCGCGCAGAGGGCCTCCGACACGTTGGGGAACCAGGTGACGTCGCCGTCGTGGAGGGTGCCGCCGACGAGCTGCGCCACGCGCTCCCGGAACTGATCCATCACCGCGGGCCAGATGCCGTCGTCCCACACGCCGATGCCGAAGCGCTCGAGCTGGGCGAGCTGGTCAATCACCGCGGCGGGGCCGGCCACCGAGGGGATGCCCATCGAGTGCGAGCACGCGTAGATGCCGACGTCGAGGCCCGGGTGGAGGGCGCGGTAGGCGAGATCCCCCGGGGTCAGCCCGAGGTCCTTCGCGTGGGTGGCGCGGAGCTGCGCGGGCGTGGGCCCGGCGGCGTCGAAGAGGTCCTCGAGGATGTACGGCTTCGCTGCGGCCACGGTGGCCGCGATGTCGGCCGGCGTGGTGGCCAGGAGGAGTCGATCGAGGAGGGGGACGGACGGACGCCGCGCGCGGGCGAGGGCGAGTTGGGCGTCGGCGATGCGGCGGCCGGTGTTCATCGGTTCTCCAGTTCGGACCTTACTATTCACATCTTCGGGACGAGGTAGCGCATGTTTCCGATGCGCCACCGGACCCGGCAGGTGGGGAGCGCCTCCGACGCGGCGCGGCCGCGGGCGTCGACGGTCTTCGCCCTCGCGATCTATCTCGTCGCCTGGGCGGCACCGGGTCTCGGAACGACGGTCGCGTGGATCGTCGGACGGGCGTACACCGGTGATCCGCTGCTCGACGCCCACCACCGACGGGCCTTGCTGATCCAGGTGGCGTGCGTGGGCGCGATGCTGACGATCCAGGGGGCGGTCGTGGCGATCCTGGCGAGCGGCTTTCCATGGGGGGGGCCGCCCGAACTGCGGTGGCTGCTCGTCCTGGCGGGCCTGCACCTGACCGCCGGCATCCACCTGGCCATGGGCCTCCTCGGCCCCCTCCTCCGCCTCGGCGAGCGGCGACGCGCCCCGATCGGGGGAGGGGTTCCTCGCGTGGCGCCTTCGCGACCCCCGGCGCCGTCGCGGCCCTCCATCTCGACGTCGGCGCACGCTCGGCCCCGCGTCACCCTGGGCGAGCGGACCACGCGGCGAGTCGGGGCGGCCGGTGGCGTCGCCTCGGCGGGTTAGGGGGAGGGCCGTCCCCGGGCAGGCGTGAAGATCCGCTACTACAGCTACTTCTACCCCCCGTGCGTCGGCGGTGGGGAGGTCATCCTCCAGCACCAGGCCGAGGAGCTGGCGCG
Organism: Deltaproteobacteria bacterium; assembly: GCA_036676765.1. GTDB lineage: Bacteria > Myxococcota_A > UBA796 > UBA796 > SXON01 > CAJBVW01. The sequence continues at coordinate 29,482 of JAKFCH010000246.1, forward strand.
GCGCGGGCACGAGGTGCACGTCCACACGACCACGTACACGAACCTCAACCTGGCCGAGCGCGGCGAGGTCGGTACGCACCTGGAGCGTGGGGTGACGGTGCACCGCCACAGCGCGTTCGCCATTCCGTTCGGCAACCCCTTCGAGGCCGACGCCGTGGCGCCCGGCCTCCTCCTCGACGTAGCGCTCGCCGGCCACGCGGAGGGGGATGCCGATCTCCTGATCTGCATGGGCTACCCCTCGCTCCACCTCGACGCGCTCACGGCCCGCGCGCGCCTCACGGGCACGCCGCTCGTCGTCCAGAACTACGTCACCGCCGCGTTCCTCGACGAGATCCTCGCCGGCGTGGGCGGGGTGAACAAGCGGATCCGCGCGTCGTACTGGCGCCATTGGACCCGCCGCGCGCTGGCCCGCGCCTCGATGGTCATCGCGGACTCTCCCGCGGCGTGCGCGGCGCTGAAGGACCGCCTCGGCCTCGAAAACGTGCGGGTCCACATCGGCATGGCCGTCGATCCCGCGGAGTTCGACAACGTGTCCGCCGCCGCGCGCGCGGCCGTTCGCGCCCGCCTCGGTCTCGGGGCCGATCGCCTCGTGCTCGCGCCCTCGCGGCTCTCCCACCAGAAGGGCCCGGACCTTCTCGTGCGCGCCATGGCCCCGCTGCTCGCGGGCGATCGCGGGAAGGGGTGGCGCCTCGTCATCCCCGGCGCGGTGAACGAGCCCGCGTTCGCCGAGGAGGTGCGCGCTCTCGCCGCCCCGCTCGGCGATCGCGTCGTGTTCGGCCCGGTGTCCCGCCTCGAGCTCGTCGCGCTCTTCCGCGAGGCCGACATCGTGTGCCTCCCGTCACGCGGGGAGACCGTCGGTGGCGTGGTGTTCGAGGGCATGTACAGCGGCGCGCTCGCCATCGTGAGCGACGCCGTGGAGGCCGCGCGCGACGACTACCTCTGCCATGAACGCAACGGCCTGCTCGTCCCGGCGGGGGACATCGAGGCGCTCCGCGCCGCCGTCGCGCGCGGCATGACCGAGGACCTCTCGCTCGTGCGCGCGGCGGGGCGGCGCATGGTCGAGATGCGGTTCACCTGGACGAAGAGCGTCGACCGCCTCTGGGCGCTCTATGAAGAGGCCCATCGGGCCGGTGAGGAGAGGTCGCGTGCCTGAGCTGTCGGTCATCATCCCCACGCTCGACCGGGGCCGCCTGTTCCACGACACCGTGCGGCAGGTGCTCGCCCAGCGCTGCGACGACTTCGACCTCTGGCTGATCGACCAGTCGAGCCCCGCCCAGCGGGCCGCCAACGAGGCCCTGATCGGGCAGCTGGCCGATCCGCGCGTGCACTACCTTCACCTGGACGTGAAGGGCTTGCCGAACGCCCGTAACGAGGGGCTCGCGCGCGCCGAGGGGCGCATCGTTCTCTTCCTCGACGACGACGTGATCCTGCTCGACGAGGGCTTCCTCGACGCGCACGTGCGCGCCTACGGGGACCCCGCGGTCGGCGGCGTCACCGGGCGCATCGTCGAGCGCAGCGTGCGCCCCAACGCGAAGGACACCGCCGCGCACATCTCCGCGGGGGGGCGCACGATCACCAACATGTGGGGGACCACCCGGCGCGCGATCGAGAGCTGCAAGGGCGCGAACATGAGCTACCGGCGCGCTGCGGTCGACCAGGTGGGCGGCTTCGACCGCCGCTACACCGGCACCGCATTGCTCGAGGACACCGACTTCTCCTACCGGATCCGCGCCGCGGGCTGGACGCTCCTGTACGACCCCGCCTGCGAGCTGGTCCACCTCTCCGCGCCCTCGGGCGGCGTGCGCGTGGAGGACGCCCTCCGCGGCGAGACCTGGCGCTTCCGGAACACCGCCTACTTCGTGCTGAAGCACCGCGGTCCCCGCCACTTCCCCCGCTTCCTCGCCACCTTCGGCGCCATCGCCGCCGCGCGCGCCGCCCGCTGGAGAGACCCCTCAGCGGCCCGCACGCTCGCCGCCGCGATCCGGGCTGGGGTGGAGGATTGGCGTCTGGGGCCCGATCAAACGCTGCCGTCTCGGTGAGGTCCGGAAGACCGGAATCCGGAAAGTGCACCACAGAGGACACAGAGAGCACCGAGAAGAAAGGCAGAGGGGGGAGGGGGAGGAAGAGGATTGACCGCAAAGTACGCAGAGGACGCAAAGGGGAGGAGGAGGGTCGAGGAGGACGTGCCTCAATCACCTGCATCTCTTCGTGTCCTTTGCGCCCTTTGCGGTTGATTCCGGATCCTCTCCTCGGATCCTCTCCTCTGCCTCTCTCCTCGCCTTTCTTTGCCTTGAACCTCTGTGAACTCTGTGCCCTCTGTGGTGAACCTCCGGATCCCCTGGGAACACACCGCCCACCCGAATGTCCACGAGTCCATGCTCACCCTCCTCCTCGCCCTCCTTGCCGAAGCCCACGCCGAAGCCCTCGCCGAGGCCTTTCCGCCTCCGCCCGGCGCCGCGCGGGTGCCCGCCGATGCGTTCGGAACATGGCTGCGCGAGCTACAGCTGCACGAGGCGGGCCGGGAGGTACACACCTACGACGGCCGCACCGTCGTCATCGAGGCGGCGCGGGTCGTGGACATGCCCGTCGGGACGCGCGACCTCCAGCAGTGCGCCGACTCCGCGTTGCGGCTGCGGGCGACATGGGAGCGGTCGGTGGGCCGCTCGCCCGCGTTCCACTACACCTCGGGCGACGTCTCGTCGTGGTCCGCATGGTCCGCGGGCACCCGCCCGAAGGTCGTCGGCAATGACGTGACGTTCGTGCCCGGCGCCGCGCGGCCCGACGCCTCGGACACCGCGTTCGAAGCGTGGCTGATGGACCTGTTCACCTACGCGGGCACGCGCAGCCTGCCGCGCGACACCGTCGCGGCCGTGACCCCGACCCCGGGCGACATCGTCGTGCAGCCGGGCTCACCGGGCCACGCCGTCGTGCTCCTCGACGTGGCGACCGCCGGTGCGCGGGCGTGGGTGCTCGTCGGGCAGGGCTACATGCCCGCGATGGATTTCCACGTCCTCGCCGGCCCGGCGGCGGGGTGGTTCCCGGTCGAGGGCGACACGCTGCCGTCCTACCCGATCGCCGTGCCGTGGAGCGGCCTCCGGCGCTGGAAGTAGGGGAGGGGGGCTCCCCGTCGCGTCAGGAAGCGTGCTTCTGGAGCAGGCCCGCGAGCCGCGGCATCGCCTCGATCACGTGCTTCTGCGCCTGCGGCCGGAGCTTGTCGTAGGTGTTGCGGATCGGGCCCGACGCGCTCCGGGCGCGCCCGTCGGTGATGGAGAGCAGGGCGTCCGCCACGGCGCTGGCGTTCTTCACGAAGTAGCTGCGCGGATCGGCCTTCTCCGCCTGGCAGGCGAGCCAGAAGGGATCGATCTTGCGGGCGAAGTCGTCGAGGAGGTGGTTGAGGGCGCCGCCGACGAAGCCGGGCTTCACCTTCTGGACCATGGCGAAGGCGGTCTTGATCGCGATGCCGGTGAGGCCGGTCTTGTCGGCTACCTCGGCCTCGATCACCGACACGCCCTCGTCCACCACCTTCTTGCGTCGCGCGGGCTCGGCCAGCACTTCGGTAAGACTCGGCATCCAAACACCTCGAATCAGAAGACGATCTCGTTGCTCGCGGCGCGGGGGGCGCCGCCGGCGCCGCACGTCGGGACCGAGGCCTTGCCTCCGAGGTCGCGGAAGAAGGCGCCGACGTAGGCGCGACCGGCGCAGGTATAACCGCCACCCTGCTTCACGGCGGCCCCCACGCAATCGTAACTACGCTCGAAGTCGCGGTCGTTCTGGGCGCGCAGGATGTCGTCGCCCTCGCCGGGCGCGGCGTCCTTCACGTAGGTCTTCACCCACGACGGGATGATGTCGCACAACACGGCGGCGGCCTCCGGCGCGGCGCTCCCCGCGAGGGTCTTGAGCAGCGCGGCGCGCACCTCGGGGGAGGCCTCTTCGACGGTGGCGCGCTGGCGCAGGCAGGCGAGCTGCTCGGCGTCGCGGGTGGCCCGCATGGTACCGAGCGCGGCGATGCGCACCTCGGGGGAGGTGTCCTCGAGGAGCGCCTTGCACGACACGGTGTCGAGGTCCGCGGGCTTCAGGGACGGGTAGGTGGTCAACGCGGCCGCGCGCACGGCGGGCTCGGTGTCCTTGGTGGCGGCGTCGCGCAGGGCGGCCTCGGCGCCGGGCTGCCCGAGGAGGGCGCCCGCGGCGGCGGCGCGGACGGTGGCGTCGGGGTCCGTGGCGAGCCAGCCCTGGACCTGGGCCAGCTCGGCCGGATCCTTCGTGTTCCGGAACACGGTGAGCGCGGCCGCGCGGACCGTCGGGTCGGGATCCACGCCGGCGGCCTTGACCAGGTGCGCCCGCGCCACCGGGATCTTGAGCAGCGCGGTCACCAGCGCGGTGCGCTCGGGCTGCGCGGGATCGTCGAGAAGGGTGCCGACGCAGCCGACCTTCTCGGCGTCCGTCGCCTTCGCGAGGCCGGAGAGGATCGGGGCGTCCCACCGCCCCTCGTACTGGATGCGCTCGCAGAGGCAGCTCGAGTCGAAGGCGTAGTCCTTCAGCTTCGTGGCCGCGGCCTCGCGGGTGGCGCCGTCCTTCATGCGGAGGCCGGCGCAGAGCGCGGAGGTGTCCCCGCTCGCGTGCGCCTTGTCGAGGTCACGCACGCTCACGAAGTTGGGTTCGGAGTCGACGCAGGCGAGGAGGAGGAACAGCACGGGGACGCTCCGCGAGGGCGCGCAATCCTAACCGCGATCTCAGCCGCGGCGCGCGCTCACTCGTCCACCTGGCGCACGCCGCGCACCTCGGGCACCTCCTCGAGGAGCATGCGCTCGACGCCCTGGGCCAGGGTGACCGTGCTCGAAGGGCAGGAGTTGCAGCTCCCGATGAGCTTGAGGAGCACGATGCCGTCGTCCATGCCGCGGTAGATGATGTCGCCGCCGTCCTGCGCGACCGCGGGGCGGATGAACTCGTCGAGGATGGCGACGACCTTGCGCTCGACCGGATCACTGTACTGACCGAGGTCCATCTCCGAGTCCGGCACCGCCATGTCCCCCGACTCGAGGAAGTCGCGGATCGCGGCCTTCACCTGGGGCACCAGCTCGGGCCAGGTGATCTGGGGCTCCTTGTTGACGGTCACGAAGCGCGGCGCGATCAGCACCGAGGTGACGCCGGTGAGATCGAAGAGGCGGCGGGGGAGGGGCGCGTCAGAGGCCTGGCTGACCGTCCGGTACTCGAACGTGCCGTTGGGGACGAGCGTCTCCTGTAGTTTGAACATGAGGGCGTCGGGATTCGGCGTCGGCAGCGTGTCGATGACCGCCGGGGTGGTGTCGCCGTGCAGCGAGGTGTCCATGGTGTGGAGCTCCGAGGTGCGTCGTGTAATCACGCCCGATCGTCTTGGCAGGGTTACGTGGATGACCCCCAAGTCAAATCACTGCACCCGGAGACCATGATGTCGATTTCTTTTGGACTGTCGGAAGAGCAGCAGGCCCTGCAGGAGCTCGCGCGCGACTTCGCCCGGAACGAGATGCGCCCGGTGGCCGCCCACCACGACGAGACGGGCGAGTATCCCTACGAGGTCCTCAAGAAGGCGCACGCCATCGGCCTGATGAACACGCACGTCGAGGCCGCGTACGGCGGCATGGAGCTCGGCGCGTTCGAAGGCGTGCTCATCGCCGAGGAGCTCGCGTGGGGCTGTAGCGGCATCGGCACGGCGATGGAGGCCAACGGCCTCGCGCAGCAGCCGGTCATTCTCGGCGCGTCCGACGCGCTCAAGAAGAAGTACCTCGCCCCGATGACCGAGCAGTTCGGCCTCTGCGCCTACGCGGTCACCGAGCCGGGCGCCGGCTCGGACGTGCAGGCCATGAAGACCACGGCGGTCAAGCAGGGCGACAAGTGGATCCTCAACGGCTCGAAGATGTGGATCACCAACGCCGGCGTGGCGGACTGGTACTTCGTCGTCGCGCTCACCGACCCGGCGCGCCTCGCCCGCGGCGGCATGACCGGCTTCATCGTCGAGCGGAACAGCCCCGGCATCACCGTCGGCCGCAAGGAGCAGAACATGGGCCAGCGCGCGTCCGACACGCGCGGCATCACGTTCGAGAACGTCGAGGTCCCCGAGGAGAACGTCATCGGCCAGGTGGGTGACGGCTGGAAGCTCGCCATGGCCGCCTTCGACTACACCCGCGCCTCCGTGGCCGCCGCGTCCATCGGCGTGGGCCGCGCCGCGATGGAGTACGCCATGGCGTACGCGCTCGACCGCAAGACGTTCGGCCAGCCCATCGCGAACCACCAGGCGATCCAGTTCATGCTCGCCGACATGGCGATGGAGATCGAGGCCGGCCGCCTGTTGTGCTGGAAGGCCGCGTGGCTCAAGGACAGCCACCAGCGCAACACGAAGGAGTCCAGCTACGCGAAGGCGTTCTGCGCCGACCTGCTCCAGCGCGTCGTCAGCAACGCCGTGCAGATCTACGGCGGCTACGGCTATTCGAAGGAGTACCCGGTCGAGAAGCTCATGCGTGACGCAAAGATCTTCCAGATCTACGAGGGCACCTCCCAGATCCAGCGCGTGATCATCGCCCGCGAGTTGATGTCCCGCGGCAAGTAGCGGGTGAGGGGGCCCTTCGCGCCGCTCGCCCACTCCCGCTTCCGGGCGTTGTGGCTGGCGGGCCTCGTCTCCTTCCTCGGCACCTGGGTGCACAACGTCGCGGCGCGATGGACCGCCGCGACGTTGTCCCCGTCCCCGCTCGCCGTCTCGGCGGTCGACGCCCTCCAGCTCGTCCCGATGGTGCTGCTCTCGCTCTTCGCGGGCACCCTCGCCGACGCCCTCGATCGGCGCCGCCTCCTCATCGCGACGCACGCCGGCCTCGCCGCCGTCGTCGCGACCATGGGCGTGCTCGCCGCCATGGAGGCGCTCTCCCTGGAGGTCCTGCTCGGCCTCACGTTCGTCCTCGGCGTCCTCGGCGCGCTGAACGGGCCCGCGTGGCAGGCCACCGTTCCCCGCCAGGTGCCCGACGACGAGGTGATGAAGGCCGTCGCGCTCATGAGCACGGGCTTCAACCTCGCGCGCGCCGTGGGCCCCGCCGCCGGCGCCTGGATGCTCGTCACCGTCGGGCCCGCCGCGGCGTTCTTCACCAACGCCGCCAGCTACACGTTCATCGGGCTGCTCCTCTGGCGCCTCCCGCCGCAGCCGCCGTCGATCCACCCGGGCCCCGTCCGCTCGCCGCTCTCCGAGCCGGGCCTCGTCCGGCTCTACGTCGTGGGCCTCGCGTTCGGGCTCTTCGCCATGCCCTCGCTCTCCCTGCTCCCGGTCGTCGCCCGCGACGCCCTCGCCGGCGGCGCCGAGTCCTACGGCCGCCTGCTCTCCGCGTTCGGCATCGGCGCGGTCTCGTCGGGCCTCCTCGTCGCGACCGCGATCCGCCGCTTCGGCAACCGGCCGTTCATCGCGGCGACCACCGTCGTGAGCGCGGCGGGGCTCGCGGTCCTCTCGGTGGCGCACACCATGCCGGCCGCCCTGGTCGGCGCGGCGCTCTCGGGGATGGGGTGGATCGGCACGGTGAGCACGGTCAACGCGGGCGTCCAGATGCGCGCGCCCGCGGAGGTACGCGCCCGCGCGCTCGCCTACTACCTGACGTTCGCCGTCGGCGGGCAGGCCACCGGGAGCGTGCTCGGCGGCTGGCTGGCCACCCACTTCGGCCTCGCCTTCACCTTCCGTGCGTCGGCCGCGGCGCTCCTGGTCGTGGCCGGGGTGGTCCTCTCCGGATACCGTCGCCCGACCGGAGGCTCCTGACCGATGCGGTACCTCGTGACCGGCGGCACCGGCTTCGTCGGCGCGAACGTGGTCCGGCACCTCCTCGCGCGCGGTGACACCGTGCGGTGCGTCGTCCGCAAGCCGAACCTGTGCCTCGAGGGCCTGCCCGTCGAGCTCGTCACGCCCTCGATCACCGACGTCGACGCGCTCGCGCGGGCCGCCGAGGGGTGTGACGGCATCTTCCACATCGCCGGCATCTTCGATCCCGGGCCCGGCGGGGAGGAGGCGATGCGCAGCCTCCACGTCGACGCCACCAAGGCCCTGTGCGCCGCCGCCACCAAGGCCGGCGTGCCGAAGCTGCTCGTGTGCTCGTCGAGCGTCACGGTGGGCTTCGGCACCGTCGACGCCCCGGGTGACGAGGACACCCCCTTCGACCCCGCCGCCATCTATGGGCGCCGCGGCGGCCTCCGCGTCTACCACGACACCAAGCTCGAGAGCGAGCGTATCGGCGCCGAGTGGGGCGCGGTCGTCGTGAACCCCGACTACGTGCTCGGCCCCTGGGACATCAAGCCGACGAGCGGCCAGCTCCTCGTGACGATCGCGAAGGGCTGGGTGCCCGCCTACCCCCTCGGCGGCAAGTGTTTCGTCGATGCCGACGACTGTGCCGCGGGCCACCTCGCCGCCATGGACAAGGGCCGGCCGGGCCGCCGCTACCTGCTCGGCAACCACAACCTCTCCTACCGCGCCTTCATGGCGCTCTGCGCCGAGGTCGTGGGGCGCCGCGCCCCGGTCGTCCCCGTGCCGGGCCGCGTGCTCGGCGCCGCCGGCCGCGTCGGGAGTCTGCTCCAGCGGTTCGACGCACACCGCTTCGCCGGGCTCGATCGGCACGTGCTCGTCGCGATGCAGCAGGGCCGCTACCGCACGGGGCGGCGGAGCCGCGAGGAGCTCGGCGTGCCCGTCACCCCGATGCGACAGACGGTCGAGCGCGCCTTCGCGTGGTTCCGCGCGCACGGCTACTGCTGACGCGTACGAACGATCTGGGGGCGCCCCCTCGCTCCGCTCGGGGTCGGTCCCTTCCGGGCTCCGCGCTCCGCGCTCCGGTCGGCGCGCGCTCCGAGGACGGAGCGGGCGCCGGACCGGGCGCGCCCGCGCGCCCGCCCTGCAGGCACCTCGCCCGCCGCCGTACGCCTCCCACCCGATCGCAGGGCGCGTCCGTGCCTGCCGGATCCGCAACGAGACGTCACGGCGCCGACGGTCGAGCGGGCACCGGCGCCCCCGGTACACATCGGAGGGGGCTCTAGGGGAGGGGAGTGATGTCCGTTCGAGCCAGCCTCGCGCTACTCGCGCTGATGACGGGATGCCTGACCGGCGGCGGCCGCGATCAGGGGACCGAGACCATCCAGGAAGCCGGGCCCATCTCGCGGATCGAGCTCGATCTCGACATCGGCAGCGTGACGGTGGTGGCCGCGCCCGCTACCGAGGGGGCCCGGGGCACCGTCGAGAGCCGGTGGGGCGACGTGCCCCCCGAGGTCCTCCACTACGTCGCGGACGGCGTGCTCCACGTCCTCGGGCGCTGCGACGCGCTCGTGGTCGCGTGCCGCACCGACGTGACCTTGCAGGTGCCGTCGTCCGCGAGCATCGGCATCACCACCGGGGTCGGGACGGTCCGGGTGGAGGGCGTGTCGGGAGACGTCGAGGCCGTCACCGAGGACGGCGCCATCGACCTCGACCGCGTGGGCGGGGTCGTGTTCGTGGAGACCGGAAACGGCGACATCACCGGCAAGGACCTCGGCGGCGCGATCGTCGACGCGCGCACGGACGACGGCACGATCGAGATCTCGACCACCACGGCCCCCGAGCGCCTCGTGGCGCACACCGAGGGCGGCGACGTGAACCTGATGGTGCCGGCCGGGTCCTACCGCGTGGAGGCGAAGGCCCCGAACGGCGATCTCGTGCTCGGCGAGGCGATCCAGTCCGACGCGACCGCCACCTCGGTGATCAGCGCGCGGACGAACAACGGGAACATCCGCATCGAGGGGGAGCGGACCGCGGCGCCGCCGCGCAAGACGCCGTGAGCGCGGGGGTCAGGCGCGTCGACGGCCGCCCGTGCCGCGGCGAACGTCCGGCGGGGTGCGCCGCCGCACCCAGGCCCCGAGCGGGAGCAACAGGACGAGCGCCGATCCGCCGCCGCAGCCGCACGCCGGGCAGGTGAGCGGCTCGGTCTCCGCGCAGGGCGTCCGCCACAAGCGGAGGGGCCCGATCTCGGAGGTGGACCACAAGGCGCCGTCGCTCCCGAAGGTGACGGCCTCGCCCTGGGGCTGCACGCCGAGGTCGACCGGGGTGGGCGTGTCGTGCCATGCGTACGCGCACCCGGTCCACAACCAGGCCTTCGTCAGGCCACGGAGCACGACCGCGTTGCCGTCGGCGCTCACGGCGGCGCCGGTGACCTCCTCCTCGAGGACGACCTCGGCCTCCTCGGTGAGGGTCTGCGCGGCGCCGCCGTCACACTTCGGGTGGGCGAGGCGGAAGATCCGCGCGCCGTCGTTGTCCTTCGTCACGATGCGGAGGGTGCCGTCGGGGGTGACGAAGAGGGCCTCGGCGTCGTGCTTCTTGCCCTCCGGGTAGGCGAGCGTGCACTGGACGGCGGTCTCGGACGCGTCCGTGGACTCCCGCACCACCCACACCACGACGGTGGGGCGGTCCTCCTCGTTGTCGCCGATGTCCGCGATCCAGAGGCACGCCTCCGCGTCGATGGAGTCGGGGCACGGGCCGGGCGAGAGGTCCTCCCAGTCCTCGTTGACCGCGCCCTGGATGGCCTGGGTCACGACGAGGGTGCCGTCCCCCCGCATCGCGTAGAGCTCGGCGGCGCCGCTGTTGTCGTCGTGAGTGTAGTAGAGGTCGTCCGCGGTGCGCGCTGCGGCGAGGCCCGAGGCCTGGATGGCGGGGATCGCATCATCCGCCTCGACGGGCGCCTCCGTCCCATCGTAGGTGGTGCAGACCTCCCCCGCGAACGCCAGGCCGATGATCCACATCATGCTCCCGCTCCTAATCGCGTGCCCAGCCGAGCGCCTCGGCGTCGAGGTGCCGTCCGGCGGCGTTGACAAGATCTCGGTGGAAGACATGCAACGTGACGCCTACGCGCTCACCCGCCCGGACGCCGACCCCGGCGCGGTGTTCACGCACCGCCTCGGCCAGATGCGCCTCCCTCCGACCGTGACGGGGGAGGGGCGTGTGTGCGCGCGGCACGGCGGCGAGGGGCCGGCCCGCGTCGTCGTGGCGCCCTGGCCGGCGACCGGGCCCACCTTCTACGAGGACGCCGCGCGGGCCGCGGTCCTCATCTCGGTCGCGAAGGGGTGGGACGGCCAGCCGCCCTCGCGCAAGACCACGTGGTTGTGCATGGCGAAGGCGGGGGCGCCGCTCCCGGAGGGCGAGCGCGTGCCCTTCGGCGTGGCGATCGAGGCGGACCGCCTCGAGGCGATCGACTACCGGACGCTGCGAGACGACACGCAGGCGTTCTTCCGGGTGCTCGAGGGCGGCCCGTAGCGGCACGATTCCGCTACCTCGCCATGATGGCGATCATCGAGTCCTTCTCCCAGGCCGCGTACGCGTCGTCGTCGGCGCGCCGGAACGGGCGGCCGTACGTCTTCGCGAAGTGGTCGCCCCAGTGGGGCCGGCTGCCGTCCGCGTCGACGAGATCGTGCTCCCGCGCGAGATCCCACGAGCTGAACACGCGCCCGTTACGACGTGCCACGCCGGGCTCGGCCGCCAGCGCGGCGACACACCGCCCCACGTAGAGGGGCGTCTCCGAGGCGATGAAGTTCGCGTCCACGGCGGTCCCGTCGCGCCAGTTCGCCTCGGTGACGCCGAAGTGGTCGAGCATCTCCTCCGAACGGAGGAACCCGGGCGTGATCGCGAGCGCGGTGATCCCCTCGCGGCCGAGCTCCTGGCTGAGCCCGAAGGCGAGGCGGATCACCGCCATCTTCACGAGGTCGTACACCAGCATGCCGCGGTAGCCGAAGTGGTCGCCGTCGGTGACCTCCACCCACAGCGCGCGTTCGCGCCCGCGCAGGAGCCCCGAGAGGTGCCGCACGTTGACGAGGTGCGTCCACACGGCGCCGTCGAGCATCTTCCGGGCCTTGTCGAGGTCGATCTCCCAGGGCGGCACGCCGAACTCGATCCACTTCTCTCCGCCCCACACATCGTCGACGAGCAGGTCGAGCCCGCCGCTCTCGGCGCGGACGCGGGCCGCGAGGGCCTCCACCTGCGCCGGATCGCCGTGGTCCACCCGCGCCGCGATGCCGCGCCCGCCCGCGGCGGTGACCAGGTCCGCCGTCTCCTCGATCGTCTCCCCGCGGCCGATCGGCGAGGGCGCCCCCCGCGTGCTCCGGCCCGTGCACCACACCGTCGCGCCGCGCTCTCCGAGTGCTCTGGCGATGCCGCGCCCCGCCCCCCGCGTGGCGCCGGCTACGAGCGCGATCCGTCCGATCAGGTCCTTCTGCATGTGCCCTCCGAGGTGGTGCACGAGCGTACTTCGGCCTACCTGACACCTCCTGTCAGGTATAGAAGACAATGCGCGCGAACCGTTTGATCCGGTTGATCCTCGCCCTGGGTGACGGCCGGCGCCGCACCGCCGCCGCCCTCGCCGCGCAGCTCGAGGTCTCCGAGCGGACCATCCTCCGCGACGTCGACGCGCTCGGCATCGCGGGCATCCCGGTCACCGCGACGAGGGGCCCCGACGGGGGCATCGCCCTCCCGCGGACCTGGGCGCGCCCGGTCTCCGGGCTTTTTGCCGACGAGGTGGCCGGCCTCGCCGCGCTGAGCGTGCCCGCGGTGCTGGGCGGCGTGTCCCTCGACCGGGCTGCGGATGTCGCGCTCGCCAAGGTGCTCGCCGCCTTGCCCGCGGTGCAGCGCGCGCAGGCCGAGGAGGCCCGCCAGCGGCTCCTCGTCGACCCGTCGCCGTGGTGGGCGGACGCGACGGCGCCGGCCTGCCTCGACACCCTGCGGGATGCCGTGTTCACCGAGCGCCTCGTCCGCCTCGTATACGCCGGTCGCGCCCGCACCGTCCGTCCCCTCGGCCTCGTCGTGAAGGCGGACCGTTGGTACCTCGTCGCCGACACGGACGGCGGCCGCCGCACCTTCCGCGGTGATCGCGTCGAGGCCGCCGAGGCCCTCGGCGAGCGCTTCGAGCGCGATCCCGACTTCGACCTCCGCGCGGCGTGGCAGGAGGCGAAGGCGAGCTTCGTCGCGTCGCGGCCGAGCTACCCGGTGACGCTCGTCCTCACCGACGCCGGGCGCACGGCCCTCGCCGCGCTACGCCCCACCGCCGATCACGCGGCCCTCGTCGCGGACCCCGCCGTCGTCGACTTCCAGTGCGAGCACATCGCCCTCGCCCAGCTCGTGTTGCTCGGCGGCGAGGCGCGGGTGCTGGCGCCGATGGCGCTGGTCGAGCGGATGCGGGAGGTGGCGGCGGCCTGGAGGGAGGCGGGTGAGGGCGGATGAGGATGGGCGGCGGTAGGGCGCGCCCGGCGGCTCACCCGCCGCTCAGGCGGACCTCGGGGGCGAAGCGGACGTGGCTCACCCCGGGCAGGTGCTGGCCGAGCCCGATCGTCGCGACGGGCCCGTGTACGGGCGCCTTCGCGTCGAGCACGACGACGCTCGTGCCCCGGGCGTCGGTGGTGAACGCGAGGAGCCACCCGTCGTCCTCGTCGACGCTCCCCGGGCGCGCCACGAAGGCGGGCGGGGAGCAGGTGACGTCGGGGCCGGCCTGCCACGCGACCGTCGCGCCGGTGTCGACGTCGAGCTTCACCACGCCGCCGAACTGGATGTAGTTCGACCGGTTCGGGCAGCCCGGGCCGTCCGTGGCGCCGTACGCCCAGCGGTAGGGCGCGCCCATGCGGGCGTCGGCCACCTCGGGCGCCTCGAGCGCGCGGTCACCGAGCGGGCGCGACGAGATCACCCGCGCGGAGGACGGATCGATCACGAACCGGCGCGGCTGCGGCGCCGGACCCGGCGCCATCGACGTACCGGTGCGCTGGCGGAGGACCTTCGGCGCGACCTGGGCGAAGTCGAGCGGCCGATCGTAGGTGACGAGGTCGACCACGACGTTGTCCCCCTCGTCGAAGGCGTTGATCACGTGGAAGGCGATGCGCACCCCCGGGAGCGGGACGCGGACGAGGCGATCGCCGCCCTCCCGGGGCACGAGCAACAGGTCGGCGGACAATGCCTCGGGCCAGTCCACCGCGCCCCAGATGGTGCTCGCGCCCCAGAGCGCGCGGAGGGGGGCGAGCCGGCCCGCCTGCTCGGTCGCCACGTACCAGCGGGCCGTGGCGCGCTGATCGTGGATGATCGCGGGGCTCGACGCGAGGGGGTGGAGCGCCGTCTCCTTCACCACCTTCAGGTCGGCGTCGAGCTCGACGAATTTGAGGCTGTCGGGGCGGGTTCCCCCGACCTTCTTCAGCCAGGCGACGAGCCGGCCCGTCGTCGGGTCGGGGCTCGGCATCGGGGCCATCTCCCATCCGGCGGGGGCGGCGCCGCTCCACGACTCGGGGCCGAGGGTGGCGAGGGTGGTCGCGTCGAGCGCGAAGTGCCCGGGATCGTTCGCGGCGAACACGCGCCCGCCCGACGCGTAGACGTCGTGCATGGCGGTGTTGCCGAGGTCGAGCGCGAAGAGGTTGCGCCAGCGCGACGGCAGGTTGGTGAACAGGCGCCGCTTCGTCATCCGCCCCGCGGCGCGCTCGGCCTCGTAGAGCGGCGTGCGCACGAACCGGGAACGAAAGGTGCACCGGCCCTCGTCGAAGGTGAGCCCGGCGAGCAGCGTGTGGCCGTCGAAGAACTGGAGCGCGTCGGCCCCGACCTCGAGCAGCCCGGGTCCGGAGCGCAGGAGCGTGCCGCGCAGGCCCGGCGGGACCACGCCCTCGATCGTGGTGGCGACGAACGCGTGTTCGTCGGGCTGGCTGCGGTACACGCTCTCGTAGAATTCGCTCATGCGCAGCAGACTACCGCACGGGGAACGAGCGGATCACCTGCCGGTCGCGCGAAGGACCGCCCTCACCACACCCGCGCCGCCTCCTCGATCGCGACGACCTCGTCCCGCAGTGAATCGGCCTCGATCTTCAGCGCGTCGGCCTCCGCCTGGATGCGCGTCCGGACCGCCTCGCGGGTGTCGGGCGGCGCGGCGCGGAGGTCGTCGAACAACCCTTCGAGCGTGCGGGTGCGCTCCGCCAGGGCGTCGGCACGGCGCCCGACCTCGCCGGCGCGGAGGGCGAGGTCGGCCGAGCGGCTCCCGGTGGTGGCGGGGCCGGAGGCGGGGGCGCACGCGAGGAGGAGGACGAAGAGACACGACACGCGCGGAGTGTACCTGGGCGCACGGAGGGAGGCCCGCGGGCGGTGCGAGCGAGCCGCGCGACGGTGATAGCTTGGGCCCCGGAGGCAACCCCATGCCGATCTACACCTACCGCTGCGCCTGCGGAAAGACGGCCGACGTGCTCGTCCGCGGCCGCGAGCCGGAGACCTGTGACGACGTGCCCGAGCTCTCCGGCCTCTGCGCCGAGCCGGGCGTGTTGACCCGAGGGATCACCGCCGCCTACGTCGGGAAGAGCGGCGGCGGGCGGGGCTCGTCGTCGCCGTCGCCGTCGCCGTCGGCGGGCGAGGGGTGCGGGCACTGCGGCAGCACGCCCAACTCGTGCGACAACTAGCCCTCGCCGGACTCGCGTTCGCCCTCGTTGCTTGCGATGCCCGGGGGCCCGCCGAGCTCTACCGGGACGCGCTCCGGGCCACCTCCTGGGAGGAGGCGCGCGGCCTCTGCCGGCGGCTCCCCGAAGCGGACCGTCCCGACTGCCTCGTGGCGGCGATGGAGGCGTTGGGGCGCCTCGATCGCGCCGACTGTGACGACATCCCCGCGGGGGTGTGGCGCGACGAGTGCGTGTTCCTCTACGCGGAGCGCGAGGCGCGCGCCGGCAACCTCGCCGAGGCGTTCACCGCGTGCGACACGACGGTGTTCGGGCGGGAGTGCAGCTTCCATCTCATCCGGGAGGGGGCGCGGAGCGTGCTCGACCTCCCCCTCTCCGACGCCGTGCCCGCCGCGATCCCCTACGACGGGCTCCCCCGTGCGCCCGACGCCCAGCGGCTCTTCTGGCGCACGTGGTTCCGCGAGCGGCTGGAGCGGAAGGTGCCCGTCGATCCGACGGGATGCCCCACGGCGGACTGCTCGGCCGGCGCGCGCGAGACCATCCTCCTCACCCTCAACGCGTTCGCCCGCGCGCAGGGGGCCGCGTTCTGCGCGGGCGGCCCGCTGCCCGACGGGCGGGTCGGGGCCCGGATCCTCTGGGTGGAGGGCCCGGAGACGGTCGGGTGGGTCGCCGAGTTCGTCGACGGCGAGTGTGCCCGCCGGGAGGGCCGGGTCCGCGGGCCGCCGAGGCCGCCGACGCCGCCGGCCCCCTCCACGCACGCGCCGATCCCGACGCCCGGCGCGCCGACGCCTCTGGACCCGCGCACGGCGCCCGAGGTGCCACCGGGATAAGCGCGCGGCCCATGATCCCCGCCCTCCTCCAGCCCACCCTCGCCGCGGTCGCCGCCACGGTCGACCCCAACGCCGAGGTCGAGCCCGTCGCGCCGACCGGCAACCCCGCCCACGGCGACTACCAGTGGAATTTCGCGTTCCGCATGGCCAAGGCGGTTCGCATGAACCCGCGCGCGCTCGCCGAGCGCCTCGCGCCGCTGATCCAGCACCCGGCGATCACGAAGGTCGAGGTGGCCGGCCCCGGGTTCATCAACCTCACCCTCGACGACACGTGGATCGCCCGCACCGTCGCCGCGCAGGTCGCCGAGCCGAACATCGGCATCGCCCCCGAGGGCGCCGGTCGCACGGTGGTCATCGACTTCTCGTCGCCCAACGTCGCGAAGCGCATGCACATCGGGCACATGCGCTCCACCCACATCGGGGACGCGTTGGTGAAGATGTACCGGGCGTCCGGCTGGAACGTCATCGGGGACAACCACATCGGCGACTGGGGCACCCAGTTCGGCAAGCTCATCGTGGCGTACCGCAACTGGCTCGACCCCGTGGCGTTCGCGGCCGACGCCATCGGGGAGCTCGAGCGGCTCTACGTCGAGTTCGGCACCCGCGCGAAGGACGACCCCGCGCTGAACGACGCGGCGCGCGCCGAGACCGTGAAGCTCCAGAAGGGGGATCCGGACAACACCGCGCTGTGGCGGCAGTTCCTCGACATCTCCATGGCGGAGTTCGAGGACGTCTACCGCCGGCTCGGCGTCCGCTTCGACGAGACGCTCGGCGAGAGCGCCTACCGCGACCTCACCGACCAGGTGGTCGAGGATCTCCTCGCCGCCGGCATCGCCGAGGTGTCCGAGGGCGCGATCATCGTGCGCTTCGAGCACGACGTCGCCATCGTCCGCAAGAAGGACGGCGCCGACAATTACACCACGAGTGACGTCGCGTGCCTGCGCTACCGCGAGGCCCGGTGGCACCCCGACCGCATCGTGGTCGTGACCGACATGCGCCAGCAGCGCCACTTCCAGCAGGTGTTCGAGATCGGCCGCCGCCTCGGCGCCACCGACGCGGAGCTCGTCCACGCGTGGTTCGGCATGCTGATGCTGCCGAGCGGCATGATGGGCACCCGCATGGGCAACGTCATCCGGCTCGTCGACCTGCTCGACGAGGCCGTGGCGCGGGCGCGGGCGGTGGTCGACGCGAAGTCGCCGCACCTCGAGGACGCCGAGCGCGCCGCGATCGCCGAGGCGGTGGGCGTCGGCGCGGTGCGCTACGCCGACCTCTCCCAGCACCCGCAGACCAACATCACCTTCGAGTGGGACCGCATGCTGTCGCTCGACGGCAACACCGCGCCCTACCTGCTCTACAGCCACGCCCGGTGCGCCTCGGTGCTCGCCAAGGCCCTCCGTCCCGAAGAGGGGGAGGAGGCGCCCGACCTCGGCGCCATCGTGATTGGGGATCCGCTCGAGCGGGACCTCCTGCTCGCCATCGCGCGCTACCCGGAGATGGTGGCGGCGGCGTCGCGGGGCTACCGCCCGAACCAGCTCGCGGAGCACCTCTTCGAGGTCGCCAACCGGTTCAACCGGTTCTACCACGACCTCCAGGTGCTCAAGGGCGGGGAGGCGCGGGCCTCCCGCCTCGCCCTGGTGGACGCCTCGCGGCGGGTCCTGCGCCACGGGATGGAGCTGCTCGGGCTGAAGGTGCTCGACCGGATGTGAGCCGTCGGGTCGGGCGCCTGCTGCGTGCGGGCGCTCAGAGCTCGCGGATGACCCCGCTCGGCCACTCGATCTCGGCGAAGGCGACGTAGGCGTCCTCCTCGTTCACGTCGCGCGTGCCGGTGTACCGGACGACCCCGCCGTAGGACACGGTGACCGTGACGTCGTTCCGCCCGGCGTAGACCGAGCCCGCGTAGTCGTGCACGTAGACGGTGAAGACGGTGTCCTCGGGATCGGCCAGGGTGATGAGCTCGGGCCCCGTGCCCGGGATGTCGTCCAGCTCCAGCACCGGGTCGTCGGTCGTGACGCCCGACACGCCCCAATCGAGGCCCGCGCCGGAGTAGCAGTTCGCGTAGTAGCAGTCGTCGTCGGTCGTGAGCGCGCCGCCGTTGCGGACGAGGTGGAGATCCATGTCGTCTCCCTCCTCGGTCCAGGTGATCCGGATTTCCAGGTCGCTCATGTCCGCGTCGGTGTCCGCGTCGGTGTCCGCGTCGGTGTCCG
>JAKFCH010000247.1:0-7884 GCA_036676765.1 Deltaproteobacteria bacterium
CCCGGTACTCCGACCCGTTCATGAAGGCGGACGTGCTGGCCGCGGAGGACGTCGTCGTGAGCGGAGACACGATCCGGGACCTCGCGATCGTGAGCCACACGCTGGGCGGTTCGGTGACCTACGACGGCGGCCCGGTGCCGGACATGTCCGGCACGAGCGGCGACTACTCCGTCTCGGTGTCGGACCCGGTCACCGGGTCGAGCGCGGGCGGCACCTTCGGATGGGACGAGGACTGGTCGCTGCAGGTGCCGCCCGGCACCTACGACGTGGCGTTCCAGCTGAACTTCGACTCGCGGTACGCCGACCCGTACATGAAGGCGGACGTGCTGGCGGCCGAGTGCGTCGAGGTCGGTCCGTAGCTCCCGGCGCCCGCCCGAGTGGGCCTTGCGCGCGTCGATGTCGCACGCGGCGACGCCGCGACCGGGTAGACTGCTCCCTGCTCGGAGCGCGCCCCGTGTCGCCGTGGATCCTCCCGTTCGCCCTCGTCCTCGGCTGCGCGGGGGGCAAAGACGCGAAACACACCGGCGACGCGCGCGACACCGCCCTCCTCGGAGACAGCGGCGTCGACGACAGCGGCGCGGAGTGCCCCGGTGGAGGCGAGGCGACCGTCTTCTACGCGGACGCCGACGGCGACGGACACGGCGATCCCGGCGTCTTCCTCGAAGCGTGCGAAGCCCCGCCCGACCACGTCGCGGGCGCCGACGACTGTGACGACGGCGACGCCGCCGCGTTCCCCGGCGCCGTCGAGGTCTGCGACGGCGACGACGACGATTGCGACGGCGCCGCCGACGACGGCCTCGACCGCTCGGCCTGGTACGCCGACGCCGACGGGGACGGCTACGGGGACGCGGCCTCGCCCACGGACGCCTGCGCCGCGCCCGCCGGCCACGTCGCCGACGCCACCGACTGCGACGACACCGACGGCGCCGTGAACCCCGCCGCGACCGAGGTCTGCGACAATGGCGCCGACGACGACTGCGACGGCGGCGCGGGCACCTGCGGCATCGCGGGGGCCACGCTCTCCGCGGCCACCGCCGACGTGGTCGTGTACGGCGCGGCGGAGACCGACTTCGCGGGAAGCTCGGCGGCCTTTCTCGGCGACTGGGACGGCGACGGGTTCGACGACCTCCTCGTGGGCGCGGCCTACACGGAGACCGCCGACGGCGACCACCCGGGCGCGATGTACGTCGTCCGGGGCGGATCCACCGGCGCGATCGACCTCGCCGACGCCCACGCGACGTTCCTTGGCGAGGGCGACGACGACGTCCTCGGCTACGCCGCGGCGGGCGCGGGGGACGTCGACGGCGACGGCCACGTCGACTTCATCGCGAGCGCCTACCGCTATGGCGACGCACGGGGGCGCGCCTACCTCGTCCACGGCCCGCTCTCGGGGACCTCCGGGATCGCCGATGCGGCGGACACGGCGACCCTGGAGGGCGCCGGGGAGGGCGACTACTGCGGCCGGTCGGTGGACGGCGGGCGCGACGTGAGCGGGGACGGGCGCGACGACGTGGTCGTCGGGTGCTCGGGCGACGACGCGACCTCCGTCGGGAGCGGCGCCGCCTACGTCCTCACCACGGCCCCCACGGGCGCGACGCTCACCAGCGCGACCGAGCACCACCAGCTTCGCGGCGAGGGCACCTCCGACAGCGCGGGCTTCGCGGTGGCCCTCGCGGAGGACGTCGACGGCGACGGCGTCGACGAGGTGCTCGTGGGGGCGCCGGGCGCGAACCTCGCCTACGTCGTCCTCGGCCCGGTGACCGAGGACCGCGCGCTCGCGGAGGCGGACGCGCGCCTGAGCGACGAGGCGGGCGAATTCGGCTGGGCCGTCACCGGCGTCGGCGACATGAACGGCGACGGGTACGGCGAGGTGGCGGTAGGCGCCGTGGAGTACGGCCACGTGTACGTCTACGCCGGGAGCGCGGACGGCCTCTCGCCCGCCGACTACTTCCTCCTCTCGGGGAACGACGACGAGGGCGACACGCTTGCGCCCGCCGGGGATCCCAACGGCGACGGCTACGCCGACCTGCTCGTGGGGGCGCCGCACTACGACTTCGGCATCCCCAGGTACGGCGCGGCCTACCTCGTCCTGGGTCCGCTCACGGGCGACCTCGAGATCCTCCTCGCGGAGCAGCTGCGCGGCGAGGTCCAGCACGACGAGGTGGGCGCGTCCCTCTCGGGCGGCGGCGACTTCGACGGCGACGGCGTCGATGACCTCGCCATCGGCGCGCCCGGGCACGACGCCGCCGGTGACGCGGCGGGCGCGGTGTACGTGTTGTTCGGCGAGGGGCTCTGAGCGCCATGTCCCCTCTCCTGGTCGCGTTCGCGCTCCTCGCCGGCTGCGCGCCCGATCCCGACGCGCGCGTCGCGGCGCTCGAAGCGCAGGTCGCCACGCAGGACGCCGCCATCGAGGCGTTGCACACGCGTCTGGCCGCCCTGGAGGCCGCCGCCGTCACCTCCGCCGACCTCGACGGTCGGCTCGGCGCGCTCGCCGACGTGGCCCCCTTCGTGACCGTCACCGGCGCCGAGATCACCCTGACCGGCGCCAACCTCCGCGTCGTGAGCGGCAGCGGCGCCACGGACGGCGCCGTCAACGGCCTCGGGAACGTGATCGTGGGCTACGACGAGCCCGGGGAGGAGACCGTGCGCGTCGGCTCCCACAACGTGGTGGTCGGGTCCAACCACACCTACGCCAGCTACGGCGGGCTCGTCGCCGGCTACGGCAACACCCTCGAAGGGGCCTACTCGACGGTGTGCGGCGGCAGTAACAACGTCGCGACCGGTGCCCACGCCGCCGTCGCCGGGGGCACCTGGAACACCGCCAGCGGCGAGGGGAGCGCGGTGGCGGGTGGGCCCTACAACACCGCCAGCGGACTGTTCAGCGTCGTGTCGGGCGGGTACCGCGGACAGGCGACCGCCCCCTCGAGCGTCGTGTCCGGCGGGTTCGAGGGCATCGCGAGCGCCGAGGCGGCCACGGTGAGCGGCGGAAACGCGAACGTCGCGAGCGGCCAGTACAGCGCGGTCTCGGGCGGCGCGTACAACGAGGCGAGCGGCAAGCAGAGCACGGTCAGCGGCGGCACCGACAGCCTCTCGACGGCGAACGGGAGCGCGGTGTGCGGCGGCTACTACAACGTCGCCGCGGGCGGCGCCTCGGCCGTGCTCGGAGGCTACGGGAACACGGCGGCGAGCCGGTGGACGACGGTGGGCGGCGGCATCGATCAGACGGTGTCGGGCGAGGGGGCGTACGGGCCGTAGCCGGTGCGGGCTCCGGAAACCCGAGCCCGGCCTGGACGCCCGCCGCCTCCCTCGCGTACCCTGCTCCCTCTGCTAGCCGGGTCGGGAGGCCTCCATGTTGCTCCTCGCATTGTTCGCGTGTGCCGGCCCGTTGGAGGAGGCCCCCGCGACGCTCGACGACCTCACGCGCATCACCATCCAGGAGTTCGACGATCCGCTCGTGGGCGAGGACATCGCGGCGCTGCGCACGTGGCTCTCGGACAACCGCCAGGAGTGGGACGCCGAGGAATTCTCCGGGGGCTACACGCTCGGGAGCATCGATGGGGACGACGTCTCCAACGTGGAGCACAGCGAGAACACCAACTGGGAGGAGGTGCTCGGCGCCGGCGTGCCGCTCGTGATGCGGGGCACCCTCGACGGCTACGCCGAGGCGTCCACGGAGACCGACCAGGCGTTCGCCGACCCGTCGACCTACATCGAGTGGACCCGCACGATCACCAGCGGCGACCCCGCGGTGTTCCTCGGCGGCGGCACGATGACCACCGAGAACGTCATCGTGAAGTCCGGGCCGCTCGGGGTCGTCCTCCCCTACGAGGCGAAGAAGGACTTCCGCTGGTTCGACGACGTGCTCGCGGCGCGCACCTGGGTGCCGACCGAGGGGTGGGGCGAGGACGGCAACAACGGGATCATCTGCGGGTTCACCATCGAGCTCTGGTTCG
This sequence comes from Deltaproteobacteria bacterium, assembly GCA_036676765.1. Classification (GTDB taxonomy): domain Bacteria; phylum Myxococcota_A; class UBA796; order UBA796; family SXON01; genus CAJBVW01. The sequence goes on from JAKFCH010000247.1 coordinate 3,954, forward strand.
AGGAGGACGGCGAGGTCCTCTGGTACAACGGGAGCTGGACCCAGATCGCCACCGCGCTCGGTGACGGCCTCGCCGAGGACTTCCTGATCCAGCAATTCATCAACGGGACCATCGACTACATGGAAGGTACCGAGGCGTTCGTGATGGGGGAGTACGTTCCGGAGGAGTAGGCGCTTTCGCGGCGGCTGAGTTCGGGCCCTGCTCGCGCGGCCGAACTCGTGATAGGTGCGGCCCGCTTCGAGGATCCACGTGACGAAAGCCGCTGCCGCGCCCAAGCGAATCATCAAGACGGGACCCCTGCTGGTGGGGTTCGCCCTCTCCAAGATGCGGTTCCTGCATCCGCTGCTCCCGGACAAGGTGCGCTACCAGCTCCCGTTGAGCTGGACCTGGCACATGCTCCGCACGTTCCTCGGCAGCAAGCGCAAGCGCATCTACATCGACGTGCACACGCGGCTGAACCTGCCGGTCACGATGAAGCCGCGCGCGGAGTCGCCCGAGCCCTGGCGCATGAGCGAGCAGGAGATCGCGTCGTTCTGGAAGAACGGGTTCTCCGGCCCGCACGTGCTCATGACCCCCGAGGAGATGGGCGCGCTCCAAGCGCACATGTGGAAGATGTGGGAGAAGCCGTCGACCACCTACCCGCCCGGCACCTACGAGTACGTCGGCAACACCGACTCCGCGGGCGCGGGCGAGATGTCGAACCAGGAGTACGCGACCAAGGGCCTCAACGCGCGGGACAAGCACCTGGAGGACGGGCAGCTGCTCGACCTCTACGCGCATCCTGCCATCGTCGAGCGCATCGCCCAGCTGCTCGGGCCCGACCTGCTCCTGTGGCGCACCCAGTTCTTCCCGAAGTACCCGGGCATGGGCGGCACCGGCTGGCACCAGGCCACGTCCTACCTCAACGAGACGATGCGCATCGCCACGTTGCGCCCGCAGAAGCTCGACGAGCTCTTCCAGCTCACGGTCTGGATCGCCGTCACCGACTCGACCCTCGAGAACGGCTGCCTGCGCGTGCTCCCGGGGAGCCACCGCGAGCTGCAGCCGATGGCGGTCGAGGACTACGATCCGGTCAAGCACGCCGAGAACAAGTCCGACCGCTTCGGCACGAAGATCCTGCAGCCGTGCGAGCCGATCAAGGACGACGACTCCCAGAACTTCGTCATGAAGGCCGGCGAGTTCATCATCTTCTGCGAGCGCATCATGCACGGCGCGCTCCCGAACATCACGACGGACAACGCCCGCCTCGGCATGTCGGGGCGCTACATCGTCCCGGACGTGACGATCCACAACCCGTGGATCCTCGGGGAGGGGGGCCTCTCCATCTCGTACCTGCGCGTCCAGAACCTGAACCTGGACCGTTGGCGCCCGCTGATCGTGCGGGGCGAGGACACCGCGAAGCTCAACGGGGACCGCGTGAAGCGGTACGAGCCCGGGATGGTCGTGAACCCTTGAATCCGGCTCGGGAGGCCGTCGAGGTCGCGGACGAGGCACACCCGCACGAGCTGCGCGCCGGGGTGCCCGACCGCGTGCCCGCCGCCGTCGTGCGCGAGCTCTCCCGCATCGAGCCGATGCGCGCGCTCGGCGCGGTCGCGGAGGAGTGGGCGATGATCGCCGCCACCATCGGCATCGCCGCGTGGGTGGGGTCGTGGTGGATCTACCCGCTCGTGGTGGTCGTGATCGGCGCGCGTCAGCAGGCGCTCACGGTGATCGCGCACGACGCCTCCCACTACCGGTTCCTCCCCGACCGTCGGTGGAACGACGTCGTGGGGGATCTGTTCGCGGCCTGGCCCACGTTCATCGCGCTCGGGGCGTTCCGGAAGCACCACGGGGAGCACCACCAGCACCTCGGCGAGCCGGAGGACGGCAACCGGTTCATCTGGAAGACCCACCGGAAGGACGGCACGCCGGCCCCGGAGTGGACCTACCCGAAGTCGGTCGCCGGGCTCGCCTGGAAGCTCTTGCGGCGCTCGGCGTTGCTGACCGGGGTGTGGTGGATGGTGCGCGGAAACCTGGCGCCGTTGGTGTTCCGCACCAACGCGTGGGAGAGCCTCGGGCGCCTCGCCTACACCGCGATCATCGCGGCGGTGCTCACCGCGACGAGCACGTGGCAGGCCTTCCTGTTGTATTGGATCGTGCCCTTCTGCACGTGGCACATGACCGCGCAGTACGTGCGCCTGATTTGTGAGCACTCGGGTATCCGCGGCGGATCGCGCCCGGCCTACGGGCGCACGCGCACGACGCTGGCGCGCACGTGGGAGCGTTGGTTGCTCGTGCCACGCAACATCCACTACCACATCGAGCACCACTGGTACCCGTCGGTGCCCTTCTACAACCTGCCCGCGCTGCACGCGGCGCTGATGGACCAACCGGGGTTCCGGGCGAACGCGGTGATCACCCCGTCGGTGGTGGCGTCGCTCCGGCAGACGCTCGCCTCGACCCCGTCGTCATGACGCCGCCGTCGCGCTCCCTGAAGGTCGCCTACGGCATCGGCGAGATGGCGAAGGGGGTGGAGGAGGCCGCCACCAACCTGTTCGTGCTCTTCTTCTTCAGCCAGGTCCTCGGGCTGCCCGGCTGGGTCGTGGGCGCCACGATGGGCGTGTCGCTGGTGATCGACGCCGTCACCGACCCGCTGATGGGCTCCTGGTCGGACGGCTTCCGGCACCGCTGGGGCCGTCGGCACCCGTTCCTGCTCGCCTCGGCGCTGCCGGTCGGCCTCACCTTCCTGCTGCTGTTCTCGCCGCCCACGATGGGGATCCTGGGCGTCACCGCGTGGGCGACCTTCTTCCTCGTCGCCCATCGCCTCGCGCTCACGTTGTTCCTCGTGCCGCACATGGCGCTCGGGGCCGAGCTGTCCGAGGACTACGACGAACGTACCGGCATCGCCGCGATCCGGGTGTTCTTCACCTACCTGGGCGCCGCGGTGCTCGTCGCGGTCGGGCGGCGGGTGTTCTTCGCGCCCACGGCCGCCTTCGCCGACGGGCAGCTGAACCCGGCCGCGTACCCCCGGATGGGGCTCGTCTTCGGCGTGTTCATGGTGGCCGTGGTGTTGATCTCCACGTTCGGCACGTGGCGCCGCATCCCCCACCTGCCGCGCGGCCCGGCGAACCCGCCGCCGATCACGCTCGCCCGCTTCGTGACGGAGCAGCGCGAGGCGTTCTCGAACCCCGCGTTCCGCATCGTCGTCGGGAGCCTGCTCTTCTTCTTCATCGCGCGCGGCACCGCGCTCGCGCTCGATCTCTACGTCGGCACCTACTTCTGGGGCCTCGGGTCGGACGCCGTCGCGCTCCCCGGCCTCGCGCTGGTGGGGCTGCTCGTCGGGGCACCGCTGTCCGTCGTCGTCTCCCGGCACGTCGACAAGCGCCACCTGTTCGCCGGCGGCATGGCGATCTACGCGATCCTCACGATGGCGCCCCCGCTCGCGCAGGTGTTGGGCGTGTTTCCGACGGGCGCCGCGTTCCGGCCCGCCCTGTTCGGGACCCTGTTCCTCTCGGGGATGGTCGGCGCCGCCGCCACCGTCGCCGCCGCGTCGATGCTCGCCGACATCGCCGACGCCCACGAGCTCGCCACCGGCACCCGCCGCGAGGGCCTGTTCTTCGGCGCGCTCTCCTTCGCGCGCAAGGCCGCGACGGGCATGGGCACGATCCTCGGCGGGGCGTTCCTAAGCGTCATCGCGTTCCCGACGCAGGCCGCGCCCGGCACGGTGGACCCGTGGCTCGTCGACGCGATCGGCCTCTGCGCGGGCCCGGGCACCGCCGTGTTCGGCGTCGTCGGGGTGTGGCTCGCGAGCCGCTACCGCGCCGATCGGGGCACCCACGCGGCGACACGGGCGGCGTTGAAGGCGCGGTCGGCCGGGTAGGGCGGGCGGTTGGGCAGGTGGGTATGGCGGGCGGGGGCGCCCCGGCGCCGCGCGGACGCGGCGCCGTCGGCC
>JAKFCH010000248.1:0-7883 GCA_036676765.1 Deltaproteobacteria bacterium
CGACGCGCGGGCGGGCGCCTACGTCATGCCGTGGACCTGGGGCGAGAGCCGCTTCATCGCAAACAACAACACGCACCGCACCATGCAGCACCGGCGCGCCTACCTCGACGCGGCGAGCGACGGACGGGCCAACGGAAACCTCGTGAAGCGGTGGCCGGCGGAGGAGCTGTAGGGCGGAGGCCTCCCGCGCTCTCGCGAGGTGCCGGCGCCTACCCCACCTTCCCGTGCGCGACCTCCACCCGATCCTCCACGACCCGCGCCTCCACCGCGTCGTAGAGGCACAACTCGGCCTCCTGCCCGGTGATCACCGGCACGTCGTGGGGGGCGTTGTGGTGCCCCAGCGCCTTGCCCGCGGCGAGCCGGTCGGCCACGAAGCGCCGGTGTGTCACAAGTCGCGCCGCGTTGCGACCCAACCGCGGCGCCTCCGCCACCCGCGCGAGGATGCGCTCCGCCAGGATCGGCTCGCGCTCCACGCCCACGCTGTGCCGCCCCGCGCACGCCGCGGCGAGCGAGGTGGTGCCGGTGCCCGCGAAGGGGTCGAGCACGGTGTCGCCGTACACGGAGTACATGTGGACGAGCCGCGCGGGGAGCTCGAGCGGGAAGGCGGCGCTGCGGTCACGGGGCTCCGGGCTCGCGACCAACGTCGGGAGCGGTGGCTCGACGTCGCCCCCGAACAACACGCCCAATCCCTTCTTCGGCTTGCGTGACACCCGCTTCTCGGCCGGGCCCTGCCCCACGCCCAACAGCCCCGCCCACACGTCGGAGAACCAGACGTTGCGCTCCTCCCAGAAGTAGGCGCTCTCGCGGCGGGCCCGCTTCTCGTCGGCACTCGCGAACACCCGCCCGCCCCCGTTCCGCAGCACCAGCACGTATTCGTGCTCGTAGGTGACGTACGCGCCGCCCGGCAACATTCCCGAGCCCATGAACTTGTTGGGGGCGTTGGTCGGCTTGCGCCACAGGATGTCGGGCAGCACGGAGAAGCCGAGGGCCTCGCACGCGCGCAGGATCCGCGCGTGGTTGGACCAGAGGCGGAACTCCCCGGCGAGGGTGCGCGTGGCATCGCCCACGTTGACACACAACAACCCGCCCGGCCGGAGCACGCGGCGGCACTCCGCCCACACGGCGTCGAGCACGGCGTGCTGGGCCTCGAAGGCGCGCGCGGGCTCGCGCTCGAGCAGGCCGGGAACGGTCGGATCCAGGGCGGCGAACACGTCGTCCCACATCATGATCATCGGGTAGGGCGGCGAGGTCACCACCAGCGCCACCGACGCGTCGGGGAGGGCGTCCAACCGCCGGGCATCCCCGGTGTGGACCCGGTGGGTGGTGCGCATCACCCGCGCCACGTCCGCAGCACGTCGGCGAGGCGGACGTAGTCCTCCGGCGCGTTGTAGAGCTGGCCGCAGATGCGCACCCACACCCGATCGTCGTAGGCCGAAAAAGGCACCTCGATCCGGTGGGCGTCGTACAACGCGCCGCTCATGGCGTTGAGCGCGGCGCCGTCGGAGGACGGGGCCCAGGGCACGGGGATGGCGGCCATGGCGCCGTAGAGCGCGGGGTCATCCGGGTGGGGGAGTGCGACCCCCAGGGCGTCGGCCACCCGCACGCGCCCCTCCCGCACGAGCGCGTGGTTGGACGCGCGCACGGCGTCGGGCCCGAACGACTCGAACAGGTCGATGGCGGCGGGCACCGCGAGCCACGCGGAGGGATCGAAGGTGCCGGTCCAATCGAATTCCCCGGTCAGGCCGCCGCCGTAGCCGTGGGAGATGGCGAGCGGGTGCACGGTGGCACGCCACGCGGGCGCCACGTGGAGGATGGCCGTGCCCTTCGGCGAGCACACCCACTTGTGGAGGTTGCCGGTGTAGAAGTCGGCGCCGATCGCGTCGATGGAGAGCGGGAGGAAGCCGGGCGCGTGCGCGCCGTCCACCAGCACGGGCACGCCCCGGGAACGCGCCTCCGCCACGATCGCCGCGGCGGGGAGCACACAGCCGGTGGCGGACACGACGTGGTCGACGATCACCAGGCGGGTGCGCGGCGAGAACCCCGCGACGTACGCCGCGGTGGCCTCCTCGGGCGCCACGATGGGGAAGGGCACCCGTGCCTCCACCACGCGCACGCCGTAGCGGTCGGAGAGCGCGCGCGCCGCCTGCTTCACCGCGTTGTAGGTGGAATCGGCGAGCAGCAGCTCGTCCCCCCGCTCCCAGGTGAGCGCGTGGAGCACGGTCGCGACACCGGTGGTGGCGTTCGGCACGGGCAGGAGCCCCGCGGGAGCGGCGCGGAGGAACGTCGCCACGCGATCCCGCACGCGCGCCAGGTGCTCGGGGAGCCGCCGGGCGAGGAAGAGCACCGGTTCGCGCTCCATCTCGTCGCGCCACCGCGTCTGCTCGGCGAGCACCGCGCGGGGCGTGGCGCCGAAGCTGCCGTGGTTGAGGAACGTGACCGCGGGGTCGAGCCCCCAGAGCGACTTCAACGCGGGGCTTCCGCTGATCCAATTCATGGTCCTCCCTGTATCTCCGGGGCGGGGCCCCGGCGTGGGGGTGATAGGCTCGGCGCGATGACGATCCGCAAGGTCCTGCTCGTGGACGACGAGGAGGACATCCGCACCATCGGGCAGATCTGCCTCACGCGCGTCGGGGGCTGGGTGACGTTCCTCGCGTCCAACGGAGAGGACGCCCTGCGGATGGCCGAGGCCGAGCGGCCCGACGTGGTGCTGCTCGACGTGATGATGCCGGGGATGGACGGGCCGACGGTGCTCGCCCGCCTGCGCGCCAACCCGCTCACCGCGGGCATCCCCGTCGTGTTCCTGACCGCCAAGGTCCAGCGCGGGGATCTCGGCCACTACGTCGCCCTCGGCGCCCGGGGCGCGATCCCCAAGCCGTTCGACCCGATGCGCCTGCCCCACGAGGTCCGACGCATCGTGGACCGCGTTTGATCCCAACGCCCGAAACCGACGCGACCCGGGCGCTCTGCCGCGAGGTGTTGGAGCGCATGCCCGTCGGGCTCTACGTCTACCACCTCGAAGATCCGGCGGACGACCGTACGCTCCGCCTCGTGGGGAGCAACCCCGCGGCCGCGCGCATCACGGGCGCGCCCACGGCCGCGTTGCTCGGGCGCACGCTCGACGAGAACTTCCCCACGTTGCGCGCGCTCGGGATCCCCCAGGCGTACGCGGAGGTGTCCCGGACCGGCCGCCCCTGGCGCGCCGATCACGTGCTGTACGCCGATCGCCGCGTCGTCGAGGGGGCGTTCGTCGTGCAGGCGTTCCCGCTCCCCGGGGGGTGCGTGGGGGCCGTCTTCGAGGACGCCACCGCGCGCGTGCGCGCCCAGGACGACCTCCTCCGGAGTGACGCCCGCCAGCGCGCCCTGGTCAACGCCTTGCCCGACACGCTCTACCGGGTCGGGTCGGACGGCTCGCTCTTCGACGTGCGGCGGGGGATCGCGGGCCCCGACGGCCTCGCGCTGCGCCTCGTCGGCTACACCGCCGAGCCGCTCGCCCTCGGGGATGTGCGCCTGTTCGAATTCGAGGAGGGGGACAACGACCTCGAGGTGCGCCTCGTCCGCACCAGCGAGGACGAGCTGCTCGCCATCGTCCGCGACATCTCCGCGCGCAAGCGGGGCGACCGGCGGAAGGACGAGTTCATCAGCATCGTGAGCCACGAGCTGCGCACGCCCCTCACGTCGATCCGCGGCGCGCTCGGGCTCATCGAAGGCGGGGTCCTGGGCGCCGCGCCGGTGCAGATGCAGGAGCTCGTCACCGTGGCGCGCTCGAACGCGGACCGCCTCATCCGCCTCATCAACGACATGCTCGACCTCGACAAGATGGAGGCCGGGCGGCTGGAGCTCTACGCCGAGCCGCTCGACGCGCTGGCGCTGGTCGACACCGCGCTCGCCGGGGTGCGCGGCGCCGCCGACCTCGCCGGGGTGCGGCTCCGGCGCACGGACGCGCCCCCGCTCACCGTCCTCGGGGATCGCGACCGGCTCCTCCAGGTGCTCACCAACCTCCTCTCCAACGCGGTCCGGTTCTCGCCGCCCCAGGCCACCGTCACCGTGACCGTGCAATCCCCCGTGCCGACGCGCGTGCGCATCCTCGTGCGGGACGAGGGGCCGGGCGTGCCGCACGACCGCGCGGACCACCTGTTCCGCAAGTTCACGCAGGTGGGGGGCGAGGGCGCCCGGCGGCGCGGCGGCACCGGGCTCGGGCTCGCGATCTCGAAGGCGATCATCGACCAGCACGGCGGCACCATCGGCCTCGCCGTCGGGGATGGTCCCGGGGCCACGTTCTACTTCGAGCTGCCCGTCACGGCCGAGCCCCCGGGGGTCGCCCTGGCGGTCTCCGCCGACGACCTGTTCGCCGACCTGCGCGCCGCCTACGTCGCCTCGCTCCCCGCCCAGATCGAGACCCTCGTGGCCTGGGTCGAGCGGAGCCGCGCGGTGCCGACCGCCATGGCGGACGCGCTCGGGCTCGCCCATCGCCTCATGGGCACCGCCGGCACCTACGGGCTCCCGGCCGTGAGCGAGGCCGCCGCGCGTCTGGAGCGGGCCCTGCACGCCACCGCGGGGGAGAGCGGCGAGATCGACGGCGCGGTCCGTGCGTTGCGCGGGGCGGTCCGGCGCGGGTAGGCGCGAGCAGACGCGGCTCGGCGCGGCCTCGACACCGGCGCTACCGCCCGCACCCCACGCTCGTGAGCGCCTGCCCCACCCGATCCCACCGCCAGCACGGCGCCGCCTCGGGGCCCGCGTCCCGGAGCACGATCGGCCGCAGGAGCAGGTGGTCGCGGTAGATGTCGACCACGGTGTAGCCGTGGTCCGCGTAGACGTAGGCGGGGTGCAGCCCGGTGGGCTCGCGGCCGCTCGGGCTCGGCCCCGTCGTGTCCACGCCGACCGCCGACACGGTGCCGTCGGCGAGGGTGATCGGCGCGCTCGGGCGGCGGAACTGGGAGCCCGCCCCCGACACCACCGACAACATCCGGACCGGGTCGGCCCCGAGCGTCGTGTCCGCCACCAGGCCCTCGAGGTGGTGCGCGTGCCCGGCGAGCACCACATCCGGCGCCCACGCGGCGAGGGCGTCCGCCACGTGCGCGATCTCGCTCTTCTTCTCGAAGGAGGTGGCGGGCGGGTGGTGCAACGCGGCGATCTTCCACGTGCAGGCCGACGGCCACGGGGGCAGGTGGATGTCCACGGGGTCGGGGCTGTCCCCCACGACGAGGCAGATGCCGTCGCGCTCGCCGGCGTAGCAGAGGCGTCCGGGGTCCTCGATCCCGGCGGCGTCGGGCGTGGCCCCGCACGGAACGCGTGCCCAGGGGGAGCTCGCGGGGAGCGGGAACGCGCGCGCGAGCGTGTCGGCCACCTTGCCCTGGCCCCCGGACTCCACGTCGGAGAGGTCGTGGTTGCCGCGCATCGGCAGGACGGGGGCGCCCTTCCACTCGCCCCACCAGCGGCGGAGCACCTTCCGATAGCCGGCCGGGCCCCGCACGTCGCCGTAGACGAGGTCGCCCGGGGCGACGATCACGTCCGGCGCCGGCGAGAGCCCGGTGAGGTGGGCGCGGAGCTGCACGTGCTGGGCCGCGCAGATGTTGGTGTGGGTGGGCGCGTCGTCGCCGCGGCACGTCTCGTCGAAGCCCTTGCCGGTGTCGCCGATGACCGCGATGCGGAGGAGCAGCGGGTCCGCGGGCGGGATGAGCGGCGCGTCGGCGCCGACGAGCGCGAGGGCCGCGGCGAGCCCGAGGAGGGCGAAGGGGCCCGTACGGGCGAGCGAGGACGTTCGGGGCGACATGAGCGGGCTCGGGTGGCGCGGAAACGTAGCCCACGCCGGCCCCGCGGCGCGACGAGGCCGCGCGTCCGGCGGGTTCGCCTCCCTCGCGCTACGCTCCCGCGTGCTCCTCCTCCTCCTGGCCTGCGCGGGTGCTCCCCCCGGCGAGATCGACCCGCCCGAGCTCCCCGAGCCCGTGGACAGCGCGCCCGCCGAGTCGACCGAGCCCTACGCGGTCACGGTGTCCGTCACCCTCGACGGCGCGCCGATCGAGGGGGCGATCGTGAAGCAGGGCGGCGGCCGCGAGGAGTGGCGCACGGACGCCGACGGGCACGCCACGGTGTCGGTCGATCCGACCGTCGCCGGGGATCACTGGGTGGTCGCGGCCCACCCCGACGCACGGGTGGACGGCGTCGAGGTGTCCGGCCCCGCGGAGGTCGCCATCGCCCTCGTCCGGTACGACCCGACGGACAACCCCGACTACACCTTCGGTGACCCCGGGCCGGAGTCGCACGAGGGCACGACCACCGGGCAGTGCAGCCACTGCCACGTGACCATCCACCACGAGTGGTACGAATCGCCCCACCGCACCGCCGCGTCCAACCCGGTCCTGCACGACCTCTACGGCGGCACCGCGGCCGCGTTCGCCACCGCCTCGGCGTGCGCGGACGCGGGCGGCGCGTGGGGTGCGGCGAGCGAGCCCGGCACCGGCGCGGCCGTCGAGCGCTGCCGGCTCGGTCCGTCCGTCGCGGAGGCCACCGAGGGGGTTGGCGCGTGCGCGGACTGCCACGCGCCCGGCATCGACGGGGTGCTCGGCGGCCGCGATCTGCTCGACGCCACGGGCATCGCATACGACGCAGGCGTGCATTGTGACGTGTGTCACCACGTCGCCGACGTCGACCTCGACGCGCCCCCCGGCGTCGCCGGCCGCCTCCGGATCGTCCGCCCCAGCGAGCCGTCCCCGTCGCCGCTCCTCGGCCTCTACGCGCCGCTCACCTTCGGCCCCTACGTGGATGTCCTCAACCCGCGCATGGGCGCGGTCCACAGCCCCCTGTTCCACGAGGCGCGCCTCTGCGCGGGGTGCCACGAGCAGGAGCAGGACGTGCTCGTCGTCGGCGCCTCGGTGGATCTCGACCGGTGGCCCGACGGCCGCCTCCCCATCCACTCGACCTACACCGAGTGGGAGGCGAGCCCGATGAACCCGTCGGCGCCCTGCCAATCGTGTCACATGCCCCCCAAGCCCGAGGTGGGCAACTCCGCCGACCTCCACAACGAGTTCGAGGGCGTGATGATCGGCATCGGCGCCGGGTGGGAGCGCCCCCCGGGGGAGGTGCGGGCGCACGCCTGGTATGGCCCCCGCCAGCCCGAGAGCGGCATGTTGGGGCTGGCGGCCTCCGTCGACGTGGTCACCGAGCTCGCCCCCGACGACACGCTCCTGGCGTCGGTGACCGTCACCAACGTGGGCCCCGGCCATGCCCTCCCCACCGGCGAGCCGCTCCGCGCGCTGATCCTGACGGTGGACGCAACCTGTGACGGCGTGCCGCTCGACGCCACCGGCGGAGATGTCGTGCCCGACTTCGGCGGCGCGCTCGACACCCGCGCCGCCGGCGAGGATTGGTCGATCTGGCCGGGCGCCGCCGTGGGTGACACCCTCCGGGTCCTCCGCCGGACCGGCGCGTGGCGCGACTACGAGGGGCACGGTCCGTTCGGAGACGGTCGGTTCTCCGTCGAACAGAAGGGGCTCCCCCACGAGGGATACATCGGCGGCGCTACCGTGGTCGCCGTGGAGGGGGACCACGTGACCCTCGATCGCCCCCTTCCCGACGGGGACATCGCCATGCGCGCGAACGGGCAGGCCCTCGCCGGCGCGCCGGGCTTCGGCTTCGCGCGGGTGCTCGTGGGCGCGGACGGGACCCGCATGGTGCCCCACTTCCTCGCGGTCGACGTCGCGAGCGACAACCGCCTGCTCCCCGGCCGGTCGTTCACCACCACGCACCGGTTCGCGTCGCCGTGCGCCGACCCCACCGTCCGTGCCACGCTCCTCCACCGCGACTACCCGCTCGCGCTCGCGACGGCCCGCGGGTGGGCGGTCACCGACCAGGTGATGGTCGAGGTGGTGCGGTGAGGCGGCCCGATC
>JAKFCH010000249.1:0-47815 GCA_036676765.1 Deltaproteobacteria bacterium
GAGGGCGGCGGAGGGCGCGTGGCCGCGGGAGCGGCCGCGCGGTCCGGCGCCCCCCGGCGGCAGCCGGGAGCGCGCCGACGGAGGCCGCAGGCCGACCCCGCAGGCGCCCGGTCCTGGTGTCCGCACCAGGACGCGCCCCACCGGGCCGACTCAAGATCCGTCGGTGTCAGTTCCCGTCGCTCGCGCCCCAGACGAACCGGCGCGCGAGGAGCCGATCGAGCACGGCCGCCACCGTCGCGCCGGGGAGCGCCACCGCCTCGAGCACGCGCCGCGCCTCGGTGACCGAGCGCGCGCCCGTCGTGTCGCCGAGGTGCAGGACGAGCGTGTCGACGCCCGCGAGGCGCGCCGCGAGCGCCTGGAGCACGGTCATGAGCACGCGATCGCCCCCGAAGGCGCCGCAGCCCCAGAAGCCCGTGTGGATCGCCACCTTCGCGCCCGGCGCGAGCAGCTCGGATTCGCGCACGGCGGCGCGGTAGCCGGCGTAGGCCGTCGCGAGCGTGCGGGACAGATCGTCGGCCGTGTAGAGGCGCCCGGACAGGCCCTGCATGGCCGCGATCGCGAGGATGTTCGACACGGTCGGGGGGTCGATGCGCCTCGTCGCCGCGCGGATCACGGCGGGGGCGGCGCGGCCGAAGCGGTTGCCGTAGAGCCCCTCGATCCGGCCCGCCTCCAGGGTGGGCTCGGTGTCGACGGCGCAGCGGCGCTCCACGCCGGCCACGAGCACGGGGGTCGGCCGGCCGCCCTCGTCCGTGCGCGCGGGCACGCCAGCCGCCAGCAGGGCCGCGCGGACCGACGCGAGCGCCGGATGTTCGGCCACCTGCATCTCGTCCTGTGCGAACAAGGCGCCGGCGTAGAAACCGAACAGGTGCGGGTCGGCGAAGTTCTGGTGCCACGCGATGACACCGACGGGGGGCGGATCGTAGGTGAAGTAGCCCGGCTGCTCGGCGAGCGTGGGCGCGGCGTCCGGCACGCGATCCGGCCACGGGAGCGCGGGCCAACGGCTCACCGTGACCGTGCCCGCCGCCTCGCTGCCGGGTGGGCAGGCGAGGTCGTGGACGAGCTGCTTGTTGGGGTGCGAGTAGCGCGGCGGGAGCGTGTCCGTCAGCGCGGCCGCGCTCCAGGCGTGGCGGTAGGTGGGGCCCGCCTCCGCGCTCATCGGGCCTTCTTCATCGCCATGTCGGAGTACCACCGCACCACGCTCGGCACCCACCGCTGCGCCGCGACGGTCATGCGCCCGTCGAGCCCCGGCACGATGGTGAAGCGGCCGGCGGCCACGCCCGCGAGCATCTCCTCGGCCACCGCGGCAGCCGACATCGTCTTGACGGCGCCGGCGATCGCCTTGGTCTCCTTCGGCTTGTACTGGTTCTCGAAGGCGAGCTGCGGCGTGTCGGTGTCGGGCGGCAGGCACACGCTCACCGCGACGTTGTGCGGCACCATCTCGCCGCGGAGCGCCTCGGAGAACCCGTAGAGCGCGAACTTGCTCGCGGCGTACGCCGTGTATCCGTAGATGCCGATGATGCCGGCCATGGACGATACGTTGAGCACCGCGCCGCCGCCGCGCGCGACGAGGTGCGGGATCACCGCCCGGCACATGTTCACGGCGCCGAAGTAGTTGATGTCCATCATGTCGCGGAAGTGCTTGGGCTCGAGCTCGAGGAAGCGGCCCGGCATGACGATGCCGGCGTTGTTCATCAACACGTCGGTGGGGTGCGCGGCGAGGTGCGCGGCGACCTTCTCGGCGACATCGTCCTCGCGCGACACGTCGAGCGAGAGGACGTGCACGTTCTTTCCGCCGAGCTTCTTCCTGGCCTCTTCGAGGGCGGGCAGGCGCCGCGCCACGAGGGTCACCTCTGCGCCCGCCTTCAGGAGGCGCTCGGCCGCGGCGTACCCGATGCCGCTCGATCCGCCGGTGAGGAGCACCGACTTGCTCTTGAAATACGTGTCGATCGTCGCCATCAGGTTCCCTCTTCCGCGCATGTCAGCCAGGTTTCGAGCAGGGCACGATCGTCGGCCGTGGTGCCGCCGAGGGGCGGCATGGTCACCGCGGTCACGGCGAGGCCGATCACCCGGGTCTTGTTCGCCCACACGTCGTCGACGGTGTCGAACACGACGTGCGCGGGCGCACCCTTCCGATCGGGTGACGTGCTCGCATGGCAGGATTGGCAGTTCTCCGTCATGAACCCGGCGCCGAATGTCTCATAGGTGACGACGGGCGCGTCGACGCAGAGGCCCGACGCGGTGTCGGCCTCTCTCGCGCCGGTGCACGCCAGGAACAGGAACAGCCACATGAGAACCCCTTCGCCGGGATGCCGGCCGCTTATCGTTCGGACCGCGGCGGGGCCATCCGGCGGGGCCCTCCGGCGGGACCATCGTGAGGGCGCTACGCGAGCATCCCCATGATCGGATCGACGCCGTCGACGTAGGCGAGCGGATCCACGTCCGCCAGCGCGAGGAGCGTGGCGCCGAGAGACTCGGCGGAGAGGATCTGGCCGCCGTCCGACACGTCACCGGTCAGGGCGTCGACGCTCCGGCCGTAGAACTGGTTGTCGAAGGCGCCGATGACACGATCCCCCACGAGGTTGGGCCCGATCACCATGGCGCTCGTGTACGGCCAGTGGTCCTTGCCGTTGAACGCGTTGAGCTTCGGCGAGCGCCCCATCTCGGAGAGCACGACCACCACGGTCTCGTCGGCGAGGGTCGGCTCGGAGGTGCCGGGCGTGTTCGCGAGCGCCTGCATCAGTTGGCCGAGGCCGGAGAACAGGGTCTCCCACAGGGGGGATTGTTGGTTGTCGTTGTCGGCGTGGGTGTCCCAACCGAGCACCGCGCCCGCGGAGGCGAGCGTGACACAGCGGCTCACGCCGAGCGAGAGCGCGTCGACGGCCACCTGCACCTGGTCGGCCACGTCGGTGCCGCCGGTGAAGTCCATGATGAACTGGAGATCCTTCAGCTCCGCGGCGTGTTCGACCGCTACGGCGAACTGCCCGGCCAGCGCGGCGTCGACGGACGAGCGGGCGGACGCGGCGCGCGCGGCCGCGCGGCGGCTCATGTACCGGTCGAGGAGGCTCTCGGCAGGCGCGTTCGGGCCGCCGGTCCCGACGTCCGCCAGCGCGCGCGAGCGGCCCGACAGGAGCGCCTCGAGCTGCCCGTTCGAGCCCGTGCGCGACACCGCCACGCCGAGATCACCGGGGAACGACGGGCCGCCGAGCACGAGGTGCGGCAGGGTGAACCGGTCGCGGTCGACGGAGGCGAGGATGGCCGGCCAATCGGGGGTGAGGCCCGAGGTGGTGCCGGTCATCGCGATCATCGTGCAGATCTCGTGCGCGATGGAGCGCACCATCAGCCCGTTGAGCACCACCGTGCGCGCGTGCCACGCCTCCAGGAACGTCCGCACCGACGGGCGCTCGGCGTGGTCGACGAACGCGATGTTTCCTGCCGTGCCGCGCTGTGCGCCGGCCTCCATGTCGACGTTCGCGTTGGAGAACGCATCGGCGAACACCCGGGTCGTGTCCCACCCGCCGGGCGCGAACACGAACACGAATTTCATGTCACTGGTGGCGGCGGCGCGGACCGCGCGCGGGGCGAGGCCCAACGTCGCGAGGCCGAGGCCGCCGAACAAGGCGGAGCCCGACTTCATGAGGGTGCGGCGGGAGAACATGGGGGCCCCCATCAATAGAAGAGGAAGTCGGGGTCGCGGAGGAGGACCGAGAGTACACCCGCCCAGGCGTCCTTCCCGTCGCGCTCGACCGCGTACAGATCGGACCAGAGGCCGAGGCCGGCCTCGACCTCCTCGCCGTCCGCGGACACGACCCGCCCGAACACCGCGCGATGGAGCGCCTGGAGCTGCGCGGCCATGGCGGCGCGGTCGGTCTCGGGTGTCGCGTCGAAGGACACCGTGAACAGCCGCTCGGGCTCGTTCTCGACCACGTACCAGGCGGCCGACTCGGCGAGGCGCTCCTGCACGAGCACGAGCGTCGCGTTGGGGCTCGTGGACGTGGCGGTGACCGCGTAGCCGTCCGCCCCGCCGGCCAGCGTGCGGTAGCCGACGTTGTCGGTGCGCAGCAGGTCGTAGTCGGCGTAGGTCCACGTGTAGCCGGTCAGGCCCTCCACCGAGGTGGCGAGCAGATCGGGGGTGAGCATCTTCTTCGGGACGTAGCCCTCGGCGTCGGTGGCACCGGCGACGTAGCGGGGGTCGGTCACGATCGAGCGCATCAGCGCCTTCATCGTCAGGCCGCCCTCGATGAACGCGTTGCGGTGGACGACCAGCGCGTCGGTGTCACCGGGCGAAACGTCGCGACGCAGGAGGAGCTCCCAGGCTTGCTCTACGGCGCAGGTGGGAAACCGATGGTCCCCCGCGATCTGCTGGCCGAGATCGTGCAGGTTGTACCCGGGCACGCCGTAGAACGACGGCGGCTTCCGGGTGTAGAGGCTCCAGCGGGCCTCCCGCTCCGGGAAATAGTTCACGATCTCGAGCGGGTTGCTCGGGTCGTACCACCAGAACCCGAAGAAGTAGCTCGCGATCGGATCGAGGCTCGCGTGACAGTTGGTGCACGACGGGTCGTTGTCGATGGCGTCGGCCACCGCCTCCTCGTCGAGGAGGTTGATGTTCCGGTCGAACTCCAGCGGACGCACGAGGTAGTCGTTGCACAACAACACGCGCGACGCGGTGTTGGCGCGCTTGCGGTTGGCGTTGCTATCGGTCGAGCCGTAGCGCCACCAGAGCGAGTTGGTCGACAACACCCCGGCGGCGGGGCGGCCGTCGGTGTAGTGCGAAACCTGCCATCCTTCTCCGTCGGGCCGGTCGATCGGCCAGATCGAGGCCAGGATCGGGTCGGCCATGGTCCAGTCGCCGGTGACGATCTCGGTCCACGGCTGGTCGTTGGCCGCCACGTGCCCGAGGATGGCGAGCACCTCCTCGCCGGTGGAGGCCTGGAACCCGGGCTCGTCGCCGAGGCCGAAGGTGGCGGCGGTGACGTAGATGGACGGCGCGCGGGTGAGGTAGATCTCGCTCCACAGATCGCGCACGCGCCCCTCGTAGCGGGGATCGTCGAGGAACGTGTCGACCAGCCCGGCGAGCGTGGCGGGATCGGCCTCCACCTCGGCGAGCTCCTCGGACGACGGGCGCACGCCGCGGAGATCGAGGCTCGCGCGGACGAGGGCCTCCGACGCGGCCATCGTGGGGATGGGGTCGACCGCCTCGGGGAGAGGGGTGGCGCACGCCAGCAGCCAGATCACCACGGTGACACCTCCCAATCCAGGAGGGTCGTGAAGTCGACGCACACCTCTCCGAGGGGCTCGCCGCGGAAGAACGCGGCGCCGCAGCCGTCACAGAGGTCGGCGTCGGCCTCCACGCCGTAGTCGGAGGGGCCGTCGAACACGACGTCGTACCAGCTCCCCCCGGGATCCCGCACGGAGACCACGCCGCCGGGCTCGGTGGGGCACGGGGAGCCGAGCCCGGCGTCGTAGAGGACGACGGCGTCGAACACGACGGTGTCCAGCTCTCCGCCGAGGCCGGACAGGCCGCCGTCGATCATCACGTAGTTTCCGGCGTCGGCCACGACGTACCCGAGCAGGGTGATGTCGGGTGACACGCCGGTCTCGAGCCACGTTCCGGCGGCCTCCGGCCCATCCCACGCGAAGGCGCCCGCCACCTGCGACGAGAAGTAGACGTACCCCGGGCCGGTTGCCACGAGGTTCGTGGCGGAGCCGCCGGCCTCGTAGGTGTACCCGTCCGGGGTCACGATCCGGGCCACGCCGTATACGGAGTTCCCGTTGTAGAGGTTGCCATCCCCCGCGTCGTAGTCGACGTAGGACTGGAAGAAGCTGTATCCGCTGTAGTGGGCCCCCGTCGTGGCCGTACAGGTGTCGTACCAATACTGGCTGCCCTGGTAGTCGTACCAGGCCGGGCAGGCATCCTCCGCGCCGGCCATCGCCGCCTCGTACGCCGGGAAGATCGGCCCCGCGTTCAGCGTGAGCGACAACGCGACGGCGCCCTCGATGGCGCCCTCCAGCTCGGCGGCGGTCAGCTCGGCGACCGGCGGCGCGTCCTCCTCGTAGATGTACGGCGCGGGCTCGATGGCGGGCTCCCCGGTCACCTCGGGATCGGCGGGGCCGCACCCGGTGGCGAGCAGCAGCAGCGGGGCGAGGCGCATGGAGACCCTCCGAAGGTCGAGCGGGGCCGCGCCAGTCTTGCACGAGACGGACGCGGCCGCGCGGGGGGATCGAGGAACGTTCGAGGGTCGGGGCCGACCTACTCGGAGAGACCGAAGCTGGCCTCGGTCGGAAGCTCCGCCTCTGCATAGGCACACACGCCGACCTCGCCCACGGATTCGTACATCCCGATGGTGTCCGTCCAATAGGACGTCACGAAGTCGCCGGCCCAACACTCGGACGCGTACGCGTCGGCCCCGAGGTCCCCGCCGGTGACGACGGCGTCGGACCGGCCGTCCCCCGTGCTCTGCCAGCGGGTGCGCATGGCGAGGGTCTCCTCCACGGCGGTGCCGTTCACGTCGTCGAGCCACGCGAGGTCCATCGTTCCTCCGCCGGCGGCGTCCTGCGCGTAGGCGTACAGGGCATCGATGGGCTCGGCGCCGCGGACCCCGTACTCCTCGAAGCCCGCGACGGCGTCGACGCCCGCGGCGTCGTAGGCGTACTCGACGCTGAACGTGCCGGTGAGGTTCACGGCGGGATCGAGCGCGGCGGCGGTGGTGAAGTCCACCACGAACACCCCCGAGGCATCGTCCCGCGTGGAGCCGGCGTCCACGATCCCGCTCACGATGATCGTCGACTCGGTCTCCATGTCCCCCCCCTTGGGGAGCTGGAAGATGGCCCAGCCGTAGGACCCGTCGTCCTCCTCGCGCACCCAGAGGCCGGTCTCCACCGGATCGAGCCCCGAGTCGCTGTAGGGGCCCCACACCGCCTGGCGGCTGTCGGCGTCGGACCACTGCGGCTCGAGAAGGGTGACGTACGCGACCGTGCCGAGCACGTACGCGATGAGGCCGTTCACGTGCTCGGTGACGTTGCGGGTGGCGACGTAGTAGCGCGCCCATTCGCCGGTGGCGCCGTCCTTGGCGGAGGCCCCGTCGACCGGGAGGTTGATGCGGACCTGCTCCTCGCGGGGCAGCAGATCGTCGTGGAAGGGGCTGCCCGCGTCGTCCGAGGGGCGGCCGAACACACAGGCGGCGAGGAGGGGGAGGGCGAGGATCGAGCGCATGGGAGTCTCTCCGGTGGGTTGGTGGGCTTGCGGAGGATGGGAACCGGGACCGGGGCGGAGGTGAAAGGAAAAGTTCCGGGGGGCGCCCACCCGCCCTCCGCCCTCCTGGACCACGTTAAGCAAACCGCTTAACGGCGCCGCGTCGCGGGTACCGCCATGCACGTCATCCAGCTCCTCGCCCAGATCGGCGCCATCCTGCTCGCCGGACGCCTGCTCAGCCGCGTGGTGCGGCGCCTCGGGCAACCCACGGTGATCGCCGAGACCCTCGCGGGCATCCTCCTCGGCCCCTCCCTCCTCGGCGTCGTCGCGCCCGGCGCCCTCGACGCCCTGTTCCCCGCCGCGAGCCTGCCGGTCCTCGGGATGACCGCCCAGCTCGGGCTCGTCTTCTTCATGTTCCTCGTGGGGCTCGAGTTCGATCCGCGGCTGTTGCGCGGGCAGGGGCGCGCGTCCGTCGCCATCAGCAACGCGGGCATCTTCGTGCCGTTCGTGCTCGGCTGCCTCCTGTCGATCCCGCTCCACGGCACCCTCGCCCCCCCCGGTGTGTCGAAGCTCGGGTTCGGCCTCTTCCTCGGCACGGCGATGAGCGTGACCGCCTTCCCCGTGCTCGCCCGCATCCTCGCGGAGAAGCGCCTGATCCGCACGCGCGTGGGCGCGCTCGCGCTCGCGGCGGCCGCGGTCGACGACGTGACCGCGTGGTGCCTGCTCGCCTTCGTGGTGGCGGTGGCCGGGGCCTCCGGGGTGGGTCCGGCGCTCGTCACCACCGGCCTCGCGCTCCTCTACGTGCTCGTGATGTGGAAGGGCGTGCGCCCGATGCTCGCGCGCATGGGGCCTCGCGCCGGGCTCGCCGTGAGCAGCGACACCATCGCCTTCGTGTTCCTCATCCTCCTCGCCTCCGCCGCGGTGACCGAGTGGATCGGCATCCACGCGCTCTTCGGCGCGTTCCTGCTCGGCGCGATCGTGCCCCGCGACCGCGGGCTCCACACCGTCCTCGTCGAGAAGATCGAGGACTTCGTCACCATCGTGCTGCTCCCGCTCTTCTTCGCCTACAGCGGCCTGCGCACGCAGATCGGGCTGCTCGACGACGCGGGCGCGTGGACCACCACGCTCGTCATCCTCATCGTCGCGTGCGTCGGGAAGTTCGGCGGCACCGCGCTCGCCGCGCGGCTCACGGGGCTCGACCTGCGGTCCTCGGCCGCGATCGGCGTGCTGATGAACACGCGCGGGCTCATGGAGCTCGTCGTGCTCAACATCGGGCTCGACCTCGGCGTCATCTCGCACGAGCTGTTCGCGATGATGGTGATCATGGCGCTGGTGACCACGTGGATCACCTCCCCGCTGCTCGAGCGCATCTTCCCCGCCGCGCGGATGGCCGAGGAGGCCGCGCACGAGCCCGTGCCGGCCACGGCCCGGCCCACGACCGAGCCCGTCCCCGCCGCGCTCCTGTGCGTGTCCGATCCCGGCATCGCGCCCGCGCTGGTGTACCTCGCCGACGCGTGGACGCGCCGCTCGAAGGGGGCCGTGTGGGCGCTCCACCTCTCGCCCATCGAGCGGCTGTCCGAGTCGATGCACGGGGTCGACCCCGAGGAGGATCCGCTCCAGGCGGTGACCCGCGCCGCCACCCGCGAGGGCCTCGCCATCGATCCCCTCTCGTTCCCGTCGGCCTCGCCGGGCGAGGACATCGTCCGCATGGCGCGTCTCAAGCGCGTGCCGCTCGTCCTCATCGGCGTGCACCGCTCGGCGCTGCTCGGCGAGACCCTCGGCGGCACCACCGGCGCCATCCTCCGCGGCGCCCCCGCCGACGTCGGCGTGCTCGTCGACCGCGGCCTACGCGCCCTCCGACGCGTCGGGCTGGTGGCCGGCACCGGCCCGCACGCCGCCGCCGCGGAGCGCGTCGCCGCGCGGCTCGCCAGCGAGGGTGGCGTGGAGGTCGTACGGATGGGCGACACGACGGTGACGCCGGCGGAGACGAGCGGGCTCGATCTCGTCCTCGCGCCCTTCGCCGCGCACGCCGCGGTCCCCGACGGGGGCTCGACCTCCTGGCTCCTCGTGCACGCGGCGGAGGCCTGATGCCGTTTGGCGCCGCCCTCCGCCTGCTCCGCACCGACGCGGGGCTGAGCCTCAAGAGCCTCGGGCAGGCCATCGGCGTGTCCACGGCGTACCTCTCGCGCGTCGAGAACGGGCACGACGCGCCCCCCACCGCCGACCGCCTGCGCGCGATCGCGGACGTGTTCGGCATGCCCGTCGACCTCCTGCTCGATCTCACCGGCCGCGTCCGCGGCGCCGAGCCCTCCTCGCTCGCGGGCCGGGCGCTCGTCGCGGAGGTGGCCCGCCGCCGCCTCGGACCCGCGCAGATCGCGCGCGTGCTCGACTTCATCGCGCGCGAGTTCCCGGAGAGCGCCGGCCCGGCGAGCGTGGCCGACCTGCTCACCCCGGCGCGCGTGCTCCGCGGCGTGCGCGTCGGTCGCCTGGAGGACGCCCTCGACCTCGCCGCCATCCGCCTCGCCCCGCCCGGCGCGTTCGAGGCCCTCGCGGCCGCCCTCCACGCCCGCGAGCGGGCCGTCCCCTCCGCCGTGGGCGCGGGCCTCCTCCTGCCGCACGCCGCCGGCTTCGCCCCCGCGCCGACGGCCTGCCTCGTGCTGCTCGACACGCCCTGCGCCGCCCCGACCCCCGACGACGCCCCGATTCGCGCCGTCCTCGCCGTGGTGGGACTGGGCGAGGGCGCCAAAGCACTCGCCGTCCTCGCCCGCGCCGCGCGGCTCGCGGATCCCGAGCTGATCGACCAGCTCGTGGGCGCGACCACCGCCGACGAGGCCCTCCGGATCCTGTCCCTGCTGGGCTGATCCCCTCGCCTCCGATAGCCTCCCCCGGTGACGCCCGAACCGCCCCCCGCCCATCGGCCCGCCGGCCCCCGCGGCCACGCCCGCGCGGCCGCCTTCCTCGCGTTCGCCCTGTTCATCGTGGCGGGGCCGATCGGCGAGCAGACGTTCCGCGTGCGCCACCCGGTGCTGCGCGGGTGGCAGATGTTCGGCACCGAGGGGCTCGACGCCACGCAGGCACGCTTCTTCACGATCGGCGCGGGCGGGGTGCGCGAAGACCTCGACCGGTACGCGATCCTCACGCCCGGTCAGCCCCTCCCTCCCCGAAAGGACCGCCGCATCGCCGACGTTCCGGCCGCGCGGAGGATCGCGCGCACGCTCTGCCGACGCCTCGGAGCCGGCGCCGACGTGCGGGTCGAGCTCACGACGGCCACCCGCCGCGGCTGGACCATCGCCGAGGACGGCGCCACCAACGAGTGCACCCGCCTCTCCGAACGCGGCGCGCCGACGAAGGAGGGCGGTTGATCGCGCGCCTGACGACCTGGCTCCTCTGGACCGAGGGCTCCACGCGCCCCGCGGCGCTCCTCCGCATCGCCCTCCCGTTGCTCCTCTGGGACAAGTGGGCGCGCGACTTCCTGCTCTACAAGCAGGACACGCCCGTCGACCTCGCGATCGCGCTCTCCTTCTTCGTCGCGACCACGCTCCTGCTCGTCGGGCTCTGGACCCCCGTGGCGGCCGTGTGGAACGCGCTCACGATGCTCACGGTGTTCTTCTACCTGGGCGTCGTCCGGGGTGTCGAGCCCTACACCCACCACCACACCTGGCTGCTGGTGGTCTACAGCGTGCTCCTCGCGCTCACGCCGTGCGGCCGCTCGTTCTCCGTCGACCGGTGGCGCGCCCTCACCCTCGCCGAGGGGCGCGGCGGCGCCTGCCCGCCCGAGCGCGGCCCGCTCTGGGGCCAACGCCTGATCGCGCTCCAGACCACCGTCGTGTACGTCGGGGCCACCGCCGCCAAGCTGAACCTGCCCTTCCTGTCGGGGGTGCGCCTCCAGCACATCTTCGTCGACCGCTACGGCAGCGCCGACCCGGTCGAGCTCCCCGGGTTCGCCGTGCTCTGCTGCGTGCTCGCGGTGTCAACCGTCGTGATCGAGGGCGCGCTCGCCGTCGGGTTGTGGATCCCGCGCTTCCGGGGGCCGGTCGCCGTCCTCGGCCTCCTGTTCCACGGCGCCCTGTTCATGGCGCTGCCGGTCGGGCCGTTCTCCGCCACGATGGCCGCGCTCTACCTCGCCTACTTCGATCCCGACGCCGTCCACCGCGCGATCGACCGGCTCCTCGGCTGGACCGACGCCCGGCAGGAGATCGACGTAGCCGCGTGACCCTCGATCGGGGGCCCGGCCGGGCCACGCGGTGGAAGGGGCGCCCCGGGAGGCCGGTCCGGCGCCCCGACGATCGGCTTCCACCGCCGGGGACCGGCACCGAGCGCCCGTCGACCGCCCCGTTCAGATCCGCCGCGCCGCGACGTAGACGTTGGTTCCCGAGTCGTGCACGGTGACGTCGAGGTCGCCGAAGTGTTCCGCCGCGCCCACGAGGCCGGCGAAGCGCTCCGGGGTGCGATGGATCACGCGCCAACCGCCAACGGTCTCCATCAGCGCGCGCGCGGGGTTGGGGCCGCTGACATTGGAGAGGAGGATCAGCCCGCCGGGGCGGAGGGCCGTCGCGAGTGATTCGAGGAAGGCGACGCAGATCGGGTCCTCCAGGTAGTCGAGCAGGCCGAGCACGAGCACGACGTCGAAGCTGGCCCGGATCCCGAGTCGGCGGGCGGCGTCTCCCTTGATGATCTCGCGCGCGTCGGCGTGGACCTCACGCACCGTGGACGGATTCTTGGTGCCGTTGAGGACCTTGCCGAGGCGCCGGCTCGCCCACGCGAGCGCGTGGGGATCGTGATCCGCCAGCGTGATGTCCGCCACGCCGCCGGCGGCGACCCATCGGCGCAGGACCACTTCGGGGCCACAGGCGAACGAGAGGATCGCGGGGCGCTCCACGCGCTCGTCGGCACACCAGCTCGCGATCTGCGCGTGGGACCAGGGCGAGCGGCCGCGATGGGCCTCACACGGCCCGGTGTGCAGGGTGTAGTTTCCGAGGACGGTGCCCACCGCCGAGGTGGCCACCTCGTGGCCGCTGAACAGCATCTCCACCGCGCGATAGTCGCCGGGGTAGCCGCACGGCCAGTCGACGACGCGGCGACAGAACGGGGAGAGCAGGAAGTAGGGCTGAAGCAGTGCGCGGACGATGGGCTCGACCCGGCGGAGCTCGTTCGCGTCGAGCGCATCGACCTCGAGCGACATGCTCGCGAACGCCGCGTCGAAGCGGTCGCTCGCGACGGGGCGGTAGTCCTCGACGAACCGGTCGTGCGCACGGGCTAGGTCATCGCTATCGGCGAGCCGGCGGTTCCACTCGTCGGTCATCTCGCGCAGGAAGGTGTGCAGCTCGGACGCTTGGGAGATCAGGGAGTTCATTGTTTCTCACGGTGGGACCCGGCCTCGTTGCACGAGACGTGCCACCGAAAAGCGCCGTCTGTCCCCTGAACGGGACGCGGTCGGAGCCCGAACGCGTCGAACGTTCATGAACTGGGCATGAACCGCCCGGCGAGTCAGCGGTCCTCGTTCCCCCCCTCCAGCACCACGGTCCGGAGGTTCGTCGGGAGGCGCTCGCGGGCACGCTCGACCAGCGCCGCGTCGGCGATGCGGGCAGCGAGATCGGCCCGAAGGGGTTGGTTCAGCGGGCTCTGGTAGAGCCGCACACACGACTGGGTCGGATGGCTCGACAACAGGTAGGCGCGGAGCTCGACGAGCGGAGAGCTCCCGAGCGCCGCCCGCAGATGGGGGGCGAAATCCCCGTCCGACCGTACGAAGTCGAGCACGATCGCGTTCAGCTCGTCGGTCTCGTCCGGTGACAGCGCCCAGGCGCGACTCGAGCGCCCGGTGAACCGGGTCTCGAGTACGTTTCCGGCCAGGCGCGCCCGCAACGACGGGGTCGCCTCGGCGAGCGCGGCCTCTCCCGCGAACAAGAAGAGCTGGAGCACGGGCTCCCCGGCGCGTATCACCCGCACCTCGCCCGCCGGCCCGAGGCTCCTCCCCTCGCCCGCTTCGACCTGCGCCACCAGACCGTCCAGGGGGCCCGCGATCAGCGGGAGGGCCACGCCGGGCGCGCTCGACACGAAGAGGTTGTCCCCCTGTCGGGTGATCAGCGCGTGGAGGCGGCTCAGCTCGGGGAGATGGGGGAACGGCAGGAAGCCGGGCGAGTCCGCCTGGGAGGCCAGCCAGCGCCGTCGGGGCTCGTCCAGATCGACACGGGCCCGCGCGCGTCCGATGACGACGGCGCCGTCGTGATGGCAGGAGCGCCAACCATGCACCGTGCCGTCGTCGCGGACGGACGCCGAGAGGAGCGTGACGATCGGCTCGCGCGACTGGCCGCCCACCTCGGGAAACAGCGCGGCGAGCGCCTCCGTGTCGATCGGCCCCGGCGGGGCGGACCGGAGGGCACCGAGCTTGCGATCGAGCTCGGTGAAGTTCCCCCACCACGGCCACGCGACCAACCGGCCGAGGGCATCCGGCGTGATCGGCCGGCCGCCGAGCCCCCCGAACACGGCGCTCCGGATGCATCCGACGCCCCGCTCCGCGGGGGCCGGGACGACGACGGTGAGCGCTACGAGCGCTTGCGCCTCCCGTCGGGTGAGCACCCCGGGATGTTCGAGCACGTCCCCCCGTCCGGTGACGAGGATCGGCATGGGCCGAGCAATGCGCAGGTGGTGCGTCTGGATCGGACCGCCCCGAGCCTCCCGTGCCGCCACCTCGATCGCGCGGCGAAGCTCCCGGACATTGCCCACCCAGGGCTGGGCCCGCAGGCACTCCAGCGCGTCGGCGGAGAGCCGTTCGGCGCCGGCGTCGGCGGCGAACGCCTCCGCCAACAGCACCACGTCCTCCCCGCGCTCCCGCAGCGGGGGCAGGCGCAGCACCACGCCGGCCAGCCGATGGTACAGGTCGCGGCGGAACGTGCCCGCGTGGACCATCCCTTCCAGGTCCGCGTTGGTCGCCGCGACCACCCGCACGTCGACCGGGTGCGTGGAATCGGATCCCAGCGGCTGGACGTGTCCGGTCTCCAGGACCCGCAGCAGCCGAAGCTGCGCGCCCAGCGGCATGTTTCCCAGCTCGTCGAGGAAGAGGGTGCCCCGATGGGCGCGCCGAAAGGCCCCCTCCCGGGGCGTGCGCGCGCCCTCGAAGGCCCCGGGGACGTGGCCGAACAGGTCGTCCTCGAGCAGGTTGTCGTTCCGGCTCGCGAGGTCCACCGCGACGAGCGGGCCGCGGCGCTCGCTCGCCTCGTGGACGAAGCGCGCCACCGGCTCCTTCCCCGTGCCGCTCTCCCCGAGCACGAGCACCGGCGACGTGGTTGGAGCGTGGCGGAGCGCCATCGCGAGCACCTCGCAGAAGGCGCGGTCCCGGCCGATCAGTCGCGCCATTCCCGGATGGTCCGGGCGCATGCCACGCAAACCGGCCCCCCAGGCGGAGGTGGCCGCCGGCGCGAGCCTGGCGCGTAGCGGCCCGAGCCGCTCCGCGCTCAGCTCCTCGAGGTCACGGATGAGGATCCACGCGCCCGGCGGCGCGTGGGCCGGCCGGTCGGGAGCGATCTCCACCAGCGCCGGCGCGCCGAGCTCCGCCGCCGCCCAGCGGGCGAGGCTCGCCCGCCCCGACCCGTCCGGTCCACGCAAGTACACGACCTCGCCTGCCGACGCGTGCGCGAGCACGGCCGCCCGAGCCCGCGCGAGGCTCGGATCGGTCGCGACCGCATGGGCGGGATCCCGGAGCGTCGGTCGGCCGACGGACGCTCCGGCGTGCTGCAACACCGCCACGCCCAACCGCGGGGGCACCGGCACGCCCGGCCCCAGGTGGAGGAGCCCGTCTCCGAGCGCGCGCGCGGCGGCCCGCACGTCGTCCGCGTCGCGCACGTGCGCCGCGTCCAGCGCCAGCAGCGGCCCCCGCCCGCCGCCCGCCAGCCAACGCCGGTGAACCGCCCGGCCGAGCGCCATCCAATCCGGGGTGTCGACGTCGAGGGTGGCGGCTCGTTGCACGAGGAGGGAGGTGACAGCGAAGTCGAGGGGTTCGGGCACGGGGAGATGGTAGCAGCCGACGCGCGCGCGTGCCGTCGTGGTAGGGTCCGCGGATGTGTCCTTCCGCGGCTTCCGTACCTCGGCCCGTCCGTGTCGTGGCATTGGCCGGCATGATCGTGAGCGGCGCCGCGCGTGCCGCCGAGCCGGCGACCCGCTTCGACGCGGCGGACGAGATCGCACGGTTGGGCTGGTTCAACATCGGGGTGGCAACGATGCAGCCGGCGCGCGCCGGCGAGGCCCCTCTCCCGCATTGGATCGTCCTGTCCAACGGCTCCGACGTGTCCTCTCAACCCGTGCTCGCCTTCTCGCTCTCGGCCGACAACTCCTACCCCTCGTCCCCCACCTGGGCCTCGGACGATTCGTGCTACAGCGCCGGCGTCCAGGTCGCGGACATGGATCGCGACGGGTACGAGGACATCGTCATCGCTTGTTTCGCGGACACGCGCGGGCGCCTCTACGAGGGAGGGGTGAAGGTGTACCGGGGCGGGCGCGGGGGCCCGTCGACCACCCCCGTGTGGATCGGTCCGCGCTTCTCCGCTTCCGACATCGCGATCGTGGATCTGGATGCGGACGGGGATCAGGACGTGGTCGTCAGCTCCCTTTGGGAGGATGCGCCGCCCTCGCCGCTCCGTCCCCTCGTCCCGCCGGAGAAAGTCCCCGAGAGCCCGCAGGCCTCCTCCGCCACCCTCGGCCCGTTGGGCAACACCCGCTTCGAGAGCGGCTCGCGCGCGTGGCGGCCGAAATTCCGCCCGACCCGTCACGACGGGGTACCGGACGACATCGACGAAGTGGTCAACGGCCAGGCACGCCTGCTCACCAACTGGTCGACGCGCGCGTTCATGTGGTTCCGCTCCGAGCCGCTCGACGAGCTCGAGGGCATCGCCGCCCTGGACGCGGCGGACGTGGACGCCGATGGGGTCGTCGACCTCCTGGCCGGCGGTCGGAAGGGGCTCTTCTTCCTGAAGGGCACACGGCCACGCACGCGGGGGGTTCCCTTCGAGGTCGCGACACATCGCAAGGTCGCCACTGATTTCGTCTACGACGTCGACGTGGGCGGCGGCGGTTCGGCGGGGGGGCTGATCATCGCCGCCACCGCCTCCTGTCTGGACGCGTCCGACGTCCCCTGCAAGGCCGCGTCCGGCTTCCTGGCAGGGACCGCCGCGGAGATCTTCACGGAGCGGTACGCGGCGGACGTGCGCTCGATCGAGGGCGAAACCCCTGCCGCGGTAGGGTGGGCGGACGTCGACGGGAAGGGGTCCCTGGACCTCGTCGTAGGCCTCTGGCCCTCCGGAGACTGCCTCGCGGTCGGCACCAGCGTGCTCGCATACGCGGGGGAGGCCGACGGCGTCGCTGCGAGGATCGGCGCCCTGCCGACGCGCGACGAACACTTCGTGATGGGCGCCGACATCGTGACCGCCGACCTGTTCGAGCCGGAGCGCACCTGCCCCGCCGTCGTGCACCAGGTCACGTTGCCCGTGTCCGCCGGCTCGTCCCGCGCGTCGTACACCACTCCCGTCGGCCGGCTGGAACGCGTCCGCTCCGTCGTGGTCCGCGATGGCAATGCGAGCCACGTGTACGCGGAGAGCTGGCCCCGTAGCGGACCCCGCCACTACTCGGTGGACAGCCGGCGGCGAACCCTGACGTTGTCGCCACCCGCGGAGGAGAACGAGGTCATCGAGATCCAATTCGAGACGTCCGGATCCCCGGACCTCCTCGTGGCCAACGCAAACCCCCTCGGCGGGGCCGCGGTGTGGCGCCACCGAACCTGCTCAACACAACACGGAGAAACGCATGTGGAGTGACTTTTCGAAGAAGGACGGCATCACGATCGCGTCGGTGGACCTGGACGGATCCAAGCTCGGCACGACGGACACCGACGGCACGGTCGTCGACGTGCGCATCCAAGTCGACAACTTTCCGAAGAAGGACCAGAAGGACGCCGTGGTGTGGCTCTACGACGATGGAATCGGGCAGCCGGTCCTCAAGGCGCAGAACGTCGTCTGGAGCAACGCCGGCAAGACGCTGACGTGCACACTCGACCTCCGGGGTTGGGTGCGGTCGGCGAAGCTCCGTGAGCTCAAGGTTGTCGTCGGAACCGGAAATCTCAGCAACGGTGGTTGGCTCAACGTCGACATGACCTGAGCGCACGCATGTTCGCCCTCCCCCAGGTCCTCGCGGCGCTCACCCCCGCGTTCACGGGGGAGTGGCTCCCCTGCGCCGCCGCCGCGCACCACCCGGGCCTGCCGGAAGCGGCGGTGTTCGCGTGGGGGATGCTGGAGGTGCGCCTCGCTCCCGGCCCGTTCGAGGTCGACGTGCTCGGGTGCGTCCTCCAGCCCCACGGCGGCGTCGGCAGCTCCTTCCCTGCCCTGGAGAGGGCCCGCGCCACGCTGGATGCCGCCGCTCGCAGACAGCTCCCACAGGCGTGGTTCGAGTGGGATCAGCGGGGGGACCCGGAGCGCCCGCTCGTGTGGTGGGGGGTGGATCCCGCGACCGGGAACCTGCCACCCCTCCATCCCGACGCGGAGGAGGGCTTCCTCCACGCCCTCCTGCGGGCGGGTGGGCCAGCCGACCCTCGGGTCCTGCGCGCGGCGAGCACGATCCGAGCCGCTGCGCGGGGACACGGACGCATCCTCGGCGTCGGCTGGCTCCGCTCGCGGGGGATCGAGCGGGCCCGTGTGTTCGTCGAGGTGGGCCGGGGAGCGCTCCGTGCGTTCCTGGGGGCCGTCGGGTGGCCCGGGGACCTCGACCTCGCGGAAACGTGGTGGGACCGCGCCATTCCGCCGTGGGAGCCGGGCTTCCTGCAGTTGGAGCTCGGGCCCGACGTGTGCCCATACCTCGGCCTCGAGCCGCGGCAGACCCGGCAGGGGTTCGGCAACCGCGTGCACCACGAGCGCTGGCTTGCATCCCTCGTCGACGCCGGCCTCGCGCATCCCGCACGGTGCGCCGCCCTGCTCGCGTGGTCCTCCCCGTTCGAGACGGGAGCGGGTCCGATCCTTCGATCCTTCCACACGAAGCTCGTGACCGACGGTAACGCGATCACCGCGGCCAAGGCCTACCTCGGCTTCACGACGCGCCCAGGGGCGTGAACACCCGCGACCACCTGTCCGGATCTCCCACCCCGAGAGCGGTCAAGCTCGCGCGGTGCGCCTCGGCGGCGACAGCGTTTCCGGACAGCGCTGCCCAACCGAGCCCGAGCGACGCGTCGTACAGGTGCATGCCGAGCGCACGGAACCCCGCCCGCGCTTCCACGAGCAGGGGCTCCGCCTCGGTTGTCTTGCCACGCCGGACAAGCACCGCCGCCCGAATCCACTTCCCATACAGGGGGGCGTCGGGCCGGGTCTCCCGGGCCAGGCGGCGCGCGATCCCGGTCAGGCGCGGCGGATCCGACGGCCCGAGGAGCAGGATCCGGGCGTGCAGCAACGCGTGATCGATGCGCCACAGCGCGATCCGATGGCCGCCCGCGCGATGCCAGGTCGGGTCGTTCTCGCGGAAGCGGGCAGCGGCGTCGTCGACCTGCCCTTCGACGAGATCGCAGTGCGCCAGCAGGAACATGCCGTAGAAATCGGCGAGGGAGTAGTTGCCCGTCTCCCATCCCACGACCCAGGTGAGACACAAGCGACGTGCTTCACCCGGCTCTCCGGCCGCGAGGGCTCCGAAGGCGACATACTGTGCGAACAGGCATTGGGCGTATCGATCGCCGCGCGCGGTGGCGTCCGTGAGCGCGATCGCCGCGAGCTCCCGGCTGCCGCGACAATCGCCCTGGAGCTGGAGCGCCCACGCGACGAACCCTGTCGCCACGACGCGCTCCCACTCCGCGTCGAGGACTGGGAGGAGCCGCGCAAGCGCTCCGCGCGCACCCTCCTCGAGCCCCGACCAGTCCGCCCGGTACACCAGCGCGCCCGCCCTCCACAACCGTGCGGACGCGCCCAGGCCGGCATCGCCCGTCTCCAGGGCCGTATCTTCGGCGAAACTGACGGCTCGCTCTCCGAGACGCCGCAAGAGCGGAAACTGGAGGAGGAACATCGCGAGGAAGGCCACCACGCGCGCGTACCGGGCGGGCTCGCCCATACGGCGCGCGATGACGGCGCTTCGAAGCATCAACTCGAGCCCCGTCTCCGGCACCACCGACACGAGCCCGCGCCCGCCGGTCCACAACAGATCGACCTGCGCGGTGTCCCGCCCGGAGGCAGCGCGCACGCGGATGGCAACAGGGATCGCGAGCGAGGCGACGTCGATGAGCATGGCGAACCCGGCCGAAAGCCCCTTGCGCGGTGGGGCGAGCCCCTCGGCCCGCAACACGTCGGCAAGCCCGGCGAGGCCCCGCGTGATGTCCCCCGCCTGCAGCCACGCGCCCGCCGCGAGCGACCGCAGCACCCGGGACAGCCGAACGGGCAGCACGTCCGCGACACTCTCATACGCAGCGGCAGCCTCCCGACACTGTCCTGCACGCATCAGGCACTCGGCACGTCGACGACCGAGCTCCACGCGCCGCTCCTCCGAGAGCGCACGTCCATCCAGGGCCGAGGCCAACACCTCCGCGGCCTTTCGGAATTCGCGACGTTTCACCCGTTCGTCCGCCAGGCGAACGAACGCGTCCAGCGCCGACTCGACATCTCCGCTCGCGTCGAGGTGCGCCGCGACCACCTCGTCCGGCGCCCCCATCCGCTCGCCGACCGCTGCAAGGACCCGGTGCGCCGCTCGCGCCTCCTCCGACGACACGGCCTCGTCCCGCCAACGAAGGGCGCGGCTGGTCGCCTCGAGGCGCTCCTCGCCCCCGATCCATCGGCGCACCACCAGGCGCTGGAGAAGGACCTCCCGCGTGGCCCCGGGCCGGATCGGCTCGCCGGGAAGTGCTCGAAGCCAGGACATGGGGAGCCCGTGCCCGGCCAGGACGATCCAAATCAGCAACGAGCGCACCGGACCCGGCGACAGCGCGATCGGTCCGTCATTGGAGGACACGTCCGCCTCGTCCGCCTGGCGGAGCGCCCGCGCCAGATCCACCATCCCCGCGCGCTCCGACGGCGCCGCCTGGAGAAGCTTCGGAAGGAGCGCCGCGAGCGGCCGAAGCGCCACGGCGATCTGGCGGAGATCGAGCTCGCAGGCCGCGCGCAGCGCCGCCTCGTGCGACTGCCGCTCGGTGCGCGGACGACGCCCGGTCAGCGCCTCGAAAAGCAGCCCCCCGAGTGCATAGCAGTCCGCCTCCGGTCCAGGGGTGCCGACGTGGAATTGTTCGGGGGCACCGTACACCGGCGTTCCCCCGGCGGCGGCGACGGCTTCCTCTCCGTCCGTCGCTGTCCGACCCGCGAGGCCGAAGTCCAGGACAGCGACCGAGGCATCGGCCCGAACGAGGACGTTCGCGGGCTTCAGATCCAGGTGCAGGATCCCCTCCTCGTGGAGAAACGCCACCGCGTCCACGAGTTGACCGGCCACGTGGAGGAGCCGCGCGACGAACGCTTCGTCTTCTCGACCGTCCCCTCGCACGAACGTCACGAGGTCGCACCCCTCGATCCGCTCCATCACGATGAACCAGGCGCCGCCCGACGATTCGATCTCCAAGGGAACGACGATGTTCGGGTGCGCCAGGCCGCTGGCGACGAGGTACTCCGCCTTCAACGAAGCCACCCGCTGGTCGTCCACCCGGTCGAGGAGCTTGATCGCCACGAGGCCGTCGTGTTCGTCGACCGCCTCGAACACCGCCCCCGAGCTACCCGTGCCACATCGGCGCCGCAGCTCGAACCGACCGAGGCGCGCGGGAAGCGCGGGGACCACCGTGCGCTGGTGGACCCGACGTGGTTGGGGAGCCCCCTGCGAGTGGATGGTAGATCCGTCGAGGGACTCCCCTGGAAGCCAGGTGGGCGGAAGTCCGGCGGGCTGCTCATTCATGCCGCGTTGCACTAATCGTTGAGCACGAGGTCGTCAGGGAGAGCGCCGTTATTCGGCGATCTTCCTGGCACCCGAACCAGCGCCGCCACCAGCCCTACGTCTCCTCCTCCTCCATCTCCGGCATCGGCTCGAGCCCCTCGGGCATGGGCGCCTCCATCGCGCGCATCGCCTCCACGTCGGCTTGGAGCTGATCGGTGCCGTAGAGCTTGTCGGTCTCGGTCTTGCCGCGGCCGTCGATCACGACGAGCCG
This sequence comes from Deltaproteobacteria bacterium, assembly GCA_036676765.1. GTDB lineage: Bacteria > Myxococcota_A > UBA796 > UBA796 > SXON01 > CAJBVW01. The sequence continues at coordinate 21,324 of JAKFCH010000249.1, forward strand.
GCTCGGCATGTCCCGCTCCGCCATGTCGCGCGCGGCCTTCACGGCGTCGCTCTTGTTGTCGTGCAACGCGACGGGGGTGAACTCGCCTTCCAGCTTGATCGCCCACCGTTCGCCGTCCGGGATCACCTTGTAGATGGATCGCATGCCTTCAACCTACACACCCGTCACGCGCGGACCCGCGGCGCCTACCAGCGCAGACGGCCCGTGGCGGTCACCAGGGTGACGACGCCGCCGCCCATCTCCGCCGAGGCGAGCAGGTGCCCGCCCTGCACGACCAGCGCCGGGCGGGAGGTGACGCCGAGCATGTCCACGTCGACGTTCCCGAGGGTGACCGCCCAGTCCAGCTCGGTGCCGAGCCAGTAGCCCGACGTGGGCTCGCCGAGGTGGTTCGCGGGCACGCCGCCGTTCCGGTAGGTGTCGAACGGCTGGGCGATCGGGCTCGTGTTCCAGGCGAACAGCGCGCCGGCCTTCAGGTCGAGCCACGGACGCGGGGTGACCCCCACGATCGGCTGCACGAAGGTGGCGTGGCGGACCGCGCCCTCGGCCACGAGGAGCTCGGCGCCGTCGGGCGCGCGGCCCGAGTGGGTGGTGTCGTTGAGCTGCGCGTACGCAGCGGCGTCGATGCCGCCCTGGAGCTCGTCGAACAGCACCATGCCGACGTCGAAGTCGCGGTCGAAGGTGAAGTCGTGGGAGGCGCCGTCGTCGGGGTTGCCGTCGCCGCTCGCCCAGCCGCCGCGCGCGATGGCACGGAACGGGACCGCGTCGGGGCGGGCCTCGACGAGGGCGACCGCGCCCGCCGACTGCACGGCGAGGCCCTCGCGGGAGTTGTAGCTCTGGGCGCGCGAGGTGGCGCCGAGGATGCCGGCGGCCTCCCCCGCCATTCGCAACGTCCACCCGGTGAGGGCGATGGGGGCGTCCCCGTAGAGGTCGACGACGCCCGCCTGGGTGACCCGGAGGCCGTCGGCCTCCGTCTGGTGGCGGTACACGCCGTAGAGCCCCGCGCGTGCCTTGCCCGGATCGCCCCAGATCGCGCTCGCGATGCCCTGCCACGCGGCCTGCCCGCCCACGAACGGGCTCCAGGTCGCCTGTTCGTCGGAGACGACGCGGTCGCCCGCGAGGACGAGCGTGAGCGGCTTCCCGACGAGCGGCCGGGTGGCGACGCGCACGCGGAGCACGCGGTCGCCGAAGTCGGCGCGGCCGAACTCGGGGTCGTGCGCGCCGTCGTTCGCGATCATGCCGAGGCCCCAGTGACTGGTGACGAGGCCCGCCTCGAGGGCGACGGGGCCGACCCGGCCGTCCACCGAGAACCGCCGGGGCACGAAGACGTCGGCCTCGAGGAACCCCACGGCGTCCCGATCCCGGGCGTCCTCGGTGCCGCGCACGTCCCACGCGTCACCCGCCATCTGGCCGTCGTAGAGATCCCACTCCGTACGCACGGCCCAGGACTCCCGCGTGTAGGCCAGGCCGGCGCGGAGCCGGCCGTCGAGCATGCCGGACTGGCCGAGGGAGTGGTCCTCGGAGTCGAGCACCACGTCGGGGGGGAGGCTCCCGAGGAGGCGGAGCTCGCCGGTCGTGGAGAAGGGGCTCGATTGTGTGGCCGGTGCCGCCCCGTCGGGCACGGGCTCGACGGTCGGGACGGCAGCGGGCGCGGCGGCGGGAGCGGCGGCGGGAGTGGCGGTCGGGTCGACCGTCTCCTGCGCGAACAGCGCGGGGACGAGGAGGAGCGCGATCATCGGGCACCTCCCACGGGGCGAGCGGCGGGCGGGGCGGTGTCCCCTCCGGTGTCGCTCGATCCGGTGTCACTGGTTCCGGTGTCACTGGTTCCGGTGTCACTGGTTCCGGTGTCACTCGTTCCCGTGTCACTCGTTCCCGTGTCGCTCGTTCCGGTGTCCTCCGTGTCCTCGCCGGGGATCTGCGGGATCCAGGCGCAGCTCGCGTCCTCCAGGCACAGGTCGTCGCGGATGAACGCGCCCTGGTCGAGGAAGTAGGAGGCCATCTGCATCGTCGCGAACGTGGCGGTGTCGAAGGCGCGATCCGGCTCGGGGGTCGCGAAGCCGTGCGTGCCCGTGGTCCGCACGTAGGGGAGGCGCAGGCCGCTGGTCCCCGCGCTGGTCTCGGCCACGACGCGCAGGGGCGCGTCGGAGGGGGCGCCCGTGCCGTCGAGGCCCTGGTCGAGATCGTCGGCGTCGAACAGGCAGGGGGCGCCGTCGATGCACGTGTAGGGCCCGAACTCCTCCAGGCCCTGCACCACGCGCCGATCGATGAGGAAGCGGTCGACGGTGGTGCCGTAGCGCTCGTCCACCGTGGTGTCGTCGAGCCAACCGGCGGCCCGCGCGAGGGCGATGCCGGTGTTGATGCTCACGATGCTGTCCCCCGGCGTCGGCATGAGCAGGACGTTGCGGGGCTCGCCGGCGAGCTTCTCGAACGGCTCCTCGGTGAGGTGGCGCGCGTACGCGATGGGATCGCCGGGCTCCAGCATGGCCGAGAGCACGAAGGCGGCGCGGCGCAGCTCGGGGGATCCGCGCACGTGCCCGAGGCCCTCGGCGGCGGCGACCAACGTGGTGCCCGCTGGGTAGGTGACACCCTGGAACGTGACATCGGTCTCCCAGGTGGACACCGTCGTCACCAACGTGCCAGCCGCGTCGAAGAACGACAACTTCAGGCTGTCACCGGCCTGGGCCGGGTCGGCGACCGTGTACACGGCGCCCTCCACCGGCCCGGTGGCCGGGATGCCGCCCAACGCGCGCTTCTCCCAGGCGCTCGCGGCGTCGGCGGCGATGCCGAGGCGGAAGGTCCCGTCCATCGGCACGTAGCCCTCGCGGATCTCGCCGTTGACGAGGTTCTCGATCACCACCTTGCCGCCCGCGGGGAACGCCGGGAGCGTCACCACCGGGATCTCCACCATGTCGGTCACGGAGTTGACCATCTGCACGACGCGGAGCCCGCCGTCGTCGGTGGGGTAGCCGAGGAACAGGGGCGAGAGGATGCGCCCGTGCATCGCCTCGACCGCGCCGCCGATCTCGGTGCGCATCGCCACGTCGAGGAGCCCGCCGCCCGGCACCACCGGGGCCCACGCGGAGACCCCGTCGATCACCGCCGCCGCGACCGCGACGTTGATGCCGCCGAGCGAGCCGCCGATGACGTTGAACTGCACGTCGGGCCCGCCGATGTCGGGGGTGCCGTCGTCGTCCCAGTCGCAGCTCGTGGACATCGTCCCGTCGGAGCGGACCATCGTGCCGGTGCCGCAGGCGCGCAGGCTGTCGATGAGCTGGGCGTGATCGAGCGCGGCCTGGCGCACCATGTCGCGGGTGTGGAAGGCGTCGGCGGTCCACTGATCGCCGCCCGAGTCCGGGACGCCGTCGTTGTCGAGGTCCCGGAAGCGGCTGTCCTTGAGGTGCGTGTAGAACGGCACGAGGCCGGTCGCGCCGAGCACGGCGTCGATGAGCGCCTCCTGGTCGGGATCGACCGACGGGCCGTGGCCCGGGTAGTCGAACGCGCACGCGGCGTAGCCCATGCGCGTGAACGCCCACGAGAAGCCCAGGAAGTCGAAGCGCGACGAGCCGTAGCCGTGGCCGAACATCACCACGGGGGCCGGCTGCGGCACGTTCTTCGGGAGGACACACGTGAACGGCACCCGCTCGGCGCGCGCGGTGTAGGTGCCGTTGAACCCGTCGATCTGCCAGTAGTCGTCGGAGTCGTCGACCGCGGGCCAGGCATCGGTCGCCTGCCCAGGCTCGCCGAGCAGGTTGGGCGTCACGAAGGTGCCGCCCACGAGCACGTCGGCGAACGCGCTGTAATTGGCGACCAACGCGTCGGCGCTCTCGTCCGGGAACAGCCCGAGCGAGGAGAGCGTGCCGATGAGGCGGTCGACCGGGAGGCGGTGGGGATCGAGCCCGTCGATCTCGTGGACGGGCAGCGCCTCGGTCACGCCCTCGGGGTAGGCGGCGTTCATCGCGGCGAGCGGCCCCTCGCCGAGCAGACCGCGGCGGGCGTCGACGAGATCGCCGGTGACGTTGCCGGTGGTGAACACCCAAGCGAAGGCGACATCGTCGGTGGAAAGCCCGAGATCGCCCAGGGCGCCCGAGAGCGGGGCGAGGGCCTCGGCCTGGCGCAGGTGGTGGACCCACTTCCAGGGCGAGCGGACTGGATTCCCGTCGGCGCCGAGGAGCCGCTCGGTGAGCACCACCGCGTAGGTGGTCTGCTCGCGGAGGGGCCGCACGGGGCGCATGATCAGGGTGTCGGTCTGCTTCTCGTACCAGGTGAGCAGGTCGTCCCGCGTGTGGCCGCCGTCGGGCCAGACGTTGGGGTGGTCGAGCACGCCGTCGTTGTCGGTGTCCTCGCCCCAGTCGAGCAGGCCGTTCCCGTTCAGATCCTCCTCGACGGTGTCGAACACGAGGCTCGGACACTCGGATCGGCTGTCGTTCGGGAAGTAGCGGTCCGGATTCGGCACGTCCATCGGGTAGCGGCCGTGACCCACGTCGAGCGCGACCGGCTTGCCGAAGTCGGGCGAGTCGGGGTCGACGTCGACGAGGTAGAACGCGTCGTCGGCGAACTGGGCATCCCCCAGGGCGGGATCCTCGGCGTGCCGCGCGGCCACGTTGGCGAGGTCGAGCGGCGCCGTGAACCCGACGGTGATCGGCGAGTAGATGCCGAACCCCGAGAGTTGGTTCAGCTTGGTGCGCGCGTGCCGCTCCATCTCGGTGACGGTCGAGGTCGGCACGTTGAGGCGCAGCCCGGTGGGGCTCGTGCGGTCCACGACCGTCGCGAGGTCGGTGGGAAACGGCACGTCGGGGAGCGGCCTGGCGTCCCAGTCGATCTTGACGAGGGGCCCATCCCCGGGAGGCGTGACGCGAAGTCCCTCCGGATAGGGCGCACAGGCGAGCAGGAGCAGGATCGACAAGACGCACCCGGAGCGAGCGTGGCGGTATACCACGAGCACCCCCTGCCTTGCCTGGCCCGAGCGCGGCGAGGCGCCCGCTCCCCTGTCTACGGCCGGAAGCCCCGCCCGCCCGGATCCGGCGCCATCGTGAAGTAGAACGTGGTGCCCTCGCCCGGCGAGGACTCTGGCCACACGTCGCCTCCGTGCCGCTGGACGATCCTCCGTACGGTGGCGAGCCCGATCCCGGTGCCGTCGAACTGGTCCTGCGAGTGGAGCCGGTGGAACGGGCGGAAGAGCTGGCTCGCGTACCGCATGTCGAACCCCACGCCGTTGTCGCGCACGAACAACGCGCCGGGGGTGCCCGGCTGGACCCCCACCTCGACGCGCGCGGGTCGGACGGGCCCGGTGAACTTCCATGCGTTCTCGAGCAGATTCTCGAGCGCGATCTGGAGGAGGCCACGGTCGGCGGCGACCATGAGCTCGGGCTGCACGTGGAAGTCGACCTCGCGCTCGGGATGCTGGTGGTGCAGCGCCCCGCCGATCTCCCGCGCCAGCGCGGTCACGTCGACGGGTTCGCGCTCGAGGCGGGCGCGGGCGACGCTCGAGAGCCGCAACAGGTCGTCGATGAGGTCGGACATCCGCCCGACCGCCGCGCCGAGCCGATCCCGCGCGTGTTGCCCCTCGACGGACAAGGAGGGGCCGATCTCGTCGGCCAGGATGTGCCCATAGGCGTGGATGCTGCGGAGCGGCGCGCGGAGATCGTGCGAGACGCTGTAGCTGAAGGACTCCAGCTCCTCGACGGCCGCGGCCAGCTCGGCGGTGCGCTCCGCCACCCGCTGGTCCAACGCGCTGTTGGACTCGCGCAGCGCCTCCTCCATCCGCTTCTGTTCCTGGATGTCGACCCACGTGCCGTGGAGGCTGGGGGTGTCGTCGCCCGAGAGCGTGACGTGCTCGAGGATCCAGCGCCAGGAGCCGTCGGCGCTCCGCCATCGGTAGCACGAAGCCCCTTCCTGGTCGGACACCTCGGCGAGGGCACGGAGGATCCCGACACGATCCTCGGGATGGAGGCGATCGCACCAGAGGTCGGGGTTCTCCTGGAACGCCTCGCTCGGGAACCCGAGCACCCGCTCCACGTTCTCGCTGGTCCACACCACCCGCGTCGGGTCCTCCTGGGACCGCGTGAAGAGCGCCACGGGCACGCTCCGGAAGATCATGGCCTGGCGCTCGAGCACGGCGCGCAGCTCGGCGTCCCTCCGGCGAAGCTCCGAGGCCGCCTCCTCCTCGGCCTGCTTCCGCGCCTCCCTCGCCTCCAACTCCCGGAGCTGCTGCTGTGTCCTCTCCACCTCGCGGCGGCGCTGCCACAGCTCCGCGAACACCCTTACCTTGGACCGCAGCACCAGCGGTTCGATGGGCTTGAGCAGGAAGTCGACCGCCCCGACCTCGTAGCCGCGCAAGCGGTCGAGGTTCGGCTCCGATCCGGTGAGGAAGATGATCGGCGTGCACGACGAGCGTTGCCGCGCGTGGATGCTCTCCGCGGTTTCGTACCCGTCCATCCCCGGCATGTGGACGTCGAGGAGGATCACCGCGAAGTCCGTCTGGAGGCACCGGCGCAGGGCATCGGTACCCGACGCCGCGGTGATCACGTCCTGGCCCGGTGCCTCAAGGAGCTGCGCGAGTCCGTCCCGTGTCTTGGCGTCGTCGTCGACGATCAGGACCTTCGCACGCTCATCGGTCAAACCTGCGCCCTCCCGCCCTGACCCGAGCGACGGGCCCTATGTAACTAGCCAGACACGCAGCAGGGACAACAGATGGGGGATGTCGACAGGTTTCGCGACATAATCGGACGCCCCCGATGCGAGGCAGGCCTCGCGGTCGCCCCGCATGGCCTTGGCTGTCAGGCAGAGGACCGGGAGGTGCGCGAACCGCGCGATCTGCCGGATGGCACGCGTGGCCTGGTACCCGTCCATGACCGGCATCATCACGTCCATCAGGACGAGATCGACCGGTTCGGTCTCGAGCAGGTCCAGGGCCTCCTGCCCGTTCTCGGCGTGGAACACGACCATCCCATGCTGCTCCAGAACCGTCGTCACGGCGAAGATGTTGCGAACGTCGTCGTCCACGACGAGCACCCGCTTGCCGGACAGCGCCGGATCCTGCCCGCGCCACCGGCCGAGGCGATCCCGACGGTCCTCGTCGAGCGAGCGCTCGTCCCGATGGAGGAAGAGGTTCACCCGATCGAGCAGGCGCATCTCGGCCTCCGCGTCGTCCTGGTGCACGATGTCGGCGGCCACCCGGAGGTCGGCGATGGTGCGGTGGCTGACGCCGGCGGGTGCCAGGAGCACGATCGGTAGGTTGGCCTGGGCCGGAATGGTCCGGAGCTGCGCGATGAGCTGCATCGGGGTCATGTCGGCAAGGCGAACGTCGATCACGGCGGCGGAGAAGCCGCTCTCCCCGCGCGAGGCCAACGCCTCCCGGCCGGTGCCGACGGCCACGAGGTCGATGTCCTCCCCCCCGAGGAGCTGCTCCAGCCGCGCGCGCTCTCCGGGATCGGGGGCGACCACGAGCAGGCGCCGGGGCGTACTCCGGAAGGTGTCCACGTCGGAGATGAGCCGCTCGAAGGCCTCCTTCCCAGCCGGCTTCTGCAGGACGGCCCGCGCCCCGAGCCGCAGGCCCCGCGGCAGATCGTCCACGACCGACACCACGTAGACGGGCACGTGGCGCGTGGCCGGATCCTGCTTCATCTTGTCGAGCACGGTCCAGCCGCTGCGATCGGGGAGCCGGATGTCGAGCAACAGGGCGTCCGGGACGACGCTGCTCATCAGCGCCTCCGCCTCCCCGGCCGTCTGGGCGAGCACCACCCGGTAGCCGCGCTCCCGGGCCATCGCCATGAGCACGGCCGCGAACTCGACGTCGTCCTCGACGATGCCGAGCACCCGATCACCGGGCTTGAGGTTCACGCGGTCGTCCAGCACCTCGGGTTCGGAGTGGGGCTGGGCCCGCCGGGCGGCGTGGGCCAGGGCGGGGCCGGCCAACGGCCCACGCTCCGGCGGAGCGCCAACGCCCGTCGGTTGGTCGAGCGAGAGGGACGGGGGCGGGACGGGCACGGGTGACACGGAAACGGGGGCGGGTGACACGTGCGTGGGCGCGGGTGACACGGGCACGGGCCTGCCCTCGACCGTGGGCTGCCCCGGGGGCGCGGCGGCTTCGGCCCTGGCCCCCTCCGGTTGGGCCACCGGGCCCTCGAGCAGCACGGAAGGCGGCACGTCGAACCGCACCACGTCCTCCGTCGGCGCGGCCTCGGTGTACTGCACGGGCAGGTAGAGCGTGAACGTGCTCCCCTTCCCGAGCTCGCTCCGGACCGCGAGCGCACCCCCCAGGAGCCGCGTCAATTCCCGGCTGATCGCGAGCCCGAGGCCGGTCCCGCCGTACTTGCGCTGGATCGAGCTGTCGACCTGCTGGAACGCCTCGAAGATCACCCGCAGCTTGTTCCCGGGGATCCCGATGCCCGAGTCCTGCACGGAGAACCCCACCACCCGATCCGCGCTGTCGAGCACGCGGTGGCCGGGCGACCACCCGCCCTTCGCCGGGAAGGCCCGCATGCGGACCTCGCCGGTCTCCGTGAACTTGAACGCGTTCGAGAGCAGGTTCTTGAGGATCTGCTGGAGCCGCCGTCCGTCGGTGTACAGCGGCGTGGGGGTGTCCGGGTCCGCCTCCACCACGAACGCGAGCTCCTTGGCGCGCGCGACGGTGCGGAAGGTGGTCTCGACGAAGCGCATCACGTCGCCGAGCTGCACCTCCACGACCTCGACCGCGACCGTGCCCGACTCCACCTTGGACAGGTCGAGGATCTCGTTGATGAGCTCGAGCAGATCGCGGCCCGCCGCCGCGATGTTCCGCGCGGCCTCCACCTCCCGGGCGGAAAGCGAGCGCTCGCGGTTCTCCGCCAGGACCTCGGACAGGATGAGCATGCTGTTGAGCGGCGTGCGGAGCTCGTGGGACATGTTCGCGAGGAACTCGGACTTGTAGCGGGAGGTGAGCGCGAGCTGCTCCGCCTTCTCCTCGAGGAGGCGGCGCCCCTGCTCGACCTCGCGGTTCTTCCGCTCGACCTCCGCGTTCTGCTGCCCGAGCTGCAGCGCGCGCTGCCCGAGCTCCTCGTTGGCCTTCCGGAGCTCGTCCTGCTGGCCCCGCAGGAGCTCCTCGGACTCGCGCAGCGCGGCGGTCTGCGCCTCGAGCCGCTGGTTCGTCTCGGTGAGCTGCTCCTGGCGGGCTTGCAGCTCGTTGGTGAGCGCCTGGGAGCGCCGCAAGAGCTCCTCCGTCCGCATGCTCGCCTCCAGCGAGTTCAGGACGATCGCGATGCTCTCCGTGAGCTGCTCGAGGAACGCGATGTTCACCTCCGAGAAGCGCGAGAACGACGCGAGCTCGACCACCGCCTTGATCTGCCCCTCGAACACGACCGGCAACACGATGATGTTGCGGGGCGGGGCGGCGCCGAGCCCGGAGGTGATCGACACGTAGTCCTCGGGGACGTCGGTGAGGAGGATCCGCTTCTGCTCGATGGCGGCCTGGCCCACGAGCCCCTCGCCCGGATGCACGAGGTTGGTGACCTGCTTGCGCTCCCGGTGCGCATACGTGGCGAGCAGGCGCAGCACGTTCTCGCCGTCGGACTTGGTCGCGACGTAGAACATCCCCTGTTGGGCGCTCACCAGCGGCGCCAGCTCGGACAGGATGAGGTTGCCGACGGTGAGCAGGTCGCGCTGGCCCTGGAGCATGCGGACGAAGCGCGCGAGGTTGGTCTTGAGCCAGTCCTGATCCACCGCGCGTTGCGTCGTGTCCTTCAGGGTCGAGATCATCTGGTTGACGTTGTCCTTGAGCTCAGCGACCTCGCCCTGGGCCTGGACGGTGATGGTTCGGGAGAGGTCGCCCTGCGCCACCGCCGTCGCCACGCGCGCGATCGCCCGCACCTGGGTGGTGAGGTTGGCCGCGAGCTGGTTGACGTTGTCGGTGAGATCGCGCCACGTGCCCGCGGCGCCGGGCACGCGCGCCTGCCCGCCCAGCTTGCCCTCGATGCCCACCTCGCGCGCCACGGTCGTGACCTGGTCGGCGAGCAGCGCCAGGGTGTCGATCATGCCGTTGATCGTGTCGGCGAGCTGCGCGATCTCCCCGCGCGCCTCGAGCACGAGCTTCCGCTTCAGATCCCCGTTGGCGACGGCCGTGACCACCTGGGCGATGCTCCGCACCTGGGTGGTGAGGTTGGCCGCCATCCGGTTGACGTTGTCGGTGAGGTCCTTCCAGGTGCCCCCCACGCCGCGCACCTCGGCCTGTCCTCCGAGGATGCCCTCGGTGCCGACCTCCCGCGCGACGCGTGTCACCTCGCTGGCGAAGGCGTTGAGCTGATCCACCATCCGGTTGATGGTGTTCTTGAGCTCGAGGATCTCCCCCTTCACGTCCACGGTGATCTTGCGGGAGAGGTCTCCGTTCGCCACCGCGGTGGTGACCTCGGCGATGTTGCGCACCTGGTCCGTCAGGTTCGACGCCATCAGGTTCACGTTGTCGGTCAGGTCCTTCCACGTGCCCGCCACGCCGCGCACGCGGGCCTGCCCGCCGAGCCGCCCCTCCGTACCGACCTCGCGCGCGACGCGTGTCACCTCCGACGCGAACCCGTTGAGCTGATCGACCATCGTGTTGATGGTGTCCTTCAGCTCGAGGATCTCGCCGCGCGCGTCCACGGTGATCTTCCGGGAGAGGTCCCCCGTGGCGACCGCCGTGGTCACATCCGCGATGTTGCGCACCTGCCCGGTCAGGTTCGCCGCCATCAGGTTGACGTTGTCCGTGAGCTCCTTCCAGGTGCCCGCCACGCCCTTCACGTTCGCCTGGCCGCCGAGCTTGCCCTCCGTACCGACCTCGCGCGCGACGCGTGTCACCTCGGAAGCAAAGCCGTTGAGCTGGTCCACCATCGTGTTGATGGTGTTCTTCAGTTGGAGGATCTCGCCCTTGACCGGCACGGTGATCTTCTTGGAGAGGTCGCCCGTGGCCACGGCGGTGGTCACCTCGGCGATGTTGCGGACCTGCCCGGTCAGGTTGGCCGCCATCATGTTCACGTTGTCGGTGAGCTCCTTCCAGGTGCCCGCCACGCCCTTCACGTTCGCCTGCCCGCCGAGCTTGCCCTCGATGCCGACCTCCCGGGCGACCCGTGTCACCTCGCTGGCGAACCCGTTGAGCTGATCCACCATGGTGTTGATGGTGTTCTTCAGCTCGAGGATCTCCCCGCGCACGTCGGCGGTGATCTTCTTGGACAGATCCCCGGTCGCCACCGCGGTTGTCACCTCCGCGATGTTGCGCACCTGCCCGGTCAGGTTCGACGCCATGAAGTTCACGTTGTCGGTCAGCTCCTTCCAGGTGCCGCCGACCCCGCGCACGTTGGCCTGGCCCCCGAGCTTGCCCTCGGTGCCGACCTCGCGGGCGACACGTGTCACCTCCGACGCGAAGGCGTTGAGCTGGTCGACCATGATGTTGATCGTGTTCTTGAGCTCCAACATCTCCCCGCGCACGTCGGCGGTGACCTTCCGGTTCAGATCCCCCCGCGCCACCGCCGTCGTCACCTCGGCGATGTTGCGCACCTGCCCCGTGAGGTTGGCGGCCATCTGGTTCACGCTGTCGGTCAGGTCCTTCCAGGTGCCGCCCACCCCGCGCACCACCGCCTGTCCGCCGAGGCGGCCCTCCGTGCCGACCTCGCGCGCGACGCGTGTGACCTCCGAGGCGAACCCGTTGAGCTGGTCCACCATCGTGTTGATGGTGTTCTTGAGCTCGAGGATCTCGCCGCGCACGTCGACGGAGATCTTCTTGGTGAGATCCCCCGTCGCGACCGCGGTGGTGACCTCCGCGATGTTGCGCATCTGCGCCGTGAGGTTCGACGCCATCTGGTTCACGCTGTCCGTGAGGTCCTTCCACGTGCCCGCGATGTCGGGCACGGCGGCCTGTCCGCCCAGCCGCCCGTCGGTGCCGACCTCGCGCGCGACGCGTGTCACCTCCGAGGAGAACGCGCGAAGCTGATCCACCATCGTGTTGATGGTGTTCTTGAGCTCGAGGATCTCGCCCGCGACGTCGACGGTCACCTTCTTGGTGAGGTCGCCGCTCGCGATGGCGGTCGCCACGTCGGCGATGTTGCGCACCTGTCCGGTGAGGTTCGACGCCATCTGGTTGACGCTGACGGTGAGGTCCTTCCACGTGCCCGCGACCCCCTCCACCACGGCCTGCCCGCCGAGCTGGCCCTCGGTGCCGACCTCGCGCGCGACGCGTGTCACCTCAGACGCGAACGACCCGAGCTGATCGACCATCGTGTTGATGGTGCGCTTGAGCTCGAGGATCTCGCCCTGGGCGTCGACGGTGATCTTCTTGGTGAGATCCCCGGCCGCCACCGCGGTGGTGACCTCCGCGATGTTGCGCACCTGTCCCGTCAGGTTCGACGCCATGAAGTTGACGTTGTCGGTCAGGCCCTTCCACGTGCCGCCGACCCCCTGGACCATCGCCTGGCCGCCGAGCTTGCCCTCGGTGCCGACCTCGCGTGCGACGCGTGTCACCTCGGACGCGAACGAGCCGAGCTGATCCACCATCGTGTTGATGGTGTTCTTCAGCTCGAGCAGCTCCCCCTTCACATCCACGGTGATCTTCCGGGTCAGGTCCCCGCCTGCCACCGCCGTGGTCACGTCCGCGATGTTGCGGACCTGCGCCGTCAGGTTGGACGCCATGATGTTGACGCTCTCGGTGAGGTCCTTCCAGGTCCCCGCCACCCCCGGGACCTCCGCCTGGCCGCCGAGCTTCCCGTCCGTACCCACCTCGCGCGCGACGCGTGTCACCTCCGAGGACACCGCCCGGAGCTGATCCACCGTGGTGTTCAGCGTGTTCTTCAGCTCGAGCATCTCGCCCTGCACGTCGACGGTGATCTTGCGGGTCAGATCCCCGCCCGCGATCGCCTTCGACACGTCCGCGATGTTGCGCACCTGCCCGGTCAGGTTGGCCGCCATCCAATTCACGCTGTCGGTCAGATCCTTCCAGGTGCCGGCCACCCCGAGCACCACCGCCTGCCCACCGAGGCGCCCCTCGGTGCCGACCTCGCGGGCCACGCGTGTCACCTCCGCGGCGAAGATCCGGAGCTGATCCACCATGGTGTTGATGGCGTCCTTGAGTTGGAGCAGCTCGCCGCGCACGTCCACGGTGATCTTCTTCGAGAGGTCGCCGTTGGCCACGGCGACGGTCACCTCCGAGATGTTCCGCACCTGGGCCGTGAGGTTGAGCGCCATGCTGTTGACGCTGTCGGTCAGCCCCTTCCACGCCCCGGAGACCCCGACCACCTCCGCCTGTCCGCCGAGCTTGCCTTCCAGGCCGACCTCGCGGGCGACACGGGTCACCTCCGACGCGAACGTCGCGAGCTGGGTGACCATCGCGTTGAGCGCGCGCGCGGACGTGAGGTAGTCACCCTGGAGGGGCTCGCCCTCGACCTCGAGGGCCATCGTCTCGGTGAGATCCCCCTTCGACACCGCCGCCACCACGCGCGACATCTCGATCGACGGGCGCGTCACGTCGGCGAGCAGCTCGTTGACCGCCTCCACGCACGCCTGCCAATCGCCGTCGGCGCCCGGGATGCTCGCGCGCTGGTGGGTCCGGCCCTCCCGACCCACCTCCCGTCGGATGCGTCGGAACTCTCGGACCATGGACTGGTTGAGGTGGATCACGTCGTTGAGCGTGTCGGCGATCTTCCCGGGGATACCGACGAGATCGAGCGGCATCCGTACGGAGAAGTCGCCCTGCCGCACCGAGAGCAGGACGCGGAGGAGGTCGCGCTCGTCCAGATCGGGCACGTCGATGGAGGCGTCTTCGAGCGGCATGCGAGCCCCGGAGTATCGAAGTCCAATGCACACCCACGGTGCGGCCGGCTGCCCCCGGGCCCGGCGTCAGCGCGACGATACGTTTTTTTGCACGATCGCGGCCAGGATGAGCAGGTAGGCGGCCAGGCGGACGACGTAGAAGGGGGTGCGCGCCTCGTCGCCCGTCATCAGGAAACCAACCTGGTTGAGGGACAGCGTGGCGAAGGCGGCGCCGAACAACAGGAAGAAGCGATCGCCGGAGAGGTGGTAGAAGCGGAAGAAGTGCACGGCCGCGCCCCCGTACGCCGCCATGAGCGCCCCGAGGAGGAAGGCCTCGAGCGGGCTGCTCATCGACTCTGCCAGATCAATGCCACGTTGAGCACCACGAGCCCGAGGATCGCGGGCACCTTCCGCCACACGTCGATGTCGGGCACGACCCACCCGTCGATGACCAGGAGCAGGTTGTTGAGCGTCAGCCCGACGAAGCAGATCCCGCTCCACAACAAGAGCTGCGAGCCGCTGTGGCGGTATCCGCGGAGGAGGAGCACCGCGCAGAGGAGCGACGTGGCGGCGCAGCCGACGTAGATGGCATCGAGCACGTTCACTCCTTCTTGATGCGGAACGCGTCCGCGAAGGCGCGGATTGCCGCCGGAGGTTGGGTGTGGATCGCGGTGGTCACGGCCACGCGCCGCTCCAGGTAGACCGCGGCGAGCCGCGCGGTGCCGTCCGTGCGGGGGGCGTCGACGGGCCCGAACCGGTAGCCGCTGTCGTCCACCTGCAGGAAGCCCTTGGACACCAGTCCGTCGAGCAGGTGGCCCACGGCGTCCCCCGCGAACCGGAGCTCGCGCGCCGCCTCGTCCGACCGCCACGCCCCGGGCTTGCCGTGGAGGAGGAGAAGCACCTCGAGCTCGGCCACCGATTGGATGTGGCGTTGCAGGAGCCGCCGCACGTCATCCGGGATGTCGGGTTCGCTCAACGACGCACCTTGGCAATCGACACCCCTCCCGGCGCGGTTGGACCCACACCCGTTCGATAGGCACGTGGGGCCGGTCGGCAACGGCCGCGTCACCCGCGCCCCCGATCACCGTGCCTCGCGCCGGGCGGGACTGCGCCTGCGCCCCAGGATAGACGGTCCCCTTTCGCCGGAGCCGTCGTGGACACAATCGTTCCCCCCATCCCCGCCAGCCGGGAGGTCAACAACTTCCTGCGCACGCTCATCCGCGAGCACCTCGAGGCGGGCGTGCACGACCACGTCACGACCCGGTTCCCGCCCGAGCCGAACGGCTACCTGCACATCGGCCACGCCAAGTCGATCTGCCTCAACTTCGGGCTCGCGCGCGAGTTCGGTGGCGCCTGCAACCTCCGCTTCGACGACACGAACCCCGCCAAGGAGGAGGTCGAGTACGTCGACGCCATCGAGGCCGACGTGCGCTGGCTCGGTTTCACCCCCGCCGGCGTGTACTACGCCTCCGACTACTTCGAGACCATGTACCTGCTCGCCGAGAAGCTCGTGCTCGACGGCAAGGCGTACGTCGACGATCTCGACGAGGCCGCGATCCGCGAGCACCGCGGCACCGCGTGGGAGCCCGGCCGCCCGAGCCCGTTCCGCGACCGCACCCCCGAGGAGAACCTCGACCTGCTCCGCCGCATGCGCGCGGGCGAGTTCCCCGACGGGGCGCGCGTGCTCCGCGCGAAGATCGACATGGCCGCGGCCAACATCAAGCTCCGCGATCCGCTGCTCTACCGCATCCGCCACGAGCACCACCACCGCACCGGTGACGCGTGGTGCATCTACCCGATGTACGACTACGCCCACCCCATCGAGGACGCCGTCGAGCACATCACCCACTCGATCTGCACCCTCGAATTCGAGAACAACCGCGACATCTACGATTGGGTCCTCCGCGAGACCGGGTCGTTCGTCGTCAAGCAGTACGAGTTTGCCCGGCTGTTCCTCAGCTACACGGTGATGAGCAAGCGCAAGCTGCTCCGCCTCGTGAAGGAGGGGCACGTCGCCGGGTGGGACGATCCGCGCATGCCGACGCTCGCGGGCCTCCGCCGCCGCGGTGTCACCCCCGAGGCGATCCGCGAGTTCTGCGAGCGCATCGGCGTGGCCAAGGCCAACTCGATGGTCGACATCGAGGCCCTCGACGCCGCGGTCCGCGACGATCTGAACACCCGCGCCCCCCGGTGGATGGCCGTGTTGGATCCGCTCAAGGTCATCGTGGAGGATTGGGCGCCCGAGAAGACCGACACCTTGGACGCGCCGCACTGGCCGCACGACGTGCCGAAGGAGGGCAGCCGAACGGTCACCTTCTCGCGAGAGCTCTGGATCGACCGCGCGGACTTCGCCGAGGATCCGCCGCCCAAGTTCCACCGCCTCGCGCCCGGCCGCGAGGTGCGCCTCCGGTACGGCTACGTCGTGAAGTGTGTCGGCGTCGAGAAGGACGCCAGCGGCGCCGTCGTGGCCGTGCGGTGCACCCACGATCCCGCCACCCGCGGTGGCAACACGCCCGACGGACGCAAGGTCCCGGGCACCATCCATTGGGTGTCAGGGGCCGACGCCCGCCCGGTCACCGTGCGGCTCTACGACCGCCTCTTCTCCCACGAGCGCCCCGACGCGGGCGACGAGGACTTCCTCACCCACCTGAACCCCCGCTCGCTCACGACGGTGACCGCCCTCGCCGAGCCCGGCCTGCTCGCCCTGGGCGGCGGCGCGCACGTCCAGCTCGAGCGCGTCGGGTACTTCTACACCGACCCGGTCGACACCACCGGCGGCGCGGTCGTGCTCAACCGGGTCGTCGGCTTGAAGGACTCATGGGGCAAGGCCACGGAGAAGGCGGAGAAGCCCGCGGCTCCCGCCGTGACGAAGCGCGCCGAGGCGAGCGCGGCTCCGGCGCCGAAGAAGCGCCCCGTCGAGCCGCTCACCCCCGCCCAGGCGGCCCGCGCCGAGCGCTGGATGGGTGCGCTCGGGGTGTCCGAGGACGACGCCGCGCTGCTCTCCACGGACGAGGCCCTGGCGGCCCTGTTCGACGACGCCGTGGACACCGCCGGCGTGCACGCGCCCGCGCTCGCGACCTTCCTGCTCAACGAGCTCCCGAAGGATGCCCGCGGCGCCGTGAAGTCACCGGCCGCCCTCGGCACCCTCGTCACCCGCGTGGAGGACGGCACGATCACCGGGCGATCGGCCAAGGACGTGCTCGCGGTGCTGCTCGCCGAGGGGGGCGATCCCGACGCGATCATCGCCGCCAAGGGCCTCCGGCAGGTGTCCGATCGCGGCGCCATCGCCGCGGTCGTGGCCGACGTGATCGCGCGCAACCCCGGGCAGCTCGCCGCCTACAAGGGCGGCCGCACGGGGCTCCTGGGCTTCTTCGTCGGCGAGGTGATGAAGGCCACGCGGGGCGCCGCCAACCCGGCGCTCGTACAGGAATTGGTTCAGGGGGCCCTGGCATAGCACCCGCGTCCGGAGCTACCGGCGGGCCGGGCCGCGGCGGAGGTGGACAACCCGCCTCCGTCGTGGCACCGTGCCGACCCCTCGACGCACGCGCGCGACCGTGGGGCCCCGAGAGGAGAACGAACATGCATCGCGTCGAGATCGCGCATCGGACCCTCTCCCGCGCGTGTGGGCTCGCCCTCGCGGCGGTGGTGCTCGCGCCCTCCGCGCACGCGCTCGAAGCGATCCCCGGCGGCAGCATCGTCCGCATCGAGAAGATCAGCAAGGCCGACGCCTACTTCAAGCAGCGCAAGGCGGTCGTGGGGCTCGTCTGCGGCGTCGGGGCCGACGGGCTCCATCCCCAGAACGCCCGGTGGTACGGGGGAGCGCTCACCTGTAACGACGGCACCGAGTACTACTTCTACGAGGTCGCCGTCGAGCTGGGTGACTTCGGGGTCGACTACCCCACCCTCACCGGCCACGCACTCTGGGAGCCGAAGCCCGGCGACCCGATTGGCTTCGGCGGCGCGCCCGCGGACGCGCCCCTGGCCTCCGGGCCCGTCGCGACCGCGGTGGCCGTGGCGGCCCCGCCGGCGGAGGTGTTCGACTTCCCCGCGGGCAAGATGGTGAAGGTGGTGGACCTCGCGCCGGCGGACGCCCTCCACGCCGAGAAGTCCACCCTCGTCGGGCGCCTCTGCGTCGTCGTCGAGTCTCCGCTGCACCCCACGAGCGAGGGCCACTACGCCGGGCGCCTGTTCTGCGACGACGGCAAGAGCTATCAGGTCTTCATGGCAAAGGTGGTCGCGCCCTGATGTCCCTCTCCACGCTCGCCCTGCTCCTCGTCGCGTGCAGTGACCACCGCCTCGTCTACGAGAAGCAGGTCACGGACACCGCGGCCGACACCGCGGCCGACACCGCGGTGCCCGCCGACACGGACACCGACGCCGACACCGATACGGACACCGACACCGACACGGACACCGATACGGACACCGACACCGCCCCGGCGGTCTGCGCGCGGATCCTCGTGTACTCCACCGAGGGCACCGCGGGGGCCGGCCGGGCGCTCGGGCGCTTCGACGGGCTCGCTACGGATCCCGCGCTCGCCGCCTGGGAGGTCGACGTGTGGGAGCGCGCGATCGACGGCCGCATCAGCGAGGCCGTGGCCGGCGGCTACAGCCAGCTCTGGATCCTCGCGAGCGACAAGGACTTCGGCACCGCGCTCGACTTCACCGAGGTCCGGGTCGTGCGCGACTTCGTGGACGCCGGCAACGGCCTCCTCCTCGCCGCCGGCCCCACCGACGACTCGGCCTCCCACGGGGACGACGTGAACCTCGTCGCCGAGCTCTACGGCGTGGAGTTCGACGACACGGCGCGGGAGGGCACCGACGGCGCCCCCCTCGCCGTCCGCGACACCGACCCGACGCTCCTCGCGGGCGTCTCCCAGCTCCCCGGCTTCGCGTCCGTGGCCGAGCTCACCGTGATCGACACCGCCGCCGTCCAGGTCGCCGCCACCATCGGGAGCGCGCCGGCGCTCGCCTACCGGAACGACGGGAGCCGGGTCGTGTTCGACCGCTCGTTCGCCGGCTGGGCGGACGACTACCGGACCGTCGCGGACCAGGCCGCCCTGGTCGCGAACGTCGCGAGCTTCCTCGAGCCGTGCGGCCCGTGACGCCGCTCCGGAGCGCAACGCTCGATCAGCTCACCATCCGCGACGAGCGCGCCTTCCGCCACATCGGGCTCTACGAGGCGCTCAAGCAGCTCCTCCTCGACGACCGCTTCGTCTTCCGCATCGCCGAGCCGGGCACGAGCTGGCAGCGGGTTTTGTTCCTCAACCTCACGTTCTGGAACGCCGCCGAGCCGAGTGACGTGCTGGAGGAGGCCGCCATCGACGCCGACGTGGTCGCCCACGCCGCGTGGCACCACGCCGCGCGCAAGGCGCTGGCCGCCGGCGGCGCCCCGATGACCGCCGACGCCTTGTTCCTCGGCGAGTCCATCGCGAGCGCGTTCGACCTCTACCTCGTCGGCCGCGCGCTCGGGCACGTCAAGTCCTCGTCGTTCCTCGACACCCAGGTGCCGGCCATGGCCACCGTCGCGGCCGACGCCGGGGTGTCGTCCAAGGCATTCGAGGCGCTCCTCCGGTCCGTCGTGGACGACCCCGAGCGTGCCTTCGAGGACCTGCGCCAGCTGCTCTTCGACGTGTCCACCACCCTTGTGACCTGCGACGGCCTGGACGCTGGCGTCGAGGCCCTCCGGGGCTTCGACGGCCACCGCTTCGCCGCGCTCCTGCACCACTACGAGGTGTCGAACTGGGTGCTCTACGGGCGGGCCTACGCGCGGGGCACCACGGATCCCGGCGTGCGCGCGATCGACCGGGCGCTCCGGGAGGCGCCGGTGTCGCTCGATTGGTTGGAAGCGCGGTGGTTGGCGGGCGTCGGGTAGGCATCGCGGCGGGCGCGACGAATCGCGTAGCTACGGGAGCCGTCGAGGCCCCCGCAGCCGCTCCTCCGTGGCCCTACTCCGCGCCGCCGTCGTCCTCTTCGACCGTCGCCTGCTGCTGGCGCTTCACCGCCGCGGCCGCCGCGATCGGATCGAGCTTCTTCGGCGGCACCGACGTCCGCACGACCTCACCCGGGTAGGCGAGGCCATCCCCGGCGCGCCACATCGGCAGGCCGGGATCGCGGAACGACGGCATGTCCTGGAGCTTCAGGAAGGCCTTCATGCTCGCGTCAGGCTCCGCCTTGGCCATCAGGGGCAGGTTGGGATCGTTCCGCGATGCCATGAGCCACTGGTACATCGCGGAGAGCCCGTGGTGCACGTAGTCGATGCGCACCTTCGGCTCGTTGAGCGCGTACTTGATCCCGCCCATGATCTCCATGGGGCGCGAGTAGTAGATGCTGTCGATGCCGTCGTGCTGCATCTGGAAGCCCATGCGCACGGCCTCGCGCGTGTGCTTCTCGAAGTAGGCGGCCTGGGCCGGGTCCATCCGCAGCGCCATGTCGTAGGCGGCGGCGGTGCCCTCGGCGTAGCAGAACGCCTGCATCGCGGGCAGCTCGCCCTGGAACTTGTAGTAGCCGCCGACGTAGTCGGGGAACGGGGCGTTGTCCTCGGTGTACTCGTAGGTGTCGATCATCCAGCGCCCGACCTCGAGGCCGAACGCGGCGACATCCTTCGCCTCGGGCTTCACCCGCGTGTACGCGGCGGCGGCCATGACGGTCCACGGGCCGAACTGCACCAGCTCGAGCCGCGTCGCGTTGTCGTAGGTGTACGCGGGCCAGGGGCCGCCCTCCGACTTCTTCTCGGCGCGCTCCTTGTACCAGGGCTTGTAGTACTCGAAGAACTTCGGGAGCGGCTCGAGGTACTGCGGATCGTCGAAGTACTCGTAGAGGTAGATGAGCGAGAGCGCGGCCTCGCCGGGGACGATGTCGTTCACCTGGTCGATGAACTGGCCGGTCGCGGGGTTCCAGTAGCCGCGGAACGTGCCCGAGTCCGCCTGCATGTACATGACGAACTTGCCGAACTTGCGCATGAGCTCGTCGTTGCTGTGATCGCCCGTGGTCTTCGCCACCTCGATCATGCCGAGCAGCGCCACCACGACGCTGCCGAGCTTGGTCTGCCCGCCGTGCGTCAGGTAGGCCATGCCGTCCTTCTCGCCGAGCGCCCGCAGGGTCCATTGCTGGGCGCGGATGGCGCCCTCCAGGAACTCGGGGCGGGGGTCGAGGGTGTAGGCCTGCCAGAGGTTCCACGTCGCGAGGGTGTGGCGCACGTGGTTGTACTCGTTCGAGTAGCGGTTCTCCTCGGGCCAGAACTTGTAGGTGACCTCGCCCTCCTCGTTGAGGTTGGCGAGGTACCACTCGCCGGCGAGCAGGATGGAGTCGCGGACGGTCGTCTGGGTGACCATCTCCATCGGCACCGCGCTGGTGCCCCGGTACATCGGGACGACGCCCTTCCCCGGCACCTCGAGGTAGTGCATGGTGCGGACGAGCTCGAGCTCGGTCTCGGGGTCGCGCCAGGGGCGGAGGCTGTCCCAGCGGAAGTCCTTCGCCACGCCGCGCAGGAAGCCGTCCGCCTTGGTGATGCCGCGGGTCGACGACACCGCGCCGGGCCACACGCCGCTCTGCTTCCGCTCGCCGACGCGATCGAGGAGGATCGCGCCGTCGACACCCATCTCCCAGAGGTCCTCGAGGGTCGCCTCGTCACGCGGTACCACGGGCGCGCGCTCGGTCACCCGGTGGAGCTCGATGGAGAGCTCGGGCATGTGGTAGGCGAGCGGGGGAAACCCGATGGGCTCCTTGTTGCGCCGGTGCATCGTCTCGAGATCGTCGGCGATCTCGATCAGCGCGCGGTCGAGCGTGGCCCCCTCGGCGAGGGAGAAGGCGAGCTCCTGGCCGCGGCCGCGCAGGCTCGCGATCATCGTCCAGTTGCTGCGCTCGGGCTTCACCGCCGGGAACGGCGCGGGGTTCTTGCCGGAGAGCCGCGCGCGGAGCCACTCGATCGACTGCTGGGCGAGCTCGGGGGACATGCTCAGCGGCGCGTCGACGACGAGGTAGACGAGCGCTCCCTCCTCGACGCGGGCGAGCTGGAAACGGTCGAGCGCATCGTGGTTGTAGAGCCGCGACATCACGTTCTTCGATCGGTCCATCGAGGGGCGGAGCGCGGTGTGCACGATCAGCACGCGGGCCCCGGTGGCACGGATGGCGTCGGCGGCGGCCTTCTCGTCGGTGGCGAGCAACAGGTCCACCAGCGCGGCGTCGGTGCGGATGTCCTTCACCTCGATCTTCGGCCCGAGCCCGCGGATCTTGTCCGGCGCATCGGCGTAGACCGGCGCGCCCACCTTCTCGACGAGCTTGGCGCCCGCCTCGGAGATGGTGACGGCGTCGGCCTCCTTCCACGCGGTCTCCACGCGGGCGCGGTAGCCGGGGGCGGAGACGAGGATCCCCTCGTTGCGGGCCATGACCACCGTGGAGGGGGCCGTGCCGCCCTCCTGGCAGCCCAGGACGAGGACGAGGGCGAGGGACAGGAGCATCGGACCTCCGGGAAACCCCGTGCTTCACACGCTCCCCCCCCGCGGGCAAGCCGCAAGGGACGGGGAGCGCGCGCGCTACTCGACGTCGAGCCGCGCCTGCCAGCGCGTCCCGTCCTCGCACGTCACGTCGACCAGGAGCTCCTCACCGGCCTCTTCCGCGACCACGTCCACCGTCCATTTCGGGGCGTCGTTCGAGAGCGCGCTGTAGATCGGGGAAGAATTCAGCACGAGCCCTTCGTCGAGCTCGACCTCGCACGGAGCCTCGGCCTCGGTGATGTAGACGTTCGCGTACAGGTGGTCCCCCACCGCGAGGGTGTACCAGCCGCAGTCGGCGTCCACGCTGCCGTCCAGCTCGGCCGGATCCGCGGGCCACTCGGTGCACGATCCGTCGTCGGGAGGGACGGCGCAGGCAAGGACGAAGAGGAACAACATCGGGGCTCCGGAACGGTGGGGGGCGGGCAGATGGGGCGATGGGCGGGCGTCGTCGCCCGCTGGATGGATAGGAGTGAGTATGCCGTCGTACATCAGCCCCGAGGGGCACCGGAAGATCGTCGAGGAGTACAATTGGCTCCTCAAGACGGAGCGCCCGCGCATCACGGCGGAGGTGACCTACGCCGCCAGCCTCGGCGATCGCTCGGACAACGCCGAGTATCGGTTCGGAAAGCAGCGCCTCCGCGAGATCGATCGTCGCCTCCAGTACCTCGGCAAGCGCCTCGACGGCATCGAGGTGGTCGACGCGTCGAAGTTCACCGGCGACACCGTGCTGTTCGGCGCGACCGTCACGTTCGAGGACGAGGACGGCGAGACCCAGACCTGGACCATCCTCGGCGAGGACGAGGTCGACACCGGAAAGCACCACATCTCCTACGTCTCGCCGCTCGGGCGCGCGCTCCTCACGAAGCGGAAGGGGGACACCGTCGAATTCGACACCCCGAAGGGCCGTCGCGAGGTCACCATCCTGTCGGTAGCCTATCCGCGTGCATGAACCCCACGGCCCCCGTGCTCCCCTCCGACCCCGTGACCACGTGCGCGCGGCGCTGCTCGCGCTGACCGTGCTCGTCTACGGCGTCGCGGCCTCGCCGTTGCCGAAGTCGGTGAAGCGCTCGCACTTCGAGACCCCCATCGCGATCGAGGAGGTCGACCGGTGGGTGGGCATCCTCGGCGGCGTCGGCATCGACGTGACGCGCAAGGAGCTCTCGGACGGCTCCTACGAGGTGGGGAGGTTCTTCGCCGACGTGCGCCGCACCCTGCTCGGCCCGTTCAAGGAATGGTTCCGGGTGAGCGGCACGGGCCAGGGGTGGGGCCTGTTCACCTACCCCGACAGCTACCCCCACCAACTCGTCATCGAGGTCCGCAAGAAGGGCGGCACGTGGCGCCCCGTCTACGCGGCCCTCGACCCCGACGCCGGGTGGCGCCGCTCCCAGCTCGCCTACCGTCGCGTCCGCGGCGTGTACGACGGCAACACCCGCAAGCCCGGCGCGTCCTACACCCACTTCGTCGCGTGGGTCGGGGGGCTCGCCCTCACCGACCACCCCGACGCCGACGAGGCCCGCGTCGGCTTCATCCGCACCCACTCCACCATGCCCCACGTGACACCCGACCCCGAGCGGCTCGCGCGGCACCACCGCGTGGTGCAGCGATGAGCGCCCCGCTCGTCGTCCGCGCCTGGACCGGGTGGGCGGGCCTCTGGGCGCGCCGGGAGTCGCCACGCGTGCTCGCGATCGTGCGGATCGCCGTGGCGCTCGTGCTCCTCTACGACTTCGTGTACGTCTGGGCCCTCGACCTCGTCCCCACGCTCTGGGGCACGCCCGAGGCCGGCGGCTTCGGCGACGTGATGAGCCGCAAGCCCGTGCCCGAGCTCTACCGTTGGTTCCCGCCCACCGAGGCCACCGCCTGGGCCACCTGGGCGGGGATGGTCGCGGCGCTGGCGTGCCTCGCGGCGGGCTTCCTCACGCCCCTCGCCGCGCTCGTCGCGCTCGCGATCTCGTCGCAGCTCGCCCAGGTGCTGCCGATGGGCGATCGCGGCATCGACCTGATGATGCGCAACGTTCTCCTCCTGCTCGCGCTCTCCGGGTGCGGGCGCGCCTGGTCGGTGGACGCCCTCGTGTTCACCCGCGGGCTCGGCGCGCGGCTCTTCGGGGCGCGCGACACGGTGCAGGCGTGGCCGCGCCACCTGCTCGTGCTGCAGGTGCTCGTGATGTACTTCACCGCCGGCATCCAGAAGACCTCGGTGACCTGGTGGCCCCTCGGCGGCTACGGCGCGCTCTACCTCATCCTCCAGGACCCCTCGATCGCGGCGTTCCGGTTCGGGTGGCTCGAGCGCATCTACCCGCTCACCCAGCTCGCGGGCGTCGGCACGATGGTGTTCGAGCTCGGCGCGGGGCCGATCCTGCTCACCTGGTGGTTCCGCGACAGCCGCACCCGGGGCGGCCGCCTGCGCGCGCTCTACAACCGCCTCGACCTGCGCAAGCTGTGGATGGTCATCGGCGTGTTCCTCCACCTCGGCATCGCCGCGACCATGTCGCTCGGCATCTTCCCGTACGCGATGCTGGCGCTCTACCCGGCGTTCTTCCACCCGGACGAGCTGCCGCGCCGGCTACGGGCGGCTCGCGTGGAGCGGCTCGAAGGGGCGGCGGCGGCGTAGCGTCCGGGGCGTGGGTTTCTGGGGCCACGCCAGGGCCCTCGAGTGGCGGTACGCGGCGCGGTGCGTGTCCGGCGCCCTGATCCTACGGAATGCTCGCCCGCCACGCGGCCTCGACCTCGTCCGTCGTCAGGCCGAGCTCGGTCACGAAGGCGGCGTCGAGGTCGTCGGCCACGTAGAGGGCCTTCAGCGTGTCGGGGCCCCAGCCGTCGAGCAGGAACAGGACGAAGTGGCCCGCCAGGGGGTAGGTCAACGGGTCCTCGTAGGACCAGAAGTCGGTGATCAGCGCGGCGAGGGGCGGGATCTCGTCGGCGTCGGCAAAGCCCGTGGCCCAGTCGTCGAGCGGCTCGCTCCACCACACGCCGCCCATCCCGACGGCGAGGCCCTCGCCCATCAGGGCGTAGGAGGTCTCGCCGATGCGGTGCCACGCGATCACGTGCACGTCCTCGTGGCCGGTCGCCGCGTGCACGTCGGCGCCGTAGACCTCGTGGACCTCGTGGTTCAGGTCGTTGGCGTGGGCGTTGCCGTCGTTGCCGGTCACCTCGCCCTTCGTGGCGTTGTCCGGGTAGAGGTAGCTCACGATGGGCGCGTCGAGCGGGGCGAGATCGAGCGTCGCGAGCACGTAGGCGTAGTCGGCGGCGCGCGCGTCGAGGAGCGCGTCGACGTCGGCCGCGGCGTCGGAGCCGGGCAGGTAGCGGTAGGTCAGGGTGATCTCGGCGCCGTCGAGGTGCGAGGACGACTCGAGGCCGGCGGTCCACGCCTCCCAGTCGGCGCGCAGATCCTCGTCCCACCGGCCGCCCTCCACCCAGCTCCAGGGGGTGTCCTCGCGGCAGAGCGACCCGGACTGCTGCACCACGCCGCGCCCGCGGGTGGTGACGTAGTCGGTGCCGCCGGTACGCACGGTGAACGTGGAGAACGCGCCGTCCCAGGTGTTGCCCGCGAACAGCAGCACGTGGCCGTCGGCGTTCCAGGGGTTCGGGTGCATCAGCGCGATGCCGTGGCCGGGCTCGGTGTAGCGATAGCCGCCGAAGGTGAACGCGCCCTCCTCGAACCACACCGGGAGCGAGCCGTTCATCGCGGCGAGCAGCGGGTTGGTGTCGGGGGAGCCGAGGATCAGCAGGTTCTCCCGGGCGTCGTCCTCGGTGAGGTCGATGGCGGCGCGCAGCTCGATCGCGGGGCCCAGGCTCCCGTACCAGCCGAGGACCCGCTCGGCGAGGGCGCGGTCCTCGGGGGCGGTGCCGTACACGAGGAGGGCGGTGTCGGCGGTGAACCAGTCGTTGAAGCTGCCCGACGGCCGGCCGTCGCACGCGTCGACGACGCCCCAGTCGAGCGGGACGCCGGTCTCGGGGGTGGCGGTGTCTGCGGTGTCCTCGGTGTGCGTGGACTTGGGGGTGGTGCAGGCGAGGAGGAGGGGGAGGAGCATCGGGTTGGTCCTGGGGGGAGCTTACTCTGGGAGGGTGGGGGGCGGCGGGGCGGCGTAGTCGGGCCCAACGAGACCGGCGCGGAGCGAAGTCCTCACGGTTGGGACAAATCGGGCGCTTTGGCGGTGTCGTGCGCAGGGGCGCCGCCGAATTCTGACGGTTGGTCCGTGGGGGGCGGTTGGCGGGCCGAAGTACGGTCCTGTCCGAGGCGGCTACGCCGGGAGAATGTCC
>JAKFCH010000250.1:0-11268 GCA_036676765.1 Deltaproteobacteria bacterium
CATCGCCGCGGCGCCGTACACGAAGCCCCAGAGGACGACGTAGACGGCGAAGTACACGGTGGTCCACCGCCCGAGGCTGCGCCAGCCCGCGAACAGGGTCTGCCCCGTCGCGAGGTGCCAGCGCCCGGTCGCCTCGGCGAGGGCAATCTTGACGAGGCAGCCGAGGACCGCCGCCCACAACAGCGCGTAGCCGTAGCGGGAGCCCGCGATGAGCGTCGCGACGAGATCGCCGGCGCCGACGCCCGTGGCGGCCACGACGATGCCGGGGCCGACGAGGTGCCAGCGCGGGGGGCGCAGGGCGGGGTGCGTGTCGGGGGCGGGGGCGGGGTCGGTGGGGGCGTTCGGCGGCACGGGGGTGCCTATGGCGGCGGATGGCGGGACGCCCGCTCGCGGCCCGGTGGATCCGGTCGGAGGCGACCGCGCGATAAACGCCCCGGATGCTCGTTCCGCTCTTCGTCGCGCTGCTGGTGGGCGCCCCCGATGCGATCGGCGCGCCCGCCCCGATCCCCGCGCTCCCGATCGACTGGGCCGCTGCCGGCGACGAGACCGCCGCGCTCCTCGCCGACTACATCCGTGTCGACACGACGAACCCCGCCGGCAACGAGCAGCGCGGCGCCGACTTCCTCGCGGCGCGCCTCGCCGCGGTGGGCATCCCGTCCGAGCAGATCGAGCACGCGCCGGGCCGCACGTCTCTCGTCGCGCGGCTCGACGGCGCCGACCTCGAGCCGCCGTTGTGCCTGCTCTCGCACATCGACGTCGCCTCCTTCGAGGCGGACCGGTGGCCCGAGGGCAAGGGGCCGCTCTCCGGCACGATCGAGGACGGCGTGGTGTGGGGGCGCGGCGCGCTCGACATGAAGGGCCTCGGCGCGGTGGAAGCGATGACGATGATCGAGCTCGCGCGTCTCGGCGTGCCGCTGCGTCGGGACGTGATCCTGCTCGCCGTGGCGGACGAGGAGATCGACAACACCGGCATGCTCGAGATCGCGGAGAAGCACTGGTCGAAGATCGGGTGCTCCCACGTCATCAACGAGGGCGGGCTCGGCATCGAGGACCTCCTGTTCGAGGGCCAGACCGTCTTCGGCATCTCTGTCGCGGAGAAGGGCCTCCTCTGGGTGCGCATGGTCGCGTCCGGGCCGGCGGGGCACGGGTCGAACCCCAACCCCGAGTCGGCCCCGGCGCGGCTCGGGCACGCGGTCGAGGCGCTCCGGGCGTACCGTCCGAAGCCGACGATGCACGCGTCGCTCCGGGACCTGTTCTGGAACGTGGGCGGGACGCGGAAGGGGCTCTACCGCTACGCGCTGCGGCACCCGCGCCTGCTGCACGGGCGGCTCCTCGCCGAGAACGCAGGCCGCGCGCTCCTCACCGACACGATCAACGTCACCGGGTACGGCATGGCGGGCGGGCACGACCTCGCCCCGAACGTGGTGCCGTCGGAGGTGTTCGCGAACCTCGACTGCCGGCTCCTCCCGGGCACGACCCCCGACGCGATGCTCGCCCGTCTCCGCGCGCTCGTGCCCGACCCGCTCGTGCGCTTCGACGTGATCCAGGCGCGCGAGGCGAACGAGAGCCCCACCGACGATCCGTTCTACCGGGCGCTCGCGCGTCACGTCGTCGCCGGGCGCACCGACGCCGTTGCCGGCCCCGCCCTCTCCATCGGCTTCACCGACTCGCTGATTCTCCGTCCCCTCGGCGTGCGCGCGTACGGCCTCGCGCCCTTCGAGGTCACCGTCGAGCAGGCCGAGACCCAGCACGGCCACGGCGAGCACGTCTCGGTGGATAACCTCCGCAACGGCCTCCGCGTGCTGCTCGGCGCGGTGGTCGAGGTCGCGGCGATGGACCCGGCGGCGCCGCTTTCGGGGGCGAAGCCGTGGGTGGGGGCGGCGGGGGGATGAACCGGGCTCCGAAGAACGGGTCCTAGATTCCCCCGCCGAGAACGAGGTAGGCCGCGCCGGACGCCTCCGCCCCGCCGTCGTAGCCGTACGCGCCGAGGAGCAGGTCTCCGAAGCCGTCGCCGTCCACGTCGCCGACGCCCGTGGCACCCATGCCCGCGTAGTCGCCCCCCGTCTCGCCCGTGAGCACGGCATCCGCCCCCGTGGAGAGGAGGATCGTGCCCGACGCGCCGCCGAGCACCAGGTAGGTCGTGCCGTTGCCGACGAAGGGGGCGCCCACGAGCACGTCCACGAGCCCGTCGGCGTCGATGTCTCCGGCCTGTTGGACGCAGCGCTCGCCAAGCCCGGTGGAGTCCATCCGCAAGGTTGCGGACGACAGGGAGACCGTGCCGCTCGTGCCGCCGCGGACCACGTAGGCGCGATCGCCGCCCGAAGCGCCCACCACGATGTCGTCGCGCCCGTCGCCGTCGAAGTCGCCGAGGCCCGACACGTCGATCCCGGCGTTGTCGCCGGCCGCCTCTCCGCGCAGCACGGCCTCCGCGGCGGAGTCGACGAAGAGGATCCCGTAGAAGGTTCCCGAGACGACGTAGGCCGAGCCCGCGCTCGACCCGCCCGAGTCCTCCAGGGGCGCGCCCACGATCGTGTCGTCGAAGCCGTCCCCATCGAAGTCGAAAGCACCCGCGAGCCCGTAGCCGAGCTTGTCCCCCGCGGACTCGCCCATCAGCTTCCCGTCCGCCGTCGCGAGGCTGGACGCGCCGGACATCGCCCGCGTGAACATGTACACCGCGCCTGCGTCGGCGCCCCCGTCATCGTCGTGCGGGGCGCCGATCAGCGGCTCCTCGCGGAAGTCGCCGTCGGCCAGGCCCGCGTTCGCGACGGTGTAGCCGGCTTCGTCGCCCGCCGACTCGCCGGTGAGGATGGCCGTCGCGCCCGAGAGGCTGGAGCTGCCGGTCACCGGCCCCTCGACGATGAACGCGGCGCCCGCGGTGGTGCCCCCGCGGTCGTTCGCGTACGCCCCGAGGAGGAGGTCTGGCGTGCCGTCCGCGTCGAAGTCGCCGGACGCGATCGCGTAGCCGACCTGGTCGGACGCGGCCTCGCCGTACCGGAGGGCGGTGTCGACGCTCACGACGTCGACGGTGCCGCGCGTGCTCCCGGCGACGAGGTAGACGCCGCCGGAGTTCGAGCCGCTCCCGGCGAGGAACGGGGTGCCGATCAGGAGGTCCGGCAGGCCGTCGCCGGTGAGGTCCTCGACGGCGCCCACGCCATAGCCGAGCTGATCGGCAAAGGCGTGGCCCTCGATCCGCGCGTCGGCCGTCGACAGGGCGACCGTGCCGGTGATCCCGCACGAGCCCGCGCCGCCGTCGCAGTCGTTGTCCACCCCGTCGCCACACACCTCGGCTTCGTCGGGGCTGACCGAGGCGTCGGAGTCGTCGCAGTCCTCGTCGTCGGCCGCGGTGTAGGACCCGGCACCGACGCACGTGCACTGCGTGGTCGAGTCACCGTGGCCGTCCCTGTCGGCGTCGAGGTACCAGGGGGTGCAGCCGGACGCCCCGAGGTCGTTGGCGCTGCCGTCGCAGTCGTCGTCCGCGGCCGTCAGGCAGGTCTCCGTGCCGGCGGGGCTCACCGAGGCGGTCGCGTCGTCGCAGTCCCCCGCGGCCGCGACGTAGCCGGAGGGTGCGTCACATGCGGAGGCGACGGTGGTGCCCCCGTACCCGTCGGCGTCTCCGTCCGCGTACCACGTGGATCGGCCGGTCACCGACGCGTCGTCGTCATCCGTGAGGCCGTCACAGTCCTCGTCCTCGCCGCCGCAGACCTCCGCCGCGGCCGGGCTCACCCCCGCGTCGCCGTCGTCGCAGTCGGTGGCGTCGAGCACGTGGGACGAGGGCGCATCGCACGCGATCGTGGCCGCGGTCGCGTCGCCGTAGCTGTCGCCGTCCACGTCCGCGAACCAGGTCGTGCCGCCCGTCGCGGAGGCGTCGTCCGCCGCCCCGTCGCAATCCTCGTCCGTGTCATCGGCGTCACAGACCTCCACGCCCGCGGGGCTCACCCCCGATCGCGCGTCGTCGCAGTCCGTCGCGTCGGACACGTAGCCCTCGGGGGCGGAGCACGCAGCCGCGGTGGCGTCGGGATCCCCGTAGCCGTCCCCGTCGGCGTCCGCGTGCCACGAAGCGGCGTCAGCGGCGTCGTCTTCGTCGGTGGCCCCGTCGCAGTCGTTGTCCACCTCGTCACAACGCTCCGTCGCGTCGGGGCTCCGCTCCGCGTCGGCGTCGTCGCAGTCCTGGCAGGCGGGCGACCCGTCACGGTCCGCGTCGTCGGCGCCGGTCGATCCGTCGCAATTGTAGTCGAGTGGATCCCCGCAGTCGCTCTCCACGGCGCCGGGATGGAAACGGGCATCGCCGTCGTCGCAGTCGGTCGCGTCGGCGACGTGCCCCGCAGGCGCCCCGCACGCCTCGACCGTGACGGCGGGGTCTCCAAACTCGTCGCCGTCCTCGTCCGGGTGCCAGGAGGTCGCGCCGACGAGGTCGGGGTCGTCGTCGTCCACCGCGCCGTCGCAGTCGTCGTCCACTCCGTCGCAGACCTCCCCCGCGTCCGGATGTACGGCCGGCGCCAGGTCGTCGCAGTCGTCCGCCGTCGCGACGAACCCCTCGGGCCGTGCGCACCCCTCGGTCGCCGCTCCAGCGCCGTACCCATCGCCGTCGCCGTCCGCGTACCAGGTGCCAGGGGTCGCCAGCGCGGCGTCATCGTCATCGCAGTCGTCGGACCAGGACACGCCGTCGCCGTCGGCGTCGAGGCGACCCGCCAGATCTTCCTCCGTGATGAATGCACATCCCGAGGCGAGCAAGGACAACATGAGGATCATCGAATTGTGCATCGGGTGAACACCGAGTTGCAAAGGAGGGTGAGCTCTCCCCCAGGAGGGACGGTGACGCTCCCGGCGATGACGGCGGGCCGTTCGCCGAAAACGGCTTCGATCGTGTAGGATCGCGCCTCCACGGCACCGGTCGCATGACGTCGGCCCTCCGCGACGAGGAACACCGTGCGGGCATCGCCTTCGACACGGACGATGCCCGTGTGCGCCGCGGGGGCTTCGGGTGGAACGGGCGAGGCGGACGCGGGTCCGGTGGGCGCGGAGGTCGGCGAGGAGGGCGGGATGGGGGCGGAGGACGCTGACTCCACCGACGCGGCGAGCGTTTGCGCGTCGCCGCTGTGGGCATCACCGGACGGAACACGGCCCTTCCGAGAGGCCCGCTCGTCCGGCCGCGGCTCCGCCGCAGCCTCGATGGCCGCCAGGCTCCCGGCCTCCTCGACCTCGGGCGCCTCGGCGGCGAGCAGCGGGTCCGCGGCATCGGGGACGACCTGCGCCTGGTCTGCCTGAGCCTGGTCTGCCTGAGCCTGGCCGGGCTGCGGTGGGCGCCCCCGCAGAAGGAGCCAACCGCCCAGGAGCGCGGCCAGCAGGAGCCCGAGGCCCGCCGTCGACGCGACGACGACCGCGCCGACCGTGCGCACCATCGGCGCCGTGGTGAACCCGCTCGCGCCCCGGCGATCGGCGGCCGATCCTCGAGCATCCCTCACCCGCACGGCATCCGAGGAGGCGCTCGCCGCCGACTCGGATCGCGCCGGCGCGCTCGACGCCTCCGCGCGCGGGGGCAGGTCCTGGCTCCCCGTCCGCTCGATCAGGATCGATCCCGACAGCGAGTCGGCTCCGAGGGGACGGTCCTGCACCAACGGAGGCACCACCTCCTCCGCCCAGTCGCGCAGCGAGGGTCCGCGCAGGCGGGACCGGAGCTCCACGCATCGGCGCTCCACCTCGCGGGCGGGCGGTCGCTCGGCCGGCTCGTAGGCGAGCAGGCTCACGACGAGCTCGACCACGTCGTCGTCGACGCCGAGGTCGCGCAGGTGATCGGTCCCGGTCCCGAGCCGGGCGCGGTGGCGCTCGAACTTCGAGGAGGTCTTGCCGAAGGGCTCGCCCCCCACCAGCTCGTAGAGGACGGCGCCGAGCGCGTAGACGTCCCCCGCGGGGCCATCGATGAAGTCGAGCCGCTCCGGCGACATGTAGCCCACCGAGCCGAACATGAGGGAGCGGGTCTCCGCCTCGCGGCCCTCGAACTCCGCGCGCGCCACGCCGAAGTCGAGCAGCTTGGTCTCCCCGGCTGCCGTGACCTGGATGTTCGACGGCTTGATGTCGCGGTGCAGCAGGCACAGCGCGCGCCCATCGTCACCAACCCGCGTGTAGGCGATGTGGAGCGCGCTCGCGACCTCGGAGCAGATCTCCAGCGCCGCCGTCACCGGGAAGGGACCGGCGGCCTCCGCGAGCGAGCCGAGATCGACTCCCTCGACGTACTCCATCACGACGGTCCATCGGCCCTCCATCAGCACGAGGCCGTCCACCTGGACGATCGCCCGATGGCGGAGGAGGCCCAGTACGCGGGCCTCGTCGCGCAGCCGACTGGCGACCTCGGCGACCTCGGCCATGTCCGGGTTCAAGACCTTGAGGGCGACCGGCTTGGCGAAGCCGCCCTCGCCGAGCAGCTCGGCGCGGTACACCGTGCCGAAGCCGCCGCGGCCGAGCGTGCCCAGGACGCGGTAGCGGCGCCCCTCGGTCACCAGGCCACCGAGATCACCGCGACGGCACCGAGTCCGACGGCCACCACGCCCACGCCGCTCGCGCCATACACGAGGCCGTTCGTGCGCGCGCGGAGCGCGGCCAGGTCCTCCTGGTGGGTCTCGGGATCGTCGAACTCCGCGCGGCTCGAGAGCGCCAGCGCGTAGATCACGCCGGAGGCGAGGGCCGCCCCCCCGGCTCCGAGGGCGAGCGGAAGCGTGGGCGACGACCGCTTCCGCGCAGGGACGGCGACGCCCGCCAGCGCGACGGGCGCAGGCGCCGCCCGCGCTGGGAGGCCGAAGTCCGTCCAATCGGGATCGGCGGCGCGGGGGAGGAGGTAGCCGCTCCACAGGACCTCTCCCGTGCTCGCGACGAGCTGGAGGAGGGTCGGGCAGTCCGCCGGCCGGAGGGTGGTCCGTGTGCCGTCGACGTAGGCGAGCGTGCCCGGGGGCGCGACGATGGACCGCGCGGTCGGCGCGGACGCGGAGCGAGCATCCTGGTAGGCGGCCTCGAGGGGATTTCCCGGTGGGGCCAGGGACGCGGGCAGCGTGTACGCCGGCTGCAGCGTGGTGGCGGCCCGGAAGGCCGCGAACGTGCGCACGCTGTCGTGGGCGATGTACGCGTCCAATCCGACGAGGCGGTGGTAGGCGGCCGCGTCGGGCGGCGTCATCGTCTCCCCGAGGCACTCGAGGGTGGAGTCGGCGCTCGCACGTGCGGCCTTGAAGGCATCGAGATCCATCTGCGCGTAGGCGGACTCGGCCGCGGAGATCGCCTGCGACAGATGCGCGGTCGTCGTCGGAGCGGGACACGCTGCAAGGGCGAGAGAGGCGAGCAGGGGGAGCATCCGATACGGCCCTTGATGACCGACGAGGCTACCACAAACTCCTTGGCGACTCGTCCGGGCAATTTACCGGCCTGAACACCGAGGAGACGCGGGGCTGCGGGGGGGTGACGCCCCCGGGAGGGCGTCGAGCGGTGACCGAGGGTGGCGACCCGCTCGGCATGGTCGGGGCCGCGCGCCTTGCGCGCGGCCCCTCGTGCGGGGCTCCCCGCCCCGCAACGCCCCGGGGATCGGCCGATGGGGGGCACCGTCGTGGCGGCGCAGTGGCGGCGGGGCGGCGGGGCGGCGGGGCGGCGGGGGCGGCGGGGGTTCAGGCGGCCCTCCGGGTCCGCGATGTGCTTGGATCCGCGGGCCCGAGTCCGGCGGGGTGAACCCAGGCGCGGCGGTCGGCGCCGACGGAACGACGACGGACACCTCGGGCCACGTGGCGCCGGGCACCGCCGCGCGCGCGCCCTCTCGAGCCCCCCCACGCTCCCGCTCGCGCTCCCCTTGTCACGTCAAGTTGCGCCCCGATGGAAGAGCCCGACGTGTCGCACGTTAAGCAGGGGAACCCGCCCCCGTTCGCCCCGGACCTCCCCGTGCTGCTGCTCCTCGCCCTCCTCCCCGGCGTGCTCGCGCAGGCCCCCGTCCCGGGCGCCCCCGCGGCCTCCCCCACGAGCACCGTCGGCACCAGCGTCTCGTTGCCCGCCGTGCCGGTGTCCCCGGGGCCGACGGGCCCGTTCACCACGCTCGCGCCGACCGCGTTCAAAGCGGCGTTGCCGTACCCGCCGGCGCTCGCCACCGCGCTCGCCGAGCGCCAGTGGGCCACGGCGCTGCCGCTGCTCCAAACAATCGATCGCACCACGCTCCCCGGCGCCCTCGCCGGCGATCACGCGTTCGTCCTCGCGTGGACGCTCGACCGGCTCGATCGCGCCCGGGAGGCCGTGACCCTCCTCGAGCCCGTGCGCTCGGCGGTCAACGCGCCGGCCGCCTACGTGCAGCTCCTCGTGGGGGAGCTCCTGATCGCCGACGGCAAGCCCGTCGAGGCCATCGCCGCGCTCGAGAAGCTCCCCGACGACGGGCCCATCCAGGTCCGCGCCGCGCTCGCGCTCGCCGAGGCGTACCGACTCGCCGAGCGCACGTCCGACGCGCGCGCCGTCTACACCACGCTCGCCGCGCGCCCCGACCCGGCGCCCGGCTCGTCGCTCGCGCTCTGGGCACTCGCGCAGAAGAGCGGCACCAGCTCGCCCGAGGGGCAGGGCTACCTCCGCCGAATCTACCGGTCCTACCCGGGCACCGCCGAGGACAAGGCCGCCGCCGCCCTGATGCCGCCCCCCGGCATCGAGGATCTCGCGTGGCGCGGCGATCGGCTCCAGGAGGCCGGCAACTACGAAGGCGCCGTCGCGCTCCTCGGCCCCCGCCTGCCGGAGGTCGGCACCAAGGACGCCGTGGGTTGCCGCTACCGCTACGCCTACGGCCGCGCCCAACACAAGCGGGCGAACGTCACCCTCGCCGCCGAGGTGCTCGGGCCGCTCGGCGCGGGCTGCGTCGGCAAGGACGACGATCGCGGCGCCAAGGCGCTCTACGTCGCGGGCAAGTCCCTCGAACGCAAGAAGGAGTGGGGCGCGGCGGCGGCGCTGTACGCCCAGATCCCCGAGCGCTATCCGTCTCACTCGATGGCGGACGACGGCTACGCGCTCGGTGGCGTCGCGATGCAGGAGGC
Source organism: Deltaproteobacteria bacterium (assembly GCA_036676765.1). GTDB lineage: Bacteria > Myxococcota_A > UBA796 > UBA796 > SXON01 > CAJBVW01. The sequence continues at coordinate 9,036 of JAKFCH010000250.1, forward strand.
GGGCGATCTCGCCGGCGCCCGCAAGCTCTGGGCGAAGGGCTACGAGGCCCACCCCGAGGGCGATCTCGCCGCGGAGAGCGCGTGGCGGCTCGCGTTCGGCGCCTTCCTCGAGGGGGACACTCCCGAGGCCATCCGCTGGGCCGATCGCGCCGCCACCGAGCTCCCGCTCTCCGCCGCCCCGACCGACGTGCTCGCGGCCCGCTACTGGGGCGCCCGCTGGCGCGCGTGGCCCTCGATCACCGACACGAAGAAGCGCACGACCGACGCGGCCTCTCTCGCCGCCGCGGTGGACGGCCTCGAGCGTGTCGCGCGCGACGCGCCCTGGCACTACTACGGGCTCCTGGCCGCCGCGCGGCTCGCCGAGCTCGCGCCCGAGCGCGCCGCGAGCATCCCGCGCCCGGTGATGGACCCCGACGACGCCCCCTGGCAGGTCCGCGACAGCTTCCGCGCGCGCCCCGCGGTGCAGAACGCCATGGGCCTCGCGCGTGTAGGCCTGCTCACCGACGCGCTCACCGAGCTCAACACGATCGACGACGACGAGATGAGCGGCGCCGAGATGGCCATCGTCACCGGGCTGATGACGGACGCGGGGAGCTTCCTCTACGCCCACGACCGGCTCCGCGCCTACTTGAAGTCCCACCCGCCCGACGTGCTCGGCCCGAACCCCTACAAGGTGCTGCGCCAGGCCTACCCCAACGAGTACTGGGCCGACGTGCAGGCCGCCGCGGACGGCTTCACGTGGGACGCGCGGGTGTTCCACTCGCTGGTGCGCGAAGAGTCGAACTTCAACCCGAAGATCAAGAGCCACGCCGGCGCGTGCGGCCTCTCCCAGCTCATGCCCGGCACCGCGAGCGGTTGCGCCAAGCGGATGGGCGTGTCGTACAGCTCCACGAAGATCTGGGACGTGCCGACCAACCTCCAGATCGGAGCCTGGTACCTCGACACCTTGCACACCCGCTACAAGGGCAACAGCGCGCTCGCGCTCGCCGGCTACAACGCGGGCGAGGGCAACGCCGACAAGTGGCTCGCCGCCCGCCCCGACGCCCCCACGGACCTCATCGTCGAGACCATCTCCTTCCGGGAGACCAGGCACTACGTAAAGCGCGTGATGTCCACGTGGCTGACCTACCGGATGCTCTATGACGACGGCCCCGTGTACGTGGACGCGACCGCGTTCGTGCACGACGCGGTGCCGTAGGTTTTCGCGCGGGGTCCCCGGCCGCGGATCTCGGCGCCGAGCCGATGGCTCCGGACGCCGCCCGATGACCGTGGTAGGTTCGCCCCGCCATGACCGAGCTTCCCGAACCCATCCGAAGCTTCGACGATGCCCAGCGTCGCGCCATCGCCATGCTCGAGGACGTTCGCGGGCGTCTCGAGGCCGGCATGTCCGAGCGCGACGTCGTCGAGCTCGCCGAGACCCGACTCGACACCCACGGCTTCGACCGCTGGTTCCACGCCCCCCGGGTCCGCATCGGCCCCGACGCCGGCGGGGGCAGCATCCTCGGCCGCCTCACGTCGCGGCGGCCCCTCGAGCCGGGCAGCCTCATCAGCATCGACCTCGGCCCCGCCACCGCGGAGGCCTACGGCGACATCGGGTTCACCCTCTGCTTCGGCGCGGACGAGCCCAAGGTCGTGACCGTCGCCCGCGAGACCCTGCGCGCCTGCTGCGGCTACGCCAGCCGATGGAAGACCGTCGGCGAGATCTTCGTGTTCGCCCGCGCCTGGGCGGTGAACCACCGCATGGATCTCGTGAACGAGGGCGCCGTCGGCCACCGCGTCCTCCCGAAGGAGGGCCTGGTCGCCACCGGCTTCCCGCGCAGCGCCCACGCCGCGACGCTCCTCCGGAGCAACCGCATCCACATGCTCAACCCCGTCCGCATGAAGGGCATGTTCGCCATCCGCCCGGCGGTGAAGCACGGCGAGCTGTCCGCGGCCTTCGAAGAGATCATCTGGATCCAGGACGAGCAGCGCAAGGTGCTCGGCCGCGAGGACGCGAGCGAGATCGGCGTCTTCTGATCCATCGTTGATTCGGCAGGGCGTGCCCCCCGCCGCGGACGGCGGGGGTCGGTCCGCTGCGGGCTCGCCCTCCGGGCTCGGTCGGCCGGGCGCCCCATCGCGACCGCGGTGTCGGCAGGCCGTGAGGCGGGCGCCCGGCCGGACCGCCGCCAAAGGCGGCGCCCTCCGCGGACCTCACGCGCGTGGAGAGCGGGTTTCGGGCGGTGGGCGGTGGGCG
>JAKFCH010000251.1:0-4058 GCA_036676765.1 Deltaproteobacteria bacterium
CCGCGGAGGCGGCCGACCTCGTGCACTACCTGCTCGAATTGGAGGGGGCGCCTTGATCCGATGGCATCGCCGTCGCCACGCTCCTCGCGTCGCTTCTCCCCGCCGATCGTCGAGGCCCTCCTCCTCCCACCGGCGGCGTTCGACCAGCCCGAGCCTCGGCCCCGGGTGCAACGGCCCATCGACCAATTCGTGCGCATCGCCCCGGGCGGCGAGGCGAAGCTCTCCGCGCGGCATGCCGGGGTCCAGGTGGTCGACGGACCGCCCGTGGAGGTCCAGCTCGTGGTGGCGGCGCACGCCGCGCGACTCGCCGAGTGCCTTGCGCCCATCGAGGTCGTCCAGCTCCGCACGCGCCTGCTCGTCTCCCCGACCGGCAAGGTGGTTTCCGTCGGGTTGGACGGCACGCTCATCCCCGACGCCGCGCCGTGCGTCCGCGACGTGCTCACGTCGATTTCGTTCCCCGCGCGGGTCGGCGGCCCGCGGAGCTACCGATACACGGTGATACACCCGCCTCGCTGATACATTTGGCTCGGGTGATACATCGTGTGTCGCGCCGGCGACCGTTCATTCCTCGGCTGCGTCGCCCAGCGCGTCGTCCTCGTCCGCCGCCGCCGCCTCCGCCGCCTCGGCCGAGGTCGCCGCCGCCGCCGCCCGGAGCAGGTGGAGCAGCCGCGTCGCGGCGCGGGCGGCCACGGGCCCCGTCCGCCGGGCGTCCCGGACCGCGGTGCGGATCCCCTGGCGGTCCGCGGCCGGGTAGGCCTCCATGAAGGCCTGGATGACGGTGTCGTCGCCCTCGAGGATGCGCACCCGCCAGCGCTGGAGCACGCGGTGCAGCGCGGCCGCGTCGGTGTCGCCCTCGAGCACGGCCCCGAGCTTCTCGAGATCCTCGGCGCCCAGGAGCAGCTTCACCCGCATCAGCAACCGCCGGCGGTGGGGCATCTGCGCCGCGGTGGCCAGGCGCTCGAGCTCCGCGAGGAGCTCCGCGTCCAGCGGCAGGGTGCGCCGGACGCTCGGCGGCAGCTTCGCGAGGCGGTTCGCGAGGTCCTTCAGGTCCGTCATCGCCGCGCGGTGGACGTTGCGATCCGGGCGTTGGAGGCGCTGCTCCGACTCCTCTGCGGCTTCCGGGCCGGCCCCCTCCGCATCCGACCGGGTCGGGTCGTCCGTGATCGTCTTGCTGCTCGACATCGATTCCATCCGGGGGGCGTGCGGCCTGCTATCGCGGCGGGGCCCCGGACCGGCGCGCCGACGCGCGCTACCGGTGGTCCGCGAGCGGGTGGAGCGGCTGCACGGTGCCGACGCACGTCTTGCAGATTTCCTTCTCGAACTCGCCGCGGAGCAGCGCCTTCCGGGTGGCGCGGAAGTGTGGCATGTCCCAGAGCTCGGCGAGGCGGGTGAGGTTGGTGTCACCCCAGTCCTCGCGCCCGTAGTAGTCGTTGGGGCAGAGCTTAAGCTTGCCCCACGCGTCGATCACCAGGAGGCTCGACGGCGCGTGGCAGGCGCTCATGTGGAGCTCCTTGTCGCCGAAGAGCACGCTGCCGCCGCGGTTGAAGGGGGCCTTCACGTCGGCCTCGAAGTGGCGCACGAGGAAGCGGCGGCGCAACGTCCACCACGAGAGCGACTTGCGGGTGCGTTGGAAGGCCTCGGACTCCCCGTGCTCGAACGTGACGATGAACACGCTCACGCCGGCGTCGAGCAGGGCACGGGCCTTGGTCGGGGTGAGGGCATCCCCGTTGGTGTAGATGACGATGCGCGCGTGCGGCAGGCGCTTCTTCGCCTCGGCCATGAGGCGGGGCAGGCGCGGGTCGAGCAGGGGCTCGCCGAAGAAGTGGGGCGAGAGGCGCCCGCGGAACCCCATCTCCGCGAGCTGGTCGAGCAGCGAGAAGAACAGCGCCTCGGGCATCTCGTGGCCGGCGCGGGGGTCGACGGCGACCGGGCAATAGTGACAGCCGCGGTTGCACCGGCTGTTCGTCTCGATCTCGACGCGGTGGAAGCGGTCGGGCGCGACGTAGCGCCGGAGCGGCACCTCCAGGGTCTTCACCCGATCCAGCACGTCGAAGAAGAGGGACATCGCGCGGAGCTTAGCGCACCGGCGGCGTGAGGGGCCGGTCCGCGCGCGCGGAGTGCGGGCGGTGATACGAGGGGGCGTGCCCCGCTGGATGCCCGTCGCCGTCGTGCTCGTAGGGGTCTACCTCGCCTACGCCTACGTGCGCGACTACCCCCGGGGCGGCCGGGGCGCGGCGCCGCTCTCGCTCGGCGAGGAGCCGCTGCAGGAGGAGCTGGACGCGCCGGTCCCGGTGACCGTACACCGCGGCGACCGTACCTTCTTCGTCATCAAGACCCACCGCTACGCGCTCACCGCGCAGGTGCTCAGCGCGCACGCCTACGACCTCGTGTGGACGAGCGAGTTCTTCGACGTCGACCTCGGCGTCGCCTGGGGGGACCAGGTGCGGCGCCTCACCGAGGCGTACACCTTCTACCAGGACGCGCGCTTCCTGTTCTGGCGTTCGGAGGGCCCGGTGGCCGACCCGGAGCGCGCCTACATCACCAGCCACGTCGGCAACGTGCACACGCTCCCCGCGGAGGGGAAGGCGAACGTCGGGCGCGCGCTCCGCTCGGCGCGCGAGGGGGATCTCGTGGCGCTCGAGGGGTTCCTCGTCGTGATCCAGGACGCGGGCACCAACGTGCTCGCGCGCTCGTCCACCGTCCGCACCGACACCGGCGGCGGCGCCTGCGAGGTGATGTGGGTGGATCGGGTGCAGGTGAACAACAGGGTCTGGGAGTAGCGGGCGGCGTTCACCCGCGCCGGCCCATCGCCACGCACCCGATAACGGCCGCCGCCGTCACCACCAGTGGGAGCGATAACGGCTCGCCGAGGAGCAGCGCCGACCAGCCGAGCCCGAGTAGCGGCTGGACGGTCTGGAGCTGGCTCACCCGCGCGATGCCGCCGCGCGCGAGGCCCCGGTACCAGAACAGGAACCCGAGGTACATGCTGAACGTCGACACGTAGGCGAAGCCGAGCCACGCCGCCGGGCTGCCGTGGATCGGGGCGAGCCACGCGCGCAGCGCGACCCCCGGGAGGAGCACCGGGAGGGCGAACACGAGCGCCCACGACAACACCGCCATCCCGCCGAGCTCGCGGGAGAGGCGACCGCCCTCCGCGTAGGCGATCGCCGAGACGATCATGCCGCCCAACAGCAGCGCGTCGGCGGGCTCGGGGCGGCCGCCGCCCCGCGTCGCGGCGAAGCCGGCCACGAGCGCCGCGGCGACGAACGACCAGCCCCAGAACCCGCGCGACGGGCGCTCGCCGGCGCGGACCACCGCCGCGATCGCGGTGGCCCCGGGCATGAGCGCGGTGAACACGATCCCGTGGCTGGCGGGGACGTGCTCCATCGCGATCGCGGAGAGGAGCGGAAAGCCGATCACCGACCCCGCCGCGACGACGACCAACCCCGGCCAGTGGCGCCGCGCAGGCAACGGGAGCCGCCACGTCCAGATGGCGCCGGTCGCCAGGACCGCGGCGACGAGCCCGCGCCCGAGCCCCACGAACACGCCGCCCAGTTCCGGGGCGGCCGCGCGGGTGCCCACCATCGAGAAGCTGAACACGAGCACCGCGAGCGCGCCCCACGTGAGCCCGTCCGTTTCCCGTTCGGCGACGATTACGTTATCGTTGGTACTCATGGATAGCGATAACAGATGAGCCCTCCCGTGTCACGTCCGCCCGCCTCGTCGTCCGCCGCGCCCGCCGTCCGCGGTCAGGCCCCCGCGCGCCTGGTCACCGCGCTCCGTGCGCTCGTGGCCGACGCGACACCCGGCGCGCCGCTCCCCTCGGTTCGGGCGCTCTGCGAGCGCTTCGCCGCGAGCCCGCTCACCGTTCAGCGTGCCGTGGCCGTGCTCGCCCGCGAGGGCACCATCGTGACGCTCCCGAGCCGGGGCAGCTTCGTGGCGGGCGTTGCCGGCGCTCCGCCGCGCGCCGCGGACCCCGCGTGGCAATCGCTCGCCCTCGGCGCGCGCCCTCCCTACGTGGACGACATGGAGGTGCTCCTCGCGCCCACGCCCGACGG
>JAKFCH010000252.1:0-8302 GCA_036676765.1 Deltaproteobacteria bacterium
CGGCCCCGGGCCGGCGCGGTCCGGCCGCGCGTCCGCGCGCGGCCGACCGAGCCCGGAGGGCGAGCCTGTAGGAGCCCGACCGCCTGCCGACGCCGGGAGGCGGAGGCTGGCGGTCGCGCCCAGACGCGGCCCCTCTACGGCGGGCAGAACTCCCGCAGCTGGTTCGTCGCGAGGAACAGGCGCACGTCCACGTCGGGATCCCGGCCGAACCGCCAGGTCTGCCCGTCGAACGAGGCGTAGCCCTCGTCGGAGGTGCCGGGCGCCGGGTCGTAGAGCCGCACGCGGTCGGGCACGAAGGTCTGCGGCCACGCGCAGGCCTCCCACTCGTCGTCGGCGAGGCTGGTCGAGCCGAGCACCTCGGGGAGCAGGCCACCGGGCACCGAGGGGTCGGGCAGGCCCGTCGAGGCCAGGGTCACCAGGGGGAAGGCGTAGATCTCGCGGGCGGGCTGGTCCCACCAGGCGACCACGGCGTCGTCGTTCCACCCCACCGTGGTCCAGGCGCCGGGCTGGTCGCAGGAGTAGCTGCCGTCGGCATGCGGGCCCTCCCAGTCCGCGTCGGCACAGCGGTTGTGGTTCACGGGGTTGACCGGGACGCCGTCGCGGGTCGACGCGATCTTGAGCACGAACGCCGCGATGTAGTCGCGGGCGAAGGTGTCCTCGGGCTCCTCGGGATCGACGCCGCCGGGGCGGAGCGCGCGCGGGTTGATGCCCCACCCGTCCGGCACGCTCCCGTTCGGCGCGGAGACGGCGGTGACGCCTCGCTCCGAGAGCCACGACAACGCGAAGCTGTGCGTCTCGACCTGGACGCTCGCCACGAGGGAGACCCGACCGTCCCACGTCGAGGCGGCGCCCTCCGCGCGGATGAAGTCGACGCGGCTGGCGAGCGCGTCCCCGATGGCCATGTAGTCGCCGAAGTCGCAGTAGAGGTCGACGGCCTCGCCGTCCCACGCCTGGATGCAGTGCGCCGAGACGCCGCCGTGGTCGTAGGTCTCGGGGAGGGGGTCGGCCTCGGCGAGATCCTCCACGAGCACGAACGTGTCCTCCACGTGGTCCGGGGCGCACACGAGCGCCGGCGCGCGCAGCACGCCGTACCAGGCGCCGCCGGTCTGGACCTGGCGGGTGGCCGTCGGGAGGCACTCGCCCGCGTCGACGCAGCGCGCGTGATCGCCGTCGACGGTGAGGCAGTCGCGACACGCCGACCCTTCGGGGAAGTGGGCCCGGGCCTCGGCGGGCTCGCACGTGGACGACGCCACGGTGCCGTCGGCGAGCAGCTCGGCGACGCACTCCCCGGACAGCGCGGCCCGGTCTCGCTCCAGCGGCCCCGCGAACCAGAACGACGCGGGGACGGCCAGCGAGGCCTCGGCGCCGTCGACCGAGAGCAGCACGTGGGGGTCCTCGCAGAGGGCGGCCGTGGCGTCGGTGCCGAAGAGGTCGGTGCCGTCGACCCCCGCCACGCCCAGGACCCGGCGCGCCTCCGGCAAGGCCGCGATCGCGCTCTCCAGGCCCGTGCCGTAGGTCCGGTCGAACGTGCCGCCGGTGAGCGACGGGAGCAGCCGGGCGGCGGTGCTCGGGGTGGTGGTCGGGGGCGGGCCCGGCGGCGGGGCGTGGGGAAGCGCGGCGCGGTCGAGCGCGCCGATCCCCGTGGCGCGGAAGCGGCCGGGTTCGCGCCCGAGCTGGGTGGTGGTGCGGAAGGGCCAGTCCGTCGCCGCCTCCACGGGTGAGGCGGGGGCCACCGGCGCGGACGTCGTGGCCACTGGCAGCGGCGCGCCGGGCCCGGGCGCCGCGCACCCCGCGAGCACGAGCGCCATCCAGGTCGACGTGAGCGAGCGTGCGTGTGACATGGGGGCTCCCGAGGGTGAAGCAGTGGAACGGACGAGACCCGCCCCCTATCCGATGCTGTCGGCGGTGGCGCTCCTGCTCGCCGCCGCGTGCGACGGGGACACGCCGCCGAAGCCCGCCGAGGCGGACCCCTCGACCTGCCCGCGCGCCGCGTCGGAGGCGTTCCCCCCGGGTGACGCGAACGGGGACGGCGCGGTCGATCTCGCCGACGCCGTCGTGATCCTCCGCGCCGTCGCGAACGGCGGGGCCCCGCCGCCGTGCCCCGCGGCGATCGATCTCGTCCCGGACGAACGCGTGGAGCTCGACGACGCGTTCTCGCTCCTGATCCACCTCTTCGAAGGCGGCTTCTCGTTGCCGGCCGAGGCGGCGTGCGCGAGCGTCGCTCCCCTCCCGACGCCCGCGTGCAGCCCGATCGAGGCGCGCTTCTCGTCGAGCGGCACCGTCGAGCTCCGGGCGGACACGCTCGCGGTGGAGGCGTGGTCGCTGGCCGTCACCGCGGAGGGTTGCAGCGTGACCGCCGCGACCACGGCCGGCACGCTCGGCGCTTCGGTCGTCGACACCCCCGCGGGCCTGCGCGACCTCGGCTACGACGCGACGTTCGTGGCGGAGTCCGGCGCCGTCTCCGCCGTGGTCCTGGGCTTCACCGAGGCCCCCGCGCTCCCGACGGGCGCCTGGAGCCCGGTCCTGGCGCTGACGCTCACGGCGGGCGAGACCTGCACGTGCACCCTCCGGCTGGGACCGACGGTCACCGCCCTCGGCGAGCCGGTCGAGAGCCTCGCCGTCGCGAGCGGCGCGGCGTGGCCGCTCACGGCGGAGGTCGGGGTGGACTTGTGCGGGGGGTGACTCGGGCCCGACCATCCGGTGAGGCCCCCGCCCCGCCGCCGAAGCGTCCGCACACGCTGAGCCGCCCACGCCCCCTTCGGCGACCACGTCGCCGCGGCGGCGGCGTCCGCGCCGTCCGGCCGCCCCCTCCTTCGCCGGCGGCCTTCGCCGGTTACGTCTCGACCATGAGCTGCTCGACGGCGAGGCGCGCGTGAACACCGGGTTGGCCGCGCGCCTCGTGAAGGCGGTGCTGCTCGCGCCGCTCCGGAAGGTGGCGCCGAACGGCGTCCGCGAGGCCGTCGTGCAGGTGGCCGCGAAGGTCGTGGGGATGGCCCACAAGACCAACCCGAGCGGCAACAACATGTCGCAGCGGTGAGGCGCGCCGGCCACCTCCTGCAGCCGCTGCTGCGGCGCGCCCCCGAGACCGAGCCCGCCTCCCAGGGCGACCGCGTCCGGTACCTCGGCACCGCGGGCTTCGTGCTCACCGGGGCGGGGCGCACGTTCGTGCTCGACCCCTACCTGTCGAGGCCGGGCATCCTCACCACCCTGTTCGGCCGGCTGCGGCCCGACGCCGCGCTGCTCGCCCGCGAGATCCCCGTCGCGGACGACGTGCTCGTGGGCCACGCCCACTACGATCACGCCCTGGACGCGCCGATCGTGTGCCAGCAGACCGGGGCGCGGCTCCTCGGCTCCGAGGCGACGCTCAACATCGGCCGCGCCGCCGGGCTCCCCGAGGCGCAGATGGTGCGCGCCGACGGGCCGATCCGGTGCGGCGCCGCCACGGTGACCCCGTTCGCGTCCCGCCACGGCAAGGCGCTGTTCGGCAAGATCCCGTTCCCCGGCGACATCTTGCAGCCGCCGTCGTGGCCGCCGCGCGTGGGGGCGCTCCGCCACGGCCAGGTCTACAACTGGCACCTCGACCTCGGAGACGCGCGGGTCCTCCACGTCGACTCGGCCGACTACGACGAGGAGCGGCTCGCCGACGTGCGCGCCGACGTGTTGTGCCTCTGCGCGGTCGGCCGGCAGTATCGGCAGGACTACACGCGTCGCATCGTGGACATCGTGCGCCCCGAGGTCGTGATCCCGTGCCACTGGGACGACTTCACGCTGCCGTGGGGGGCGCCGCCGCGGCAGCTCCCGGGGGTCGACGTCGCGGGCTTCGTGGACGAGATCCGCGCCGCGGGCGCGCGGGCGGTGGTGCTGGGCCTCGGACAACGGTGGAGCTGGTGACGATGCATCCCCTCGACATCGGCGCCGTCGCCCTCGCCCGCGCCATCCGCAGCCGCGAGGTGGGGAGCGAGGAGGTGGTGCGGCTCTGCCTCGAACGCATCGCCACCCACGATCCGGATCTGGGGGCCTTCGTCGAGGTGTTCCACGCCGGGGCTATCGAGGCGGCCCGCAAGAAGGACGCGCTGCGGCGGGTCCCCGGCGTGGCGGAGGCGCCCTTCCACGGCGTCCCCATCGGCATCAAGGACCTGAATTTCGTCCGCTTCCGCACCACCCGCTTCGGCTCGAAGGCCATGCCCGCGGTGTGGTCGCCGATGGACGACGTGAGCGTCTCGCGCCTGCGGGCCGCGGGCTTCGTGTTCGTCGGGAAGACGGCCACCTCCGAGCTCGGCGTGGTGCCGATCACCGAGCCGGTCGGCGCGGCGCCGACGCGCAACCCGTGGGATCCGGCGCGCACCCCCGGCGGCTCGAGCGGGGGCGCGGCGGCGGCGGTGGCCGCGGGGCTCCTGCCGGTCGCCCACGGCAGTGACGGCGGCGGGTCCATCCGCATCCCGGCGTCGTTCTGCGGCCTCGTTGGGCTCAAGGCGGGCCGCGGGCGGGTGCCGAACCACCTCGGCCTGAAGGACCCGGGGATCATCTACACCTGCGGTGCCCTGGCCCGGAACGTCGACGACGCCGAGGCGATGATCGCCGTCCAGGGGGCGCCGCTCGAGCCCGCCCGGTCGGGGACGCTCCGCGTCCGCGTCGTGTACGAGACCCCCCTGGTCGCCACCGATCCGCACATCCGACGGGCCGTCGAGGAGACGGCGAAGCTCCTCGCGGAGGCCGGCCACCACGTCGAGGAGGCGGCCGCGCCGCTCGGCGACGTCGACGACTTCCTGCCCATCTGGCAACACCTCTTCGCGCAGGTCCGCGTGATGCGGTGGCACCGGGCGGAGCCGGTGACACGTTGGTTGGGAGAGGCCGGTCGCGCCGTCGACACGACGTTCGTCCGCGAGCGCCAACGGGCGCTGACCGACCGCTGGAGCCAGTGGCTCGACGGGTGCGACGTATTGCTCACCCCCACCGTGTCCGTGCCCCCGCCGATGATCGGGAGCTTCGCCATCGACGACGGCGAGCGCTTCTTCCGCGAGGTCGCGAAGCTCGGCGTGTGGACCGCCCCCTTCAACGTGACCGGCCAGCCGGCGCTCAGCGTCCCGGTCGGCCTCCACCCCACGGGCATGCCCATCGGCGCGCAGCTGGCGGGCCCGCTCGGGTCCGAGGCGACCCTCCTCGCCGTCGCCCGGATCGTCGAGGCGCACCACGGCGCCGGCCCAAGGGCGCGCGTCTGGGCAGGATCGCTCACGAGCTGAGCAGATGAGGCCCGGCCGGTTAGGGTCGTCGGCCGAGGTGCCGATGTGGATCCTGCTCACGCTCGCCTGCACGAGCGAGACGACGGAGGCGACCTCGCCCAGCTGGTACGCCGACGTGGCGCCGCTCGTCGACACCCACTGCGCGCGGTGCCACCAGCCCGGCGGGGTGGGGGGCATCGACCTGACGGACCCCGACACCGCCGTCGCGATGGCCGGAGCGATGGTCACCGCCGTCGAGAGCGGCCGCATGCCGCCCCCCGCCTCCGATCCGGCGTGCCGTGACTACGCCGGCTCCGACGGGCTGGTGCTCTCCGACGACGAGCGCGCCACCTTGGTCGCGTGGGCGGACGCGGCCGCGCCCCTCGGGGACCCCGCGAGCCGCCCGGCGGTGGAGGTGCCCTCGGAGGCGCTCTCGAACCCGGACCTCGAGCTCCGGCTCCCGGCGCCGTACACGCCGACCTACTTGGACGCCGAGAACCCCGCGAACGAATATCGCTGCTTCATTCTCGATCCCGAGCGGGACGAGGACTTCTATGTCACCGCCATGGCGCCGATCGTCGACGGGGTGGCGATGGTGCACCACGTGGTGCTGGGCAAGGCCCCGCGGGCCTCGCTCCCGGAGACGGCGCTCGACCCCTCCGGCTACGATTGCATCGACGGGAGCGGCGTCGGGGAGACCGGCATGCTCGCCGGTTGGGCTCCCGGGATGCTCCCCGTCGAGCTCCCCGCCGGGGTCGGGATGCTCGTCGGGAGCGACGAGGTGTTCGTGCTCCAGATGCACTACTACGACAACGGCGGCACCCAGGGCCTCTCCGACCAGTCGGGCTACGCGATGCGGACCACCGACGCCGTGGAGCACGTCGCGCAGATGGCCCCGATCGGCATCCACGACTTCGTCATCCCCGCGGGCGCGGCCGCCCACGAGGACGGGGACAGCTTCCTCAACAGCTACCTCGACCTGACGCTGTACGGCATGTTCCCCCACATGCACCTGCTCGGCGCGCGGTTCTCCGCCTCGATCCAGCACGTGGACGGCACCGAGAGCTGCCTGGTGGACGGCGCCTACGACTTCGGCAACCAGATGACCTACCAGTACCTCGAACCAATCGAGATCGTGGTGGGCGAGAGCCTCGCGTTCTCCTGCACGTGGGACAACTCGGCGTCCAACCCGGACCTGTTCTACACACCCCCCCGCGAGATCCGCTACGGCGAGCGCACCGACGAGGAGATGTGCTTCATGTTCACGTTGGTGGCGCCGTCCTGAGCCCCTACGGCGCCACGCCCCACTTCGACTTCAACAGCTCGAGCGGGAACGCCATCACCGCAGCCTCGCTCACGAGCCAGCCCGGGACGGTGCCGCCGGGGTCGGACTGGGCGGAGTAGGTGACGGTGCCCGCGGCCTTGTCGTAGGTCCAGCCGCCGGTGTTGAACGGGGTGTACACGGCCTCGTTGGCGTTGAGCGCGGCGGCGTAGGGGCCGACGAACGGAGCGCCGTTGCCGCCGGTGTGCTTCACGAGGTCCCACTCGATCTTCGCGCGGGTGTCGGTCTGCTCGGTCACCTTCAGGGCGATGACGTAGTGGCGGGATCCGACGAGCGCGTTGCCGCCGGTGCGCTGGTAGACGACGGTGTAGCCGTCCGCCCGCTTCTCCAGCGTGCGGCACTCGAGCAGCGCCTTGACGCCCATGTAGGAGGCCGTCATGGGGTAGCGCTCGCAATCGAGGATCGCGGCGACGAAGTCGGCCGTGCTGATGGGCGCGCCGTTGGTGCCGACGGTGGTGGACATGCGCTTGGCGATGCCCGTGCGCGACACGAGCTCCATGGGCGCGGCGGCGTGCACGGCGGCGACGAACGACAGGAGCGGGATCATGGGAGGCTTCTACCCGAGCCGCGTGGGTCCGGGTAGGTTTCCCGCATGGTGACCCCGATCCACGTGCTCCGCGGCGACCTCACGACCTTCGAAGCCGACGCCGTGGTCAACGCGGCCAATGCGGCGCTCGCGGGCGGCGGGGGGCTCGACGGCGCGATCCACCGCGCGGCCGGCCGGCGCCTCATGGACGCGTGCCGCGCGCTGCCGGCGGTGGGGGGCGTGCGCTGCCCCCCGGGCGAGGCGCGGATCACCCCCGGCTTCGACCTCCCCGCGCGCTTCGTGATCCACGCGGTGGGGCCGATCTACGGGACCGACCCCCACCCGGGGCGCACCCTCGCCGCCGCCTACCGCGCCGCCCTCACGCTCGCCGAGGCGAACGGCCTCCGGACGGTGGGCCTGCCCGCGCTCTCGTGCGGCGTCTACGGCTACCCCCCGGAGGAGGCCGCGCCCATCGCGGTGAGCGTGTGCCGGGAGCGCCGCTGGGATCTCGACGCGATCACGTTCGTGCTCACGTCGGACGCGCTGGTGGCGATCTGGCGGCGGGCGGTGCGCGAGCGGGAGGGGGCGAACTGAGGGGGGGCGGTCCGCCCGTGGTGGAGTAGGCTGAGCTCGTGGATTGCGGCGAGCTCATCGTCTTCCCCGCCAAGGGGGCCCCTCCGCCGACCGTGGTGCTGCTCGACGGGCGCGCCACCCACACGGAGAAGCGCCCGAGCCCGTCGGAAGGGTTTCGAGTCCCGATGCCGGCGTGCGGCGTGCACACGATCGAGGTCCGCTACCCCGATCGCGACGGCTTCTCGCGGATCGTGGCGCTCGGCCCCGGCGTGGTGATCGAGGCTCGCACGATGAACGGCTGGACGGTGGCGCAGGCCGCGCCGGCGTGCCTCACGCTCGACCCACCGACCTTCGGCTGGACGTGCAGCGCGAAGGCCGTGCCCCCGGACGCCGCCTTCGACCTTCGGAAGTGCCAAGGCGGCTATTACATGGGCTCCGAGCTCGAGCTCGCCGCCGTGGCCAAGGACGGGACGCGCTTCGACCAGAACTTCCTCGCCTCGCTCCCGGGGCACTACACGGCGTCGGTCGAGGACGGCCGCATCACGATGCGGTGGGAGGCCGACACGGCCGCATGCCCGCCGCCGGGTCCGCCGCCGCGGCCCAGCTGGCCCGAGGTGGCGCCGGTCCAGGTGCCGGTGCCCT
>JAKFCH010000253.1:0-8958 GCA_036676765.1 Deltaproteobacteria bacterium
CGAGGCGCCCGCGCCGAGCCCGGAGGCGACCGACCCCCGGGCGCCCTCGCCCGGGGGGCACGCCCCGCCCTCGTCGGAAAGGAGTTGAAATTTCGGAACGCCTTGGGAACGCCGAGCCCCGCCGACGCGTGTAGGGTGGGGACGCCCATGCTGACCACGGACTCCCTCCTCGCGCTGGCCATCGACGGAGATCCGGAGGCGCGGAGCTCCCTCATCCAGCAGCTCGCGCCGGTGGTGTGGTCGATGTGCCGTCAGCTCGACCCGGATCCCGAGGACGCCTGCCAGGAGATCTGGGAGAAGGTGCTCCGCGCGCTGCCGCGCTTCGACATGACCGGGCCGGCGTCGGTGAAGACGTGGGTGGCCCGCATCACGCACCGGCACCTCATCGACCGGCATCGCCGCCGCAAGGTGCGCGGCATCGCGGTCGACCCCGAGGAGGAGCTGTTCACGACCGTCGTGCCGCGGCCCGAGCTCGGGCGGCTGGAGGGCGCGTTGGCGCAGCTCCCGGACGTGCATCGGCGGGTCGTGATCCTGCACCACGTCCACGGGGTCGCGCTGGAAGACATCGCGGAAGAAGAGGGCGTCCCCGTCGGGACGATCAAGTCGCGGCTCCACCGGGCGCGGGCACGCCTGGTGGAAATCCTGGGAGGCCCGTGATGTACGAACAACTCTCGCGGCTGCTCGCGGGCGAGCTCGACCCGACGGCCGAGGCCGCGTTGCGGGGGCGCATCGCCGAAGATCCCGCGCTCGCCCGGGCGTGGGCCGACCTGTCCGCGCTCCCGGACCTGCTCGGAGGGATGGCGTTCGAGGCGCCGCCCCCCGCGCTCGCGGCCCGCCTCGCGGAGCAGACCGCCGCCCACGCCTTCGACGCCGACGACCACCGGGCCGACGACTGGCTGGATACTGGCTCGCTCGACCGGGACTGGCTCCAGAGCGCCGACGACACCCTCGATCCCGAGGCGGACGCCGTCCGTGGGCGGCTCCCGCCCGCGCGCCGACGGGCGCTCGCCCGCGCGCCGACCTCGCCCCAGGGGCGCGAGGCCTTCCTCGATCGGCTCCTGGCCGAGGCGCGCATGCCGGCCTCGCCGCTGGGCACCTCTCCCGGCACGCCGCCGGTCAGCCGCTCGCGCCCCACGCCGGCCGTCGGGCCGGGCCGCCGGTTCGGGGTCACCGCCGTCATCGCCGCGATCGCGCTCGCCGCGGGGGTGGTGGTGGGGCTCCAGGGGCCCGCCGCGTACGCGCCCCCCGTGGCGCCCACCGAGATCGCCCTCTCCGAAGGCACCACCACCATCGACGGCGCCGCCCACCTCCGCGCGGGGGACGTGCGGGTGCGCATCGACGGCCGTGCCCACGTGACCGTGGAGCCGGGCACCTCGATCCACGGCGCTGCCGGCGTCGTAATCGTGGGGAGCGCCGCGGCGGTCGTGGCGGATCCCGGGCATCCGGAGGCCGCCGCCGAGCTCCGTTACGCCGCGAGCCCCGCCGCCGGGCCCGTCGCCGACGCGGCTCCTTCCCCGACGCGGTTCGACGGGACGGGGGCCCCGGTCGCGTCCGCCGCCCGCGTGCAGGACCCGGGGGTCCAGACCCTGCGCGTCACCGTCGAGGTGGAGCGGGGCTCCGCGGTGGTGGACGGCGAGGGCGCTGCCGTCGCGATGGCGGCCGGTGAGTCGCGCGCGTTCGCGGCCCACCCGGTCGAGATCCCGCGGCCGCGCGAGGGCAGCGGGGCGCCGAGCACGGGCACCGTCACCGTGCCGACGCTCACGATCGCCGAAGAGCAGAAGGACATCACCCGCCGCACCGTGACCCTTTCGGGCGGGCTCACGCGTGGCGACGACGCCGATCACCTCGACCTCGACCCCGATCTCGGGCCCGACGCGCGCATGTACGCCGCGCTGGAGGCGGTGCCCGGCGCCGAGCTGCTCGACGTGGACTGCTCGTCGCGCCCGTGCGTCGCCATCTACGACTACGTGGGGGACGACCCCGCGTGGCGGGACGCCCTCGGAGAGGCCCTCGCCGAGGGGTACGACGGCGGCGTGGTCCTCCTCGGGAAGGATCTCGAGGTGGACGGCGGCCCCCTCGGCCTCGCGGTCGTGTCGCTCGACGAGCGGAAGCCGCGGGGGGTCCACGGGGCGCACGACGGGGACGGCGACCGTGACCGTCGCATCCGCGGCGCGCTCGCGGACATCGAGCGGGAGCTGAGCGAGTAGGAGGATCCGTGAGGCCGGTCCGCGCGTTGCTCGTGCCCATCCTCCTCGTGACCGCGGCGCTGCCCGTGGTCGGCGGCGCGGTCGAGCGCGGCCCGCCGCGGCCTCTCGTGATGCTGGGGTTCGCCCCCGAGACCGGCGGCCCCCGGATGACCGCGCTGATCGGCGGCACGGTGCTCCCCATGGACCGCCCCGATCCCGCCGCGAGCATCCCCGACGCGACCGTGCTCCTCCAGGGGGATCGCATCGTGGCCGTCGGCCCCGCCGCCGACATCGTCGTGCCCGCGAGCGCGCGGATCGTCGACGTGGCCGGCCGCTGGGTGCTCCCCGGGCTCGTCGACGCCCACGTGCACGTGTTCGACGAGCGGGACCTGCCGCTGTTCCTCGCCGCCGGCGTCACCAGCGTGGTGAACATGTCGGGCTCGCCGCGCACCCTCGACTGGCGCCGCGCCGTCGACGAGGGCGGGCTCGTGGGCCCGCGCCTCTGGACCACCGGCCCGATGATCGACGAGGTGGACGATCCGCTCTTCGGCACGACCGAGGAGGTGGGCTCCGAGGCCGACGCCGCCCGGGTCGTCGGGGCGCACGCGGCCGCCGGCTACGACCTCGTGAAGCTCCACGGGGACCTCGAGGTGGGCCTCTACGACGCCGTGGCCGACGCCGCCGCGGCGCACCACCTCCGCGTCGTCGGGCACCTGTCCGAGCGGGTGGGCCTCCTCCACGCGATGAAGCGACGCCAGGCCACGGTGGAGCACACCGAGGAGCTCGTGTTCGCCTTCTTCAACGGCCGGCTCGAACCGCGCCGCATCCCGACGGCGGTCGCGTCGCTGAAGAGCGGGGGCACGGCGGTGACCCCCACGCTCGTGGCGATCGAGCGCATCGCACGGATGCTCGGCGACGACATCGACGCGCTCGCGGCCCGCCCCACCAACGCGTGGATGCCGCCGCTCGAGCGCGCGAACTGGGGGCGCGAGAACAACCCCTACCGGCGCGCCCACGGCCCGGCGGACGCCGCGTGGTTCGGGGAGAGCCTCGCGTTCCAGGGCGCGCTCGTGCGCGCGTTCGACGCGGCCGACATTCCGCTGTTCGCGGGCACCGACTCGGGGTGGGTGCCCTACCTCGTGCACGGCGACACCCTGCGCGACGAGCTCGTGGCCCTCGACACCGCCGGGATGACGCCCGGGCGGGTGCTCGCCGCCGCGACCCGCGCCCCCGGCGCGTTCTACGGGGGCGCCACCGGCCCCGGCCAGCTCGCCGCGGGCCGCCCCGCCGACCTCGTGGTGGTCGACGGCGATCCGGTCGCGGACGTGCGCAACGTCGCCCGCGTCGACACCGTGGTCGTGCGCGGGAAGGTGTACCGGCGCGACGACCTCGCGGACCTCGTGGCCGGCGTGAAGGCGCGCACCGCCGCGGAGGCGCCGATGGCCGACGCCCTCGCGCGCGGCGACGTGACCGGCGCCCTCTCCTTCGCCGCCGAGCTCGCGACGCGGGGGCGCGCCGAGGAGGCGTCCATGCGGTCGCTCGCGATGCGGCTCTCGCAGTCGGGGCACGTCGGCGCAGCCCGGCAGGCGCTCGTCCTCGGCGCGCAGGCGAACCCGGGATCGTGGAGCGCGCGCCAGTCCGCCGGCCGGGCGCTGGTCCACGAGGGGCGCCCGGAGGACGGCCTCGCCGAGCTGCGAGCCGCCCTCGCGCGAAGCCCGGGCCCCGCCGCGGAGGCGGAGCTGCAACGGGAGATTGCCAGCGCCGAGCGCGCCGTCTCCGAGATCGTCCGGCCGGAGGCGCCCCGGTCGGAGAGCGGCTGACCGGGCGAGGCGTGGTAGAACAAGCCACACCACATCCCCTGGAAGGAACGATGACCATCGTAATGGCGATGATGCTCGGCGGCTGCCTCGTCGGCAAGGGCAAGTACGAGGCGCTGCAGAACGAGCTCGACACCACCCGGTCCACCCTGACCGCGCAGGTGGCCGAGCGCGACCAGAAGCTGACCGATCTCGAGGCCGCCCTGGCCGAGGAGCGGGCGAAGCTCGCCACCCTCGACGCGAAGAAGGCGGAGCTCGACGCCGCCCTCGCCGCCGAGTCGACCCGGAGCAAGGCGCTGCTCGACGAGAAGGCGGGCCTCATCTCCGACAAGGCCAAGCTCAAGACCTCCGTGGAGGACATGAAGGCCGCTCTCTCCGAGCTCGAGACCCGGCGCGACATCGCCGAGCAGCGCATCGCCGAGTACCAGTCGCTGCTGGTGCGCTTCAAGAAGCTCATCGACGCCGGCAAGCTGCGCGTCCAGATCCGCGACGGCCGCATGGTGGTCGCCCTCGCCACCGACATCCTGTTCGCGTCGGGCTCCGCGGAGCTCTCCGCCGACGGCGACGCCGCCATCACCGAGGTGGCCACGGTGCTCGCCTCGATCCCCGACCGCACCTTCCAGGTCGAGGGCCACACCGACAACGTGCCCATCAAGACCGGGAAGTACCCCTCGAACTGGGAGCTCGCCTCGGCGCGCGCCCTCACCGTCGTGCGCACGATGGTCGCGGGCGGCATGCCGAACAACCGCGTGAGCGCGGCGAGCTACGGCGAGTTCAAGCCCGTGTCCCCCAACGACAGCCCCGAGGGCAAGAGCGCCAACCGGCGGATCGAGATCGTGGTGGTGCCGGATCTCTCGAACCTGCCGGGGTTCGACGAGCTGAAGGCGGCTTCGGGGAATTGATCTCTGGGGGGGCGCGGTGGGGCGGCGCAGGGGCGGCGCACCCGCCGGACCCCCGCCGCCCCAACCCTCACCCCTCCACCAGCCGCCGCCACTCCGGGTGATTGCCCAGCCAGGCGAGCGCGTCCGCGAGGCGGGTCTTGCCCGGCTCGGTGCGGAACCACGTGGAAGCGCCCGACGGGTGGGGCAGCGGCAGCACGTCGCGCGCGCGGCCGCCCACCTCGACCCGGTGGATGCGCCCCACCAACTGTTCGAGCGGCGCGGAGGGCAGGAACCGCCCGATCGCCAGCCGCCCCACCGGGAGGATCAGCTCGGGGTCGAGCAGATCGAGCTCGGCCGCCATCCACCCCGAACAGTTGGCGACCTCGGTGGGGTTCGGCACGCGGTCCCCGCCGGCGTTCATCTTGCCCGGAAAGCACCGGCACACCGCCGCGATGTAGACCCGCGACCGGAACGCCTCCTCGTCCAACCCGAGCGACGCGAACCAGCCGAACAGCGTGCGCCCGGCGGTCCACGCGAAGGGCCGGCCGAGGGCGCCCTCCCGCGGCCCCGGCGCCTGCCCGACGAGGTAGACCCGGCTCATCACCGGGCGCCCGACGATCGGCGGCGGCACCATGGCCGGACACCGACGGCAGGCGCGGACGGCGGCGAGGTGGGCGTCGAGGTCGGCGGACATGGGGAGGCCGGACGTAACGCGGGGGAGTCCGCTCACGGCGCCTACTTCCAGACCTCCCCGTTCTTCACCACGAACCCGATCTTCACGGTGTTGTGGATGTCCTCGCGCGGGTCGGCGTCGAGCACCACGAGGTCGGCGAGCTTGCCGACTTCCACGCTGCCGATTTGTTTGTCCAGGCCCAGGTAGGTGGCGCCGTGGAGGGTGGCGGCGCGCAGGGCCTCCATGGGGGTGAGCGCGCCCTCGCTCGCGAGCGCCCAGAGCTCCCAATGTGCGCCGAGGCCCTGGAGCTGGCCGTGGGCGCCGAGGGTCACCATGCCGCCGGCCCGCACGACCTTCGCGGCGTCGCGCGCGGCGGCGACGAAGTTCCAGTCGGTGTCCTGGGCGAGGATGTTCCGGCGCCACGACTGGGCGTCGAGGAGGCGGCGCGGGAAGTGGCGGAGGAGCCGCGCGTCGTCGATGGGGTTGCGATATTGGTAGAACCAATTCTCGCCCATGAGGCCGCCGTAGGCGACGAGCAGCGTCGGCGTCCACGCGGTGCCGGCGCTCGAGGCGGTGCGGCCGCCCGCCATCCACTGGATGACATCGCCGTAGACCGGCGAGTTGGGGAGCGAGTGCTCGATGGCGTGGAAACCGTCCTGCACCATGCCGAGGTTCTGGAACAGGTCGCCGCCGCCCTCGGGGACACAGAGGATCTCCAGCTCGTTGCACGCCTGGACGTACCACTGGCGCCGCTCGCGCTGGCTCTGCTGGTAGACCTTGACACTCGTGGCGCCCACCGCCTTCATGCGCGCGACGTGGTGACGCGCGGCGTCGGGATCGGCCGTCTTCGCGCCGCCGTTGGAGAGCGCGCCGTAGAGCACCCCGCCGGTGGAGTAGACCCGCGGCCCCTTCTCGAAGCCCGCCTCGACGCGCTCGGCCTGGGTGAACACCAGATCGGTCGACGCCGACGGGTCGGTCACGGTGGTGACACCGAAGTCGAGCGAGGTCTGGTAGCGCCACTCCTGCTCGGGGAGCACGTCCCCCGCGGTGTAGTGGAGGTGGGCGTGCACGTCGACGAGGCCGGGGATGATCGTCTTGCCCGTGCAGTCGACGACCTTCGCCCCCGCCGGCACCGGGCCGCCGATCGACACGATGCGGTCGCGGTCGATGACGACGGTGGTGTCCTCGAGGACCTGGTCCTCGGTGCCCTCCTTCATCGTGAGCACGCGGGCGTGTGTCAGCGCGAGGACGCCCTCGGGGCGCGCGCGGGGCACCTCCAGCGCCACCTTCACCGTCTCCACGCCCGTCTTGTAGTCGGCGTCGGGCAGCTTGCCCGTCTCGGGATCCTTGCGGAGCGCGCCCACGCCGGTGACCAGCTTGCGTGACAACGTCGGCCCGGTCGCCCAGGTGACCGAGGCGCCGTCGGGCGTCCACGCCAACCAATCGCCGACCACCTCGGTGAGGCGTTGGGTGGGGACCGAGCCGTCCACCACCACCTCGGCGCCCCACGTCGGGAGCGCGGTGACGTACGCCTGGTGATCGAGCTTGTAGGCGACGCGCTGGAAGTCGGGCGAGATCACGATCTCCTCCGCGCCCTGGAACACGAGGTGCGTGCGCCGATCGGTGCCGTCGAGGGCCACGGAGACGAGCGCGGTCTGGCCCGGCGCGCGGCTCGCCCCCGCGCGGTCGGACATGAACCAGACGCGGTCGTCGTGGAGGTTCAGGCGCGAGGCCCGCGCGGCGCTGCCCCGGTTGTCGGTGGTGGTCACGAGCGCGGTCGTCCACCCCTTCTTCGCGCCCTTGCCGGAGCGGGTCGCCACGACGATCTCGTAGTGGTTCTCGCTCCCGAGGTCCGGTGTCACCTGGCCGCCGATGCCACGCAGGACCACGATTCGGGTGCCGTCCGTGCTCCACGCGGGGTTCACCAGTTGGCCCGCGAGCGGCAGGACCTCGTCGGTGCGCTTCTTTCCGAGGCGGGTGACGTGGAGCTGGCCGCCGTCGGTGTCACTCCACGAGGTCCACGCGAGCGAGGTGCCGTCGGGGCTCCACGCCGGCGCGTAGCCGGTGCCCGGGCTCACACGCTCGATCTCGCCGTCCGGCCGGCGCACCCACAACACGCCCATCGCCGAGAACGCCACCGAGCCGTCGGGGCCCCACACCGGCCACCGCAACAGCTTCGACTGGACGACCTCGGGCACCTTGCGGTCCCACCGCTCCACGTCTCGGAACGCCCATGTCCCCCGGGCGTGGAACGGGATCTCGACCCGCTTGCCGTCGAGGGCGAGGCGCCACAGCTTGCCCTTCGCCCAGAGCACGAGCTGTCCGTCGTCCGTCCAGTCCATGGCCGGGTAGGTGCCGTGCAGCGCGAACGCCTCCAGCTCGTCGCGGTCGAGCCAATCCGCGATCACCCGCCGCTTGCCCGTGGCGAGATCGAGCACCTCCAACAACGCCTGGGCACGGTCACGTGACACGAAAACGATCTGCTTGCCGTCGGGGGACAACAACGGCCGCGACGCGCTCCCCGCGCCGGTGAGGACGGGGACCTGCTCGCCCGTCCTGCGGTCCATCCGCCACACCGACCAGAGGCCCGACAGCGGGTCGTGGTTGTATTCGAAGCGCCCGCTTCGGGACGAGAACCAGAGGTAGCGGCCGTCGGTGGTGGCCTCCCCGGCGTGCGGGTGCGCGTCGAGGTTGGTGAGGCGGAACCCGTTGCCACCCTCGAGGTGGTATTGCCACAGCTCGGTGACACCGATGCTGCGCGTGTCCACGGTGCGCCGGCGGGCGATGATCCAATCGCCCTTCGGATCCCAGAGCGGCTCGGTCACCCGCGCGTCCGCCTCGTCGGTGATGGCCCGCGCGTTCTTTCCGTTGGCGTCCATCACCCAGAGCTGCTCGTTGCCGCCGCGGTCGGACACGAACGCGATGCGCTCGCCGTCGGGGCTGAAGCGCGGCTGCGCATCCCAGGCGGCGCCCGAGGTGAGCCGCAACGCGTCCCCCCCGGCGAGGGGGATCGCCCACAGGTCACCGAGCAGGTCGAACACGACGCGGTCGCCGTGGACGGTCACGCTCATCCACGTGCCCTCGCGCAGATCGAGCGACACCGGGTGGGTCGGCCCGTGCGCATCGTCGACCTTCCACGCCGGCTTCGGGGCGTCGGGGACGGCCGGCTCGGCGGGCTTCTGCGGCGGGGTGGCCCCGGGGGGCTCGTGGGGGCCGGGGCCCTCGTCGCCGGGGTGGGCGGTGGCGAGCGGCGCGAGCAGCGGGAGGACGACGGCGAGGAGCAGGTGCGGCATGGGGGGCGAGTGTAGCCGCGTGGGGGCGGGGATGGGAGGATGCGGGCGCGCCCCGGCGAGGCGCCGGGTCGGGCCGCTGCGGGGTCGGCCTGCGGCCTCCGTTGGCGC
>JAKFCH010000254.1:0-14257 GCA_036676765.1 Deltaproteobacteria bacterium
GTCCACGGCGCGCGGCGGACCGAGGCCGTAGGCCGAGCCTGGAGCCGACCCGACGGCGCCGTCCGCGGCGCCGGGCCGCCCGGATCCGCCCGTCGGGGAGGGGCCTCTACTTCGCGGGGCCGTCGCCGATGCTCTCGGCCCAGCGCGCCAGCGTCCGCACCATCGTGCCGCTGCCGCCCGCGGCGTAGTGCATGAGCGCGGAGTCGAAGAACGCGGGCCCGGCGATGTCGATGTGCGCCCAGTTCTCGACGGTGGTGAACTCGGAGAGGAAGAGGGCGGCCGTGATGCTGCCCCCCGCGCGCCCACCGACGTTCTTCAGATCGCCCCACTCGGCCTTGAGCTTGTCCTTGTACAGGTCGGGCAGCGGCATGCGCCACACGCCCTCGCCGGCCTCGTTCGCGCGCGCGGCGAGGGTGTTCGCGAGATCGTCCGAGCGGGTGTAGACGGCGGAGTACCAGTCCCCCAGCGCGACGACGGCGGCGCCGGTGAGC
Organism: Deltaproteobacteria bacterium; assembly: GCA_036676765.1. Lineage (GTDB taxonomy): Bacteria > Myxococcota_A > UBA796 > UBA796 > SXON01 > CAJBVW01. The sequence goes on from JAKFCH010000254.1 coordinate 492, forward strand.
GTCGCGAGGTCGACCAGGGCGTCGGGCTTCAGCTCGGTCGCGTAGGTGAGGCAGTCCGCCAGGACGAGGCGGCCCTCGGCGTCGGTGTTGTGGATCTCGACCTTCTTGCCGTTGTACATCGTGAGGATGTCGCCCAGCTTGTAGCTGGTGCCGCTGTTCATGTTCTCGACGGCGCCGAAGATGGCGTCGACCCGGACGGCGGGGCCGATCGCGGCGATGGCCTTCATCGCGCCGATGACCGCGGCGGCGCCGGCCATGTCGCAGCGCATCGTCATCATGCCGTCACTCGGCTTGAGCGAGAGGCCGCCGGAGTCGAACGTGACGCCCTTGCCGACGAGCGCGATGTGCCCCTTGGCGGGGACCGCCGGGGTGTAGGTCATGTGGACGAAGCGGGGCGGGCGGGCCGAGCCCTTGCCGACGCCGTAGATGCCGCCCATGCCCTTCTCGCGGATCTGGTCCTCGTCGAGGACCTTGACCGTGACGCGGTCGGACGCGAGGGCGAGGGCCGCGGCGGCGAGGGTCTCGGGGTAGATCGCGTCGGCGGGCTCGTTCACGAGGTCGCGGGCGAGGTCCTGGCCCGCCACGAGCGCGAGGGCGCGGGAGACGGCGTCGGCGTTCTCTTCGGCGCCGACGAACACGAGCGCGTCGGCCGGGGCCTTCTTGCCGGTCGACTTGTACTTGTCGAACTTGTAGTTGCCCTCGGCGAACGCCTCGATGGCGGTGCGGAGCTCCGCGGTGCCGACCGAGACGCCGGGGAAGGCGAGCGCCACGTTCTTCGCGCCGCGCGCGCGCGCTTCCTTGCCGGCGAGCCCGGCGGCCGTGCGGAGGTCGGCCATGGCGCCGGGACCGGTGCCGACGAGCAGGATCCGAGCGGCGGCCACGCGGCCGTAGGTGGGCGCGCCGAGGGTGGTGCCGGGCTTGCCGGTGAACTCCTCGTCGGTCGCGACGGCGGCGAGGGCGGCGGCGAAGTCACCCAGGCCGGCGAGGGTGGCGGCTACCTGGTCGAGGGGGACGCCGATCACGAGCAGGTCGGCTTTGGTCTGGGCGAGCGAGGAGGAGGCGAAGGCGACGCGCATGGTCACTTCCTGAGCAGGAGAAACACGAGGAACAGGACGAAGATGATGACGGCGAGCCCCGCCATGACGGCGATGTAGGGGTCGGTGCGGAGCTGGTGCCAGACGCGGGAGAGGGGGCTCGGCTCCGCGTCCTCGTCGGCGTAGGGGTTCGCGGGCTCCTCCTCGCTGTCGAGGTTCCGGCCGGCGCCCACCGACGGGAGGGCCTCCTGGCTCCAATCCCGGGGCTTGTAGACCGGCTCGGGCGGGGGAGGCGGAGCGGCGCGCACCTGCACGACCGGCCGGGGGTCGTACGGACGCTCGGGGGCGGGCGCGGGCGCGCGGAGATCGATGGGCTCGTCGAAGAAGGTCTCGACCTCGACCGCGGCGCGGGGCGCGGCGATCCGCGGCGAGTCGGCCATCGGCGCGCGGGCGGGCTCGTGGGAGCGCTCGATCAGCGGCGCGGTGCGCTCGATCTGGGGGGCGGTGCGCTCGGCGGGCGGGATCGGCAGCGGCACCGCCGCGTGCGCGGGGTGGACGCCGGAGACGGGCACGGCGGTGATCGACGGATCGTCGAAGCCGTGGCGCTCGGGGCGCGTGGGCGCGGGCGGCTTCGGGCCCGGGGTGTAGGGCGGCGGCGCGCCGCGGGTGGGGAGGCCCTCGGCGTGTTCGGGGGCGGGCACCGAGGCGCCGCCGTAGCCGGGGAAGGTGCCACCGGGCCGGGAGACGGCCGGCCCCGGGAGGGCGGTGCCGCCGTTGTACGGCGCCGCGACGGGGAGCGCGATCTCGGGGACCTCGGGGCGGGGCGCCTGCTGGGTCACCGTAATGGGATCGGGCCGGAGCGGGAGCGGGCTCGCGACGGGCGGCTCGGCGCGGGGCACCCAGCCGGGCGCGGCGCGGACGTTGAACTCGGCCTCGGAGGTGACCGGGGGCTGGCCGGAGTCGCGGATCGCGAAGGCGAGCCGTGCGCGGTAGCGGCCGGGGCCGAGCCCGCCGACGGTGAACGCGAAGCGGTAGCGACCGGAGGGGTGGCGATCGACCGAGTAGCCGAGCGCGAGCTCCTTCATCCGCTGGTCACGGTCGAGGTCGAACATCGCGATGCCGACGCCGATCTCCTCCTGGCCCTCGACCCCCGCCGATGTCCCCACGGTGGTGGTGAAGGCGATGTCCTCGTCGGTCGTGAACCACGGCTTGGCGGCAGTCCGATCGAGCAGCACCTTGCCGACCGAGCTCACCTGCGGGCGGATGAGCTGCTGGATCTCCTCCAGGCGCGCCTGGAGCTCGTCGACCCGGGGGAAGCGGTAGGGGGGCGACGGGCTGGTCTCGCGGGAGATGGCGCGGGAGAGCAGCACCGCGACGCGCTCGGCGAGGCGCGCGTGGAAGCGGGGGTTGGAGTCCTCGAGCTTCATGCGCTCGACGACGTGATCCTTGAGCGCGACCTGGGCCGCCTTGTCGAGGCCGGCCCGCGGCCACGGGGGCGCCGGCTGGGTCGTGACGAGCCCGCGCCAGAGCATCATCGCGAGGGCGTAGGAGTCGACCCCCGCGCCCCAGCCCGCCGTGGAGACCTGGCCCGACGAGGCCGGGGCGGCCTCCGTGAGCTCCGGCGGCAGGTAGGGCTGCCCGCCCGGCACCACGTTGGCGAGGCGCGAGAAGTGACGCCGCACGGCCGGGGTGGCGAGGTCGGTGAGGACGATCTCGCCGCGCTCGTCGAAGAGGATGTTGGACGGCCGCAGCCCCCCGTGCTGGCCCGGGTCGGCGCCGAGCTCGCGGACGAGCTTCGCCACCGCGAGCAGCGTGTCGATCAGCGCGCTGATGGGCAGCGCCTCGGACAGGCGCCGCTCGAGCGACTCGGGGTAGCGGGCGATGACGATGGCGGGCTGCCCGTCGGGGAGCGTGAAGCGGTTTTCCACCCGGGGGAGGAACGGGTGCTGGGCGAGCTCGTAGAGCCGCGCCTGCTCCAGCAGGGCCTCGCGGCAGGCGGCGAAGAAGGCGTCGGCGCCCGGGATGTCACCGCGGAAATCGTCGGGCGACAGGGGGGTCTTCAGCACGTGCAGGGTCTCGTCACCCCCCTGCGGATCGGCGGACTGGCGCCGGACGACGTACGACTTTCCCCACAGGCCGCGTCCGAGGAGCTGGCCGAGCTGGTAGCTGTTGCCCTGGCCGTCGCGGACGTTTTCGCCAGTCTTGATCAAGGTTGGGGGTCCGGAGTCCGGCTAAGTATCGGTCGCGCCGGGGGCGTGTCAACGCAACGCGTGCGATAGTCCGGTGCCGTGGTGTACCCCCCCGCCGGAAACGGCCCGTACCGACTCCTGCGCCTGTTCAACACGCGCGCCGTGACCGCCTTCGGGACCGCCTGTAGGAAGCCCGAGGAATCGCAACGCGCACGGCTCGCCGCGCTGCTCGACGGGATGCGCGGCACCGCGTTCGCACACGAACACGGCCTCGACGGGGACGAGGGGCTCGACGCGTGGCGCGCGAAGGTGCCCGTCCGGACCCACGCCGAGCAGGTGAGCTGGCTCGATCGGGTGGCCGCGGGCGAGGCCGCGGTGCTGACGCGCGCCCCGGTCCGCTCGCTGCTCGAGACCAGCGGCACCACCGGGCGCCCGAAGTGGCTGCCGGTCACCGACGCGTGGGCCCGCACCGTGGCCGACGCGCAGGCCCTCTGGGTGCTCGGGCTCGTGCGGGACGACGAGGGCCTCGCGAGCGGGAAGGCCCTCTCCGTCGTCAGCTCCGCGGAGCACGTCCGGTCCCCCGGCGGGCTGGCCGTCGGCAGCAACACGGGCCGCATGTTCCTGGCGCAGCCCTGGTGGGTGCGCTGGCGCGCGCCGGTGCCGTACGCGGTCTACTGCGTCGACGATCCGGCGCTCCGCGCCTACGCCGTGCTGCGCCACGCCCTCGGTCAGCCCGTCACGAGCTGGACGACCGCGAATCCGTCGACCCTGCTCCTCTACTGCCGGCGGCTCCGCGAGTGGTGGGAGGACCTGCGCGCGGACGCGGCGGAGGGGACCCTCGCCCGGGGGCCCGCGGCGGCGCTCTCTCCCGCGGCTCGGGCGGTCCTCGCCAAGGGCCTCGGCCGGGTGCGCCTCGGGGACGATCCTTCGCCCGCGAAAATCTGGAACCTGCGGCGGATCAACTGCTGGATGGGCGGGTCGGCCCCGTTCTTCCTCTCCCGCCTGCCGGCCGCCCTCGGCGCCGACGTGCCCGTGCGCGAGGTGGGCGTGACCGCGTCGGAGGGCTTCTTCGCCATCCCGGTCGACGACGACGCCTCGGTGGCGTGGCTCGCGGGCCACCTGCTCGAATTCGTGGGGGACGACGGCGAGGCCCGGATGGCGTGGGAGGTCGAGGTCGGGCGCGAGTACCGCCTCGTCGTCAGCACCGAGGCCGGGCTCTACCGCTACGATCTGGGCGACATCGTGCGGGTCACCGGGTGGTACGAGGGCGCCCCGCGCCTCGTCTTCGTGCGCAAGGCGGGCAACGTGCTCAACGCGATGGGAGAGAAGGTGACCGAGGATCAGGTCGTGGCGGCCGCGCGCGCGGCGTTTCCTGAGGCGGTGGGCGTGTCGGTGAGCCTCGGGTGGGGCGAGGTGCCGGTGCTCCGGATCGCGGTCGAGGGGGTTGCCGACGTGGCGCTCGCGCGCTTCGACGCGACGCTCCGGGAGACCAACGTGGAGTACGAGGGGCGCCGCGCGAGCGGGCGCATGGGGCCGCCGACGGGCACGGTGGTCCGGCCGGGCTGCTTCGCGGCGTGGCGGGAGGCCCGGGTGCGGGCGGGCGCCCCCGACGCCCAGGTGAAGGACCCCATCGTGCTCGACGCCGACCGCTGGGACACGCTGGTGGCCGGATGATCGCCGCCCGTCTGCTCTTCGGCGGCATCGCCCTGTTCTGGCTCGGCGCCGCCTACAAGACGTGGCGCGGCCAGCGCGAGGGGAAGTGGCGCCTCGGCCCCGACGCGCCGGTACTCGACGGCCTCCCCCGCCTCCTCGTCGTCGTGCCCGCCCGCAACGAGGCCCCGGTCATCAATGCGTGCATCGCGGCGCTCCGCGCCTCGAACCACCCGGACTTCGTCATCCGGGTGTTCGACGACGGCTCCACCGACGGCACGGGCGCCCTCGCGGCCGCGGCGGGCGCCGAGGTGATGAAGGGGGGCGACGAGCCGCTGCCCGAGGGCTGGAAGGGCAAGCCCTGGGCGCTCGTGCGCGCGACCCGCGACCTCGCGGGCGCGGAGTGGATCCTGTTCGTCGACGCCGACGTGCGCGTCCACCCCGCCGCGCTCTCCCGGGCCCACAGCCGCGCGATCGCCGACGAGGTCGACTTCCTCTCCGGGTTCGGCCGGCTCGAGATGGGCAGCTTCTGGGAGAAGGTGATCCAGCCGTCGGTCGGCGGGCTCATCATCGCCGGCAACGATCTCGACGGCGTGAACGACCCTTCGATGACCGAGAAGGTCATCGCCAACGGGCAGTTCATCCTGGTGCGGCGCTCGGCCTACGAGGCGGTGGGCGGCCACGGCGCGGTGCGGGACGACATCCTCGACGACGTCGGGCTCGCCCGGGCGTTCGTGGCCGGCGGGCACACGATCCGCGTCCTGTTCATGCGCGAGCTGTTCGCGTGCCGCATGTACACGAACCTGCGCGAGCTCTGGTTCGGGTGGACCAAGAACCTCTACGCCGGCATGGGCTACCGTCGTGACCGCGTCGTGTTCCTCTGCGGCGTGCTCCTGCTCGAGTTCCTGCTGCCGTACGCCGTGCTGGTCTACGGGCTCGCCCGGGGCGACACCGAGCTCATCGCGTGGGGCGCCGGCCTCGTCGCGCTCATCCACCTCGTGCGCGCGTGGCTCGACCGCCTCTTCGGACAGGACCTGAAGTACGGCCTCCTCCAGCCGCTCGGCGCCGCTATGCTCGTGGGGCTCCTCATCGACTCGTCGCGCCGCTCGCGCACCGGCCGGGTGGTGTGGAAGGGCCGCACCTACTCGGCGGCGCGCCCGCCCGAGCCGCCCGCTCCGAAGGAACCCGAGGCGAAGGACCCGGAGGCTCCGCCGGCCGCGGGGATGGGCGCGTAGCCATGCGCGCCCGCGCGGAGACCCTCGGGGCCCTCGTGGTCGCCGCGATCCCGGTCGGCGTGGCGGCCGCCTGGACGACGTGGTGCCTCGCCCGCGTCGACGCCATCGAGCGCGCGGCCCGGCCGCTCGGCGGGCTCGCGTACGCCACGTTCGTGCAGCTCGCGCACGACTGGTCGACCGGGGCGGGTTGGGTGCAGACGGTGCACCGGGGGTACGCCGAGGACTGGCGGTGGGGCGGGCACTACACGCCGCTGTTCTTCGTGACGGCGTGGCTCTCGTCGCTCTCGGCCTCGCCGTGGGGCCTGGCGCGCGTGCAGGTCGTCGCGGTCGGGCTCGGCGGGCTCGCGGCGTGGCGCCTCGGCCGCTCCGAGGCGGGGCTCCCCGGCGGGCTCGTGGGGCTCGCCCTCTACTTCGGCTCCGCCCCGGTCACCCTGCTCGCGCTCGCCGACTACCAGGATCTCGTGCTGGTGCTGCCGACGCTCGTGCTCGCGGTGTGGGCGGCGCGGCACGCCTCGGCGCCGGGGTTCGCCCTCGCGGCCGCGCTGCTCGGCGCCACCCGAGAGGAGGCGCTGCTCCTCGTACCGCTTGTGGGCCTGACCGGGGGCCTCCAACGGGGATTGCTGGGGGCCGTGGTGTCGGCGAGCTTCCTCCTCGGCTACCGATCGATGGGCCCGCCGCCGTACCCGAATCCGCTGGCCGACATCCTGCTCTTCCAGGCCCATCAGGCCCGCTCCCACGGCCTCGGCGCCCTCGGCTCCCTCTCCCCGAACCTCTACGGCGCCATGGCCGGCGGGGCATGGCCGTGGCTCGCCCTCGCGCCCGTCGCCGCGCTCCCCGCGGTGGCCGTCGCCACGTTCCACGCCCAGGATCCCACCGCCGTCGCCTCGGTGGCCTCGCCCGGCATCCACCACCTGGCCCCGCTCACCGCCGCCGCCATCGCCGCGGGCATCGTGGGGGTGGGCCGCCTGCTGCGGCTCGGGCGCTGGGCCGCCATCGGCACCGTGGTGGCCCTCGCGGCGCTCACGTGGAGCGCGTGGGCGCGGTGGGAGGCGCCGCTCGTGGCGCACGGCTTCCGGGTCGACGAAGACGTGTTCGAACACCCGGCGTGGGAGCTGCTCGCCGCCGTGCCGCCCGAGGCCGTGGTGCTCGTGCCCGACGCCATCGCGCCGATCGCCGCGCGTCGGCGGTGGGTCGTCACCCGGGACAGCCTCGGCGACCGGGTGCGCGCCACCGATGTGCGCTACGCCCTCGACGCCGGAGAGCTCGGTGGGACCGTGCTCGCCGAGAAGCGCGGGTGGCGCCTCCTGCAGGATCCCGTGCTCCCGGCGCAGACGGCGCAGCCGGGCGGGCCGAACCCCGTGGTCGGCCGCCAATAAGCGCGGGGGAGCGACCCGCCGCTACTCGCCGCCGAGGAGCCGGTCGACCGCGGTGCGGGCCTTGATCGCGTCGTTGTTGAGGAAGACGTGCGCGGTCGTGCCGACGTCGGTGACCGTCATGAGGTCCGGGTATTGGGCCTCGCGGGCGATGAGGTCGGAGAGCGTCTGGTCGGGCACCTGGGGATCGCTGCTTGACCACACGATCTGCAGCGACGAGGTGAGTCCGCGCTCGCTGATCCAGCGATCGAGGCTGTACTGGCCGATGTCATCGGGAGCGATCCCGTCGGTGTCCTCGGGGAAGATGCGCCGGACCCCCGAGTTGAAGGCGCCGAACGCGGCCTCGTCGTTGAGCAGGTGGTACAGCTTGTCCATCGTGGAGTCCATCAGGACGCCGGCGATGGGGGGCATATGGGCATCCCCCGCGTCCCGCACGCGGCGCTGCAGCTCGGCGGCCGCGCGCCCGCCCTCGCCCAGCCCGACGACGTGGACGGCGCTCGCGTCGAGCGGCACGGTGAGGGTGTCGAGGCCGTACCGGGCGCGCCAGGCGGCGGCCTCGACCGGATCGGTGCTCGCGATGCGGGTCATCCACCACGCGAGGAACCGCCCCTGGCGGTGGACGGCGCCGTCGGCGTCCCAGTCGTTGGGGCTGTAGTAGTCCTCGTTGTGCCAGAGATCGCCCCAACAATTGGCGGGGTAGAGCGTGAACGCGCCCGCGTCGGCCAGGGCCGCCGGCAGGGTGCCCGCGTTGACCTCGGCGGGATCGATGGCCTCGCCGGGGAGGAGCCCGAAGGTCTCGAACACCTTGTTGCCGGCCCACTCCGCGGTGAAGCGGCTGTCCTCCTGGTAGTGGGGCCCGCCGAGCGGATCCGTGGGGTCGGGCGTCTTGACGTAGTCGAACGCCCCCGCGTGGAAGAACAGGACGATGGGCGCCGGCTCGGTCAGGCCCTCGCGATAGACGGCGTAGAACACCGATGGTTCGCCATCGGGGCACAGCAGGTCGTCGAAGGTGAACGGCCGCAGCACGATGTCGGGGTGCTGGGTGTAGTCGTTCTCGAACGGGAGGATCTCGAATTCGAGCGGTTCACCCGGCGGGCTGAAGCAGCCAGCGAGCAGCACGGCGGCCAGACTCTGGGGAACACGGGCGGGTACGCGCAACGGACCTCCACGGCCGCGCCACTATACCTCCTGGACGCACCGGAAACCGCACGGCTCCGCGCCGTCGGGCGCCCCGAGGAGCCCGGGGAGCCCACCCAGAAGCCCGCCTTCACGCGTCCATTGATGCAGCCAGCACCCGAGCTCGAAGAAGCCGGCCGGGGTGGGGGGGAACATGCCCACCTCGGGGATCTCCCCGAAGCGCGGCGCGCTCGCCCGACCCTTGAGCGGCTCCGGTTGGTCGCCCCACGGATGGCGCGCGCGGCCCCAGGCGCTGCGGAGATCCTCGTCGTCCGGGAGGCGCTTGCCGACGGCGCGGGCGTACCCGGCGGCCTCCTCGAACGTGACGCCGGTGCGCGGCAACCAGGGATCGATCCCGGGGGGCACGGCCTCGCCGCGGTAGCGCGCCCAGCGGTCCCACGTGACCGGGAACACGTCCATCAGCCGCCCGGGGTGTCCGGGCACGCGCGCCATGAGCGGGTGCTGTCCGTCGGGGTTCACGAGCCCGATCTCGTGGGGGTTCCCGTCGAGATCGTGGTGCGGCTCGATGCGCAGGGTGACCTCGCTCGACACGACGCGCCCCCGCCCGTCGATCGATACGCGCGCCGAGAGGACGCGCCACGTGGCCTCCATCAGCGAGCGATTGCTCGTCGCGAGCGCGCGGGTGACGGCGTGGCGAACGTGGATCCCCGCCGCATGGATCACGGACATCGAACCTCCGAGGGGGGTGAGGAAGCGGACTTCCGCTTCGACCGGCGACACCGAGAGTCTAGGCACGGGTCGCAGCGATTCTTCCCGGGACGCGGTATATCGGCGCGGCGGAGGTGCAGGTGCGCTGGCGCTGGGTGGATCGGATCGACAGCATGGAGCTCGGGACGAGCGCGCGCGGCCGGGTGACCTTCCCAGCCGACAGCTTCTTCTTCGCCGATCACTTCCCGGGATTTCCGGTGGTGCCCGGCGTCATTCTCCTGGAGGCGATGGCCCAGCTCTCGGGCAAGCTCATCGGCTACAGCGTGCGAAAGGCGCGGGGGGATTGGCCCTTCCCGATCCTCACGATGGCGAACGCGGTCAAGTTCCGTCGTTTCGTCCGCCCGGAGGAGGAGGTGGTGCTCGAAGCACAGGTGGTCGAGCTCCGGGACGAGAGCGCGATCATGCAGGTGCGTGCCCGCGTGGACGGCAAGGTGGTGGCCCAGGCGGAGGAGGTCTTCGTCTTCAACGCGGTGCCGCTCGCCTCCACCGCGGAGGCCGCGCGGCTCGAGGCGCTCGAGCGCGCCGAGCTCGTGCGCCTCTGGCCGGAATACGCCGGTGATTGAGGCGCGCGCCCCTCGTCGCGTCGTCGTCACCGGCATCGGCGTGGTGACCCCGCTCGGCATCGGCGCCGAGGTCACCTGGCAGGCCCTGCTCGACGGCCAGAACGGCGTCGGGCCCATCCGGCGCTTCGACGCGACCGGGTTCCCCGTCCGCTTCGCCGCCGAGGCCCCGCTCCCCGGGAGCGGCGCCACCCTGAAGGCCAAGCTCGTGGAGCTCGCGCTCGGCGAAGCGCTCGCGCAGTCCGGCATCTCCGGCGGCCCCCGCCTCGGGGTGTGCGTCGGGAGCGAGGCCGCGCGCCCGCCGATCGAGTGGCTCGGCCGCGCCGACGTGAACGTCCTCGAGCTCGAGGGCCTCGCGCCGGACGCTCCCACCCGGCTCGCCGCCACGATGGCGATGGCCGGCGGCCCCCGCAGCACCGTGTCGACGGCGTGCACCTCGTCGAGCCAGGCGATCGGCGAGGCCCTCCTGCGCATCCGCCGCGGCGAGGTCGACGCGATGATCGCCGGCGGCGTGGACGCCCTGTCGGAGCCCCTCATGGTGGTGGGCTTCTCGAAGCTCGGCGCCCTCTCCACCCGCAACGAGGACCCGACGCGGGCGAGCCGCCCGTTCGATCTGCATCGCGACGGCTTCGTGCTCGGCGAGGGCGCGGGCTTCCTCGTGCTCGAGGCGGAGGACTACGCGCGGGCCCGCGGCGCGCCGGTGCTCGCGACCATCGCCGGGTGGGGCTGCTCGTGCAACGCGTGGCGCATCACCGACTCCCCGCCGGACGGCCGGGGCGCCGCCCAGGCGATGCGCGCCGCGCTGGAGGACGCCCGGGTGGCCCTCGGGGACGTCGGCTACGTCAACGCGCACGGCACCTCCACCCCCCAGAACGACCTCTCCGAGAGCCGGGCCGTGCGCTCGGTGTTCGGGAGCGTGCCGGTGCCCGTGAGCAGCACGAAGGGCCACATGGGCCACCTCGTGGCCGCCTGCGGCGCGGTCGAGGCCATCCTCTGCGTCCAGGCCCTCCGCGACGGCTGGCTGCCCCCCACCCGCAACCTCGACGAGCCCGATCCCGACTGCGATCTCGCGCACATCCGTGGCACCCCGGTGCGCACCGACGCCCGGTTCGCCCTGACGAACGCGTTCGGGTTCGGCGGGAGCAACGGGAGCGTGCTGGTCGGGGGCACGACGTGACCTCCTCGTCGGGGAGGGGCCGCGCAGGCGTCCTCGCCGTCGGGCTGGTGACGCCCATCGGCGACGATCCGGCTGCGGTGCTCGGGCGCGCCCGCGCCGGCGAGACCGCCCTGCGCGCCGTCTCCCACCTCGCGGATCTCCCCGACGCCCGCGCGGCCGCGGTCGAGGGGCCCTCCCTCGTCGGCTGGCTCAAGCGCAAGAAGGACGCGCGGCTCCTCCCCCGTGCCGCCGAGCTGGCGCTCCCCGCCGCCGGCCGGGCGCTCCTCGGCTTCGCAGGCGATCCGGAGGAGCTCGGGTTGTGCGTCGCGGTGGGGCGCGAGCCGCCCGACGAGGGGGAGGCCGAGGCCTCGCTCGCCGCGATGGCCCGCGACGGCGCGCTCGATCGGGTGCTGCTCGGCGGGCCGGGGCGCGCCCTCTACCCGCCGCTCCTCCCGCTCCGGACCCTCCCGAACATGGTGCTCGCGCACGTCGCGATCCAGCACGGTATCCGCGGCGAGAACGGCACCTGGGCCGGCGGCGCCGAGGCCGGCGCCCAGGCGCTCCGGGCCGCGCTGCGCCTCGTCGACGAGGGCCGGGCCCTCTACTGCCTCGTGGGCGCCGCCTCCTCCGAGGTCGATCTCGCGAGCGCGCGGGATCGCCTGCGCCTCGGCCGCACGGGCCCCCCCGGAGAGGCCGCCATCTTCGCGCTGATCGGGCCGGGCGGCCGGCCGGTGCTCGACGATCCCGATCTGGTCGAGGCGATGCGCGCGGCGATCGGTGATTGCGGGCCGGTCGAGGGGCTCTACGGGGTGCTCGGAGCGTAGTTCATGGGGCGGGGGGCTCCGCCCCCCGGGAGCCTGGGAGGCGAATCGGAATCGGAATCGAGGTCGAAATCGAGGTCGATATCGCAGTCGATATCGCAGTCGATATCGAGGTCGATATCGAGGTTCGGAGTCGATGACTCGGACTCCGATCGACCGATCGACTCGATCGACTCGATCGACCGATCGACAGGTCGACAGGTCGACAGGTCGACAGGTCGACGAGTCGACCAGTCGACAGGTCGGCAGGTCGGCAGGTCGACAGGACGACGAGTCGACAGGTCGACAGGTCGAAAGATCGAAAGGTCGAGAGGTCGACGAGGCCGATGCCGACCCCGATATCGATATCGATTCTCGACTCCGATATCGATTCCGACTCCGATATCGACTCCGATCCCGATTCCCCCCACCCCCCACGATCGACTTCAACCCAAGGGGGGGGCGTTGCGGGGGGGCCTCGGGCCCCCCCGCCCCACGAGCAACCGGCTGTCCGCGGCGACCCAGCGTGGTAGTCTCCCCGCCGCCCTGGAGCGCTCTTGGCCAGCCGCGAGTCTTCCCGCCGCTTTCACTTCATCAAGGAGATCGCCTCCGGCGGGTTCGGGAGCGTGTACCTGGCAAAGGTGATGCACGCCGACGGGTTCTCCCGCCTCGCGGCGATCAAGCTCCTCCACCAGCGGTGGAGCGAGAACGCCGAGATTGCCCAGCGCATGCGCGACGAGGCGCGGCTCCTCGGGTGGCTCAGGCACCGCAACATCGTCGACGTGATCGATCTGACGACGATCGGCGGCCGCGTGGCCGTGATCATGGAGTACCTCGAGGCCATCGACTTCAAGGGCGCGATCAACCAGACGATCGAGTCGGGCGAGCAGATGCCCCCGCGCGTGGCGCTTGAGGCCACCGCCTTCGTCGCGAGCGCGCTCGACGCCGCCTACAACCGCCCGCCCTACCAGGGCGAGAAGCCCCTGCGCGTCATCCACCGCGACATCAAGCCGTCGAACATCATGGTCGACGAGTCCGGCACGGTGAAGGTGCTCGACTTCGGCGTGGCGCGCGCGGACTTCGACAGTCGCGAGAGCCACACGCAGGAGCTGCAGTTCGGCTCGGTCGACTACATGCCGCCCGAGCGGCTGTTCTTCGAGCCGGAGACCCCTTTTTCCGACGTGTACTCGCTCGGCGCCACCCTCTACGAGTTGCTCGCGCTCGAGAAGCTCGGCAAGGCAAAGGGCCGGCCGGAGAAGCACGCGCAGTTCCTCGCCGATCGCCTCGTGTTCCTGCGCACGCGCTGCGATCTGCCCGGCATCAGCGGGGATGCCGTCATCGAGCTCATCCAGCAGATGTGCGCCTACGGGCACGAGCAGCGCCCCTCCGCCGCGGAGACCGTCACCCGCTGCCGCGCCCTCGCGCGCGGCTTCGAGGGCGAGGGGATCGGCGAGTGGGCGGAGCGGGTCCTGCCGCCGCTGCTCAAGGCGAGCCGCGAGGAGCCACGGGAGCCCAACCCGCTCACCGACTCGGTGCTCACCGAGGACAGCGCCTCGTTCAAGGCCGACGACACCTACGTCGACTCAGTCGAGGAGAGCATCCCCATCCGGGCGGTGGAGCCATCCCCGGCCGTCCCGACGTCCGACGGACGCTGGGAGGCGCTGCGCCAGGCCGCGCTCTCCGAGATCCACGCCCGCGGCGCCGTGGACACCTCCCTCGGGATCGGGCCCGAGGTCTCGCGCGCGGACGAGGACGTCGAGGTCATCGACGAGCTCGCGGACGCCACGCTCACCGGCGATCCCGTCGCGGAGGCCCCGTCGCATCCCGCGCCGAAGCCGGTCTCCGCCGCGGAGCCTGCGGCCGC
>JAKFCH010000255.1:0-18858 GCA_036676765.1 Deltaproteobacteria bacterium
GCCCGCCTGTTCGTAGATGGTCGTGCCGTTGAAGGCAATCGACGAGTACTGCCCCGCGGCGTAGCCGGCCGAGAACGAGATCCCGGCGCCCATGGTGACCGCGAAGTCCGGCACGTCCACGTCGATGGGGTTGGTGGTGATCGTGGTGGACGGGCTCGCGTAGGTGAAGCTGCTGCCGAGCGCGAGCGCCAGGGTGGAGACCGGGAGCGTCTCGGTGTCCTCCCAGATCACGTAGAGCGCGGCGCCGTCGGACTGGGTGGGCAGCACGGTCTCGATGAGGCTGACGCTGCTGGCGCCGGACGGGAGCGCCTCGAAGTACGCGCCGACCTCGGCGGTCACGTCGTCGTAGCGGGTGTACACGGCGCTGTCGGAGGAGACGCCCCGCTGGTCGAGCGAGACGGTCGTGCCGGCGACGCGGAGGGCGCCCGTGCCCGGATCGCCCTGGCCGGAGACGCCGGTGATCGACGCGTAGACCGCGTAGACCGTGGCGGTGGAGCTGGGCTTGTTGATCGTCACCGTGTGGGAGCCGGTCAACGTCGAGCCGGCGCCGTCGATCGAGAAGTCGTACGGCCCCGAGATGGCGACCACCTGGGTGAGGGTGGCGTGCGCCGGGGCGGACCACAAGGCGCACCCGACGACACCGAGCGCGGCGGTGAGCGAGGTGGGAAAGCGGCGGTTGCGCGAGGGCTTCACGTGGGACATTCAGGCTCCGGTGCCATCGATCTGGAAAATCGGGACGCGAACATACACGATGCGACGCCCGAGGGCGCGCCGCCGTGCTGCCTTGCTCGCCATCCGGACGCCCGAGCTACCGAATCCCGTCCAAGTCCGCCCAGCGCCCCGCCGCGACCGGCGCGTCGTCACCGCGTGGCGCCAGGTCGGGGAGCGCCCGCCGCTCCAGCGTGCCCCGCATCGTGTTCGCGATGACCAGCTCCCCGCCCGCGAGGACGCGGAGGCGGAGCGGCCCGAGCGAGCCGTCGATGCCCCGGAGCGGCGGGACACGCAGGTCCTCGATCGCGAGCCGACCGGCCTCGATGAGCGTGTCACGGTCGAACACGACGAGGTCCTCCCCCTCGGTCGCGACGATCCACCCCGCGCCGGCGGCCTCCGCGACCACGCCCTCCGGCAGCCGCGCGACCTCCACGAGCGCGCCGTCGTACGCCCCGCCTCCGGCCCACACCCGATCCCCGTCGGGTACGAGCGCGAACGCCGCGGTGGCCCCGTCGAGCGGGAGCGTGGCCTCCACCCGGTCGGTCAGGGCGTAGAGCGTCGGCTCGCGCGGCTCGAAGGCGAGGACGCGCGTTCCGCCCCCACCCGCGGAGCCGGTCGCGTCGGCGAGCGCGGCGACGTCGAAGTGGCGGAGCTGGCCGCGCGCGGGAAAGTCGCCGAGGTCGACCTCCCGGCCGTCGGTCCAGCGGACACGCCCCTCGTGGGCGTCGGTGTAGACGACGGCGTCACCGTCGGCCGTCGCGCCGAGGAGCGCGTCGTGGCCGGTGCAGAGCCCCTCCGCGCACGCCGGGAAGAAGGTGTCGGCCACCGGGACGGCCTCCCGCGTCTCGAGCGTGTCGGGATCGAGCGTCCACACCTCGCCGTCCTCCTGGCACGGCACCACGAGGCCGGACGCGACGGGCACCACGACGAGCGGCCAGCCGCACACGGTCGCGGACGACACCGTGCCGGTGGGGCCCACGCGCCACACCTCGTCCGTGAGGTGGCTCCCGAAGTACAAGGCGCCGTCGGCCTCGGCGACGTGGTCCACGGTGAGCCCGAGCGGCGCGGTCCGGAGCGTCTCCACCCCCGCGACCGGGTCGATCGCCGACACACGGAGCGCGTCCTCGTTCGCGGTCCAGAGCCGGGACCCGTCGTAGGCGAGGAAGTGGATCGTCTTGTCGACGGGGACGGTCCACCGCCGCTCGAGCCCGGCGTCGAACGCGACGACCAGCCCGGGGGCGCCCTCGTAGGCCCCGGAGGCCGGGAGCGCCGCGCCCTGGCGGTTGGTCACGAGGAGGCTGTCTCCAAGGCGATCGACCGAGAACGTGTCCGAGCCGGCCGACACCCGGCCCACCTCGGCGCCGTCCACCAGCGCGATCACCTCGCCGCGGACGCGCTCGGTGACGTAGACGCCGCCGTCGAGGAGCGCCACGTCGTTGAGCGCCCGGCCCGGCACGTCGGCCTCCCACCGCACCGCCCCGTCCCGTTCGAGGACCACCACCCGCTCGTCCGGCCCCATCAGGAGCGCGAACGTGTCGTCCTCCACGTCGATCGCACTCGCCCACCCCGGGGCGGTCACGCTCTCCACGAACGCGATGCCGTCGTGGCGGAGCAGCGCGGTGCGCGTCGCGACCCAGAGATCATCCCCGCTCGCCACGATGCCGCCCCCGAGCCCTTCGACCTCCACCGGCTCGAGCCACGCCTCCGCGGTCAGATCGTAGCGACACAAACGTTCGTCCTCGGCATGTGTGACCCACAACACGTGCCCGGCGACGAACAGGCGCGGGAAGAACGCGTGCTCGGCGCAGCCCTCGCGCAGGTCGAGGGCGTCGAGCAATTCACCGGTCGCCGCGTCGAGCACGGTGAGGAAGGGAACGTGGAGGTTCGAGACGTACACCCGGCCGGTGCCCGGCGGCGCGGCGATGCCGTAGACGCCGACGGACGGCGCGGGCGGGCCGAGGCGGAGGACCCCGGGGCGGGAGACGGGGTCGGGCGGGACGAGGAGCGGCGGATCCGGGGGCCGACGGCACGCGGCGGACAGGGCGACGACGCCGAGGAGGCCCGGGAGGAGGAAGCCCGGCGGGAACGGACGCGCGCGCATCGGGGGGATGTACTTCGCCGGGAGGGCGACGGCCGAAAAACGTCGGGCTCCGGTCGGTAGCCTCAGCGCCGGACCGCCTCCGACGGCCCCCCGATCCCCTCGTCCGTGGCTCCCTCCGCGGCGTCCTCGTCCTCGCACACCACGTCCACGATCCCCTGGATCGCCGCCCGCCGCGTGAGGAGGCCCACGTGGCCGATGCCGTGGAGGTCCACCGTGCGGGCGCCGGGCAGGTGGCACGTCTCCTGCGGGTACACGATCAGGTCGTGCAGGGCCGCGATCGTCGTGAGCCTGGTGCTGCTCGGAAACGCGGGGAGATCGCGCAGCAACGCGGAGCGGCGGCCGAGGTGCCGAACCGTGCTCCCGAGCGGGAGGCCGCGCCCGCACGCGGTGCCGGCGTGGGGGCTGGCGAGGGTCACCACGCGGCGGAGGTGCGGGGCGAGGTCGGGGTGCGCGGCGAGGGTCATGCGGAGCACGACGCCGCCCATGGAGTGCGCCACCACGTCGACGCGCCCGTCCGGCGAGCCCGCCACGAGCTCCCGCAACGCGCGCTCGAGCGGCGGGACGTAGGCGGTGAGCGGGCGGCCGAAGAGCCCCAGGGACACGGCGCGCGTGGGCCTCCCCCGGCGCTCCAGCGCGCGGCGGACACCCCACAGGTTCGACCCGTTCTGGGTGATGCCGTGGACACACAACACCGGCGGGCCGGTGACCGGGCCCTCGGGCTCCCGCAGCGCGTCGGCGAGCGCGGCGCGGACCCGCCACCAGAACACCGTGAGCATGGCGACGCCCTCGTGGAGGGCGTAGCGAAGGAAGGCGCCGACCGGGATCGCCGCGTCACGCTGCTTGTAGCGGTCGTAGGCGCGGCGGCGCACGTACATCAGCGCGAGCCACGTGCCGATCCCGAAGACGGGCCCGAGCACGAGGAGGGCGGCGGCGGCGAGCAGGAGGGCTTCCACGTCGCCGAATGTAAGCCCGGCCGCGGCGACGGGAGGCCACGAATCGTCGCGGCCACGCGCCACGTTAGCCGTCCCGATGCCCGACACCCTCTACGACACCCTCGGCGGGGACGAGGTGGTGCGCCGCCTGGTCGACCGCTTCTACGACCACATGGACACGCTCCCCGGGGATGTCGCGACCGTCCGCGCGATGCACCCGCCCGACCTCGGCGAGAGCCGCGACAAGCTCCACTGGTTCCTCGCCGGCTGGCTCGGCGGCCCGCAGACCTACGTCGAGCGCCGGGGCCACCCGCGCCTGCGCGCCCGCCACCTCCCCTTCGAGGTCGACGTCGCCGCGCGCGACGCATGGATGCGTTGTATGGATCTCGCCCTGGGCGAGGTCGTGGTGGACGCCGCCATGCGCGCCGGCCTCTCCGAGGCGCTCGGCCGGGTGGCCAGCCACATGCAGAACAGGGAGTAGCGATGGCCGAACCCGTGAAGCTCTTCTTCGACGCCGATCGCGTGCGCGCCATCGGCGCCCTGCTCGCCGCGGCGCACCCCGCCTTTCCCCTCGCCGGCTTCGTGGCGGACGCCGGCGCCGGGCTCGACGCCCTCGAGCTCATGGGGCGGGCCCAACACATCGCCGACGCGATGGCACGCGCCCTCCCCGCCGACCGCCTCGAGTGCCTCGCGATCGTCGTGCGCTCGCTGGGGGAGCCGGTCCCCGAGCCCGGCGCCGGCGGCGGGATCTCTCCCCTCGTGTACCTGCCGCTCACGCTGTTCGTCGCGACACACGCCCTCGACCACCCCGAGGCCGCGCTCGACGCGCAACACGCCCTGACCAAGCGGTTCAGCTGCGAGTTCTCCATCCGCGCCTACGTCGAGGCCTGGCCGGACCTCACGCTGGCGCGGCTCGCGATCTGGGTCTCGGATCCCGATCCCCACGTGCGGCGGCTCGTGTCCGAGGGCACCCGTCCGCGCCTCCCGTGGGCGTCGCGGCTGCGCGCGCTCCAGGCCGACCCCACCCCCGTGCTCCCGCTGCTCGCGCGCCTCCGTGACGACCCCTCCGAATACGTGCGCCGCTCCGTCGCCAACCACCTCAACGACATCGGGAAGGACCTTCCCGCCGTCCTGTTCGAGGTGTGTCGCCGCTGGCTCGTCGACGCGCCGCCGGATCGCGTGGCGCTCGTCCGCCATGCGCTCCGGGACCGCGTGAAGAAGGGCGATCCCGAGGCGATCGGGCTCCTCGGCGCGGGGGGCGGCACGTTCGCGGTGCGCGCCGACCTGCCCGCGGCGGCGGCGCTCGGCGGCACGCTCCAGGTCGTCGTCCACGTCGAGAACACCGGCGCCACCGCCACCCGCGCGGTGGTGGACCTCGTCGTCGGGTTCCCCGGCCGGAGCGCGGCGGGCCGACGCAAGGTGTTCAAGCTCCGGACCGTCGACCTCGCGCCGGGGGAGGCCGTCGCGCTACGCAAGACGATCTCGCTGAAGGACCACACGACGCGCACCGCGATCGCGGGCCCCCACGTCCTCGCCGCCCAGATCGACGGCGTGGCCACGGCGCTCGGGACGGTGGACGTGTCGTAGGGCCCCCTACGAACGGCCCGGCGCCCCTCTACGAACGGCCCCGCGCCAGCCCGCGCTTGTCGTCGATCCGAAGCGCCTCGCCGAGGTGCTCGACATCGTGCCGCAGCGTCTCGCCGAGGTGCTCCACGTCGTGCAGGAGCGCCTCGCCGAGCTGCTCCACGTCGCGCCGCACGCCCTCGCCGAGCGCGCCCACGTCGCGGAGGAGCACCCCGCCCATGGCCTCGACATCGCGACACACGGCGCCGATCGGATCCGGGCGCGCCGCGAGGGCCGCGACGGGGTGGAGGAGGCCGTCCGAGACCTCGTACATGCGCAGCGGCGCGACGTTGTCCGCCACCGCGAACGGCGAGAAGATGCGGAGCGGCCCGCCGGCGTAGAGCCCGCGCTCCTTGCGACGGTGGATGTGCCCGTGGAGCACGGACACGTTGTCGCGCGCCTCGAGGAGCCCGGTCACCTGGTCGTGGTTGAGGAGCCCGTGGACCCACTGGTGCATCACCGCGTAGGGCGGGTGGTGCTGCGCGATGACGACGGGCCGCCCGGGCTCCCGCGACGCGAGCGCGCCCACGTGATCGAGCGTGTCGACCTGCACGCGGCCGGAGGAGCGGAGGTAGGTCTGCGGGACGGCGCTCGACACCGGGACGACCACGCAGTCGTCGAGCCACGCGGCGCCGCCCTCGCGGCTCGTGTCCGCCCAGCGGGCGAGCGGCCCCGCGATCGCGGCGGCCCAGGGCATCGCCGCGCCGTAGGCATCGTGGTTGCCGGGCACGAGCGTGATCTTCGAGGCCGGGATCCCGCTGGCCTCGAGCACGTCGGCGAGCACCTCGTACTGCACGAGCGCGCCGTCCTCCGTCAGATCCCCGGTGATGACGAGATGATCGAAGCCGTGGTCGCGCGCCGCGCGGAGGGCCTGCTCGGCGCGGGCGCGGCGCGCCATGTAGTCGAGCGACCGCTTGAGGCTCAGGTAGTGCACCCGGAACCAGTCGGACCCACGGCGGGTCCGCACGGCGGGCTCGAGGAGGTGGAGGTCGGACAGGTGCGCGATTCGGGTCATCAGACCTCCCCTACCCGGACCCTGTCCTGGGCATGTCACGGCGACCGGGTTTTTTCTGCGGGAGCGCTCGGTCGGTACGCTACCGGGCGAGCGCGCCGATCCCCCCGAGCACCGCGGCCCCGAGGAGGAGCCGCACGACGCCCACGTCGTACTTGAACACCGCGACGGCCGCGGCAATCCCGACGGCGAGCGCGAACAGGTCGGGCGGGCCCGCCGTGCCGGCCGGAAACACCGCGTGCACCGCGAAGAACACGGCGAGGTTCACGATCACGCCCACCACCGCGGCGGTGACGCCCGCGAGCGGCGCGGCGAGGCGGGGCATGTCGCGGGAGGCCTCCACGAGCGGGCCCCCCGCGAGGATGAACAGGAACGACGGGACGAACGTGTAGAAGGTGGCGACGACGCCCCCGGCGATCGCGGAGGCCGCCACGGGCCACCCGGGCACCGGCACGTTCCACCCGCCGAGGAAGCCGACCCAGGCCACGATCATGATGAGCGGCCCGGGGGTGGCCTCGCCGAGGGCGAGGCCGTCCATCATCTGCGGGCCGAGGAGCCAGCCATGGGTGTCGACCGCGCCCTGGTACACGTAGGGGAGCACCGCGTAGGCGCCGCCGAAGGTGACGAGCGCCGCCTGAGTGAAGAAGCGGGCCATCTTCGCCAGGGTGCCGTCGGCGCCGTCCGCCGCGAGCAGGGCCGCGTACACGATCCCCCCGAGGGCCACGGCGGTGGTGACCTGCGCCACGAGCCGCGCGGGGGAGAAGCGGGCCCACGCCGGGAGCGGCGTGTCGTGGTCGAGCACGGCCGCGCCGAACGTTCCCCCGGTCTTGCCGTGCCCGCCGCCGACCAGGAACACCCCGGGCGCCACGCGGCCGCCGACCGCCCCCACGATCGCGGCGCCGAGCACGATCCAGGGGAACGGCACGCCGAGGAAGTAGATGGAGACGAAGGCCGCGACGGCGACGGTCACGAGCGCGGGGTGCCGCAACGTCCGCCGACCGATGCGCCACGCCGCGCCGAGCACCACCGCGACGATGGCGGGGCGCACGCCCGAGAGCACTGCGGCGACGAGGGGGAGATCCCCGTAGGCGACATAGAGCCAGGACAGGCCGAGCAGCATCCCGAGCGAGGGGAGCACGAACAGCCCGCCCGCGACGAGGCCCCCGACGGTGCCGTGGAGGAGCCACCCGATGTAGGTGGCGAGCTGCTGGGCCTCGGGCCCCGGCAGCACCATGCAGTACTGCAGCGCGTGCAGGAACCGGTGCTCGCCGATCCAGCGCCGCCGCTCGACGAGCTCCCGGTGCATCACCGCGATCTGCCCGGCCGGGCCTCCGAAGCTCACAAAACCGAGCCAGAGCCAGAAGCGCATGGCCGACCCGAACGAGGGGGACTCCGGCGTGTCGCGGACGGACAGGCCTAGACCGTGCCCCACTTGCCGATCCCCACGCTCGGAACGGCCTTCATGATCGAGCTCTTGAGGATCTCGGAGAGCACGGTCACGCCGCCGAGCATCTCCATGAGCTCCTCGCGGCCTTCGGACTTCGACAGCTTCCGGCGGATCAGATCCGGCCGGAGGTAGAAGTTCATGTACGCCTTGGTGCGGTACTGGCGGAGGCGCTCGGCGGTGAAGGTCTCGGTCTCGAGCTGGGGGATGGGCCCGCCGCCGTTGATCGTGTAGCGACGCCAGAAGTCGCCGTCGACGTAGCCGCGCTCCTGGGCGATCCGGTAGAGGTCGGTCGCGGGCAGCGCGGTGGCGACGGAGTAGCTCGCCCAGTCGAGCCCGATGCTCGAGGAGAAGCGGATCATCTCCTCCACGTCCTCGGGGGTCGAGTCGTAGTAGCCGACCATGAAGTAGCCGCGGGTCTCGATGCCGACCTCGCGCGCGATGCGGAACGCACGCACGGTCTGCTCGCGCGTGATCTGCTTGTTCATGATCTTGAGGACGCGGTCGGTGCCGGCCTCGACACCCATGTGGATGCTCTTGAGGCCGGCGCGCTTGAGCAGCGTGAGGGTCTCGCGGTCGACCGTGTCCACCCGGGCGCGGATGTTGAACTTCACCTTGAGGTTGCGCTTGAGGATCTCCTCGGAGAGCTTCCGCATGCGCTTCTTGCCGATGGTGAACGTCTCGTCGAACATGACGATCTCGCGCACGCCGTAGGTCTTCTCGAGGTGCTCCATCTCGTCGACGACGAGCATCGGATCGCGGAAGCGGAGCTTCTCGCTGTACACCTGCGAGCAGTAGCCGCAGTGCCAGGGGCAGCCGCGCGTCGTCACCATGGTGGCGAACGGCTTGAGCAGTGTGAGGCAGTTGTAGCTGCTGACCGGCAACAGGTCCCACGCGGGCATGGGGTAGCGGTCGATGTCCTTGGGGACGGGCCGGCTCGGGTTCTGGACGATCTCGCCGTCCTTCAGCCGGACGATGGTGCCGGGGATCTTGTCGAGCTCGGAGCCGCTCTCGACGTGATCGCAGATGTCGAGCATGGTCTCCTCGCCATCGCCCAGGACCCCCATGTCGAAGCAGTCCCACGTGAGGGACTCCTTCGGGTAGATCTGCAGGTGCGGGCCGCCCACGACGACGAGCGCGCGCGGGTACTCGGCCTTCACCATCTGGGCGATCTCGATGACGGCGGGCCACCCGAGGGTCTTGGACGTGAGGGCCACGATGTCCGGCGCGAAGTCGCGGACCCGGTTCCCGGCGTCCTTCGGGTAGAGGTTCTCGGCGTGCAGGTCGATGAGCCCGACGTTGTAGCCGTGCTGGCGCACCCAAGCCGCGAGCTGGGCCAGGGCGAGCGACGGGAAGATCCCCAACTTCTCCGCCGCCTTCTTGCTGAGCGGCTGCTGATCGGCGGCCTCGTGGTACTTGATGAAGAGGATCTTCGTCTTCTTCTGGGACACGGGCACCTCGGCAGTGGGGAAGGTGCAATGGTAGCACCATCCTCACGTCGGAGGGCCCGCGAACGCCCCGGTGAACTGCGGTCCCGGCTACCGAGCCGGCGGTCCGGTGCTACACTGCGTCCGTTCGGACGTCGTCAGGCTCCACCCTTTCGTCAACCTCTGCCGTCTTTTCACCAACCCGGTTTCCGCGGACCGCCCGCGCGCCTACCAGGAAGGTGGTGCCCGCGACCACCACCGGGCCGTACGCCACCCAGACGGAGCTCCTTTGATGTTCGCACTCCTGCCGCTCCTCCTCGCCTGCACCGGCACCGACGCTCCCGCCAAGGACGACTCCTCGGGCGACACCGACCCGTCGTCCCTCGTCCGGCCCACGGTGGTGATCAACGAGTTCCTGGCCGTCAACGACACCATCAACGCCGACAACGCCGGCGAGTACGACGACTGGGTCGAGATCTACAACACCGGAACCGCGGTGGTGCAGTTCGACGGCCTCTACCTCTCGGACGACGAGTCGAACCCGCTCAAGTGGGCCCTCCCGACCGGCCAGGGCATCGACCCGAGCGGCTTCGCGTTGTTCTGGTGCGACGACGACGACGGCGAGGGCGACTCCGGCGCCGCGAGCCAGGGCGATCACCACACGAGCTTCAACCTCTCGAGCGTCGGCGAGACCCTGATGCTCACCTACGCGGTCGGCGGCGACTCCGTGATGGTCGACGCCATCGAGTTCGGCAACCAGACGGCCGACATCTCCGCCGCACGCGTCCCCGACGGCGACGAGACCCAGACCATGCGGTACGGCACGCCCACGCCGAACGCGACCAACGGAAGCTGACCCATCGCGTGCGTCCCCAGCTCCTGATCCAGGCGGGCCCCCTCGCCCTGGTCTGCATCCTCGCCCTCTCCGCCTGTCCGCCCGCCGACCCGCCGGCCGGCGCGGGCGGGGACACCCTCGTCATCGGCGTGCCGTCGGACGTGAAGGACTTCCTCCCGGTCGTCTACCAGTCCCCGGGGGACGGCAACCTCGTCGCCGCCCTCAACGTCCCGCTGCTCGAGACCGACTTCGACTGCGAGCTGCGCTTCAAGGCCGCGTGGGCGAAGGCGTGGAGCTTCTCGGAGGACGGTCGGACGATCCGCATGGAGCTCGACGACAAGCTCACCTGGCAGGACGGCACCCCCGTCACCGCCGAGGATCTGCGCTTCACCTACGAGCTCGTGGCCGACCCCACCGTGGCGAGCCCGCACATCGAGAGCCTCGCGCGGGTGAAGCCCGACGCGCGGCCGCGCATCGTGGGCCCGACGACGATCGAGTGGGAGTTCACCGAGGCCTACGACCGCACGACCATGCTCGCCCACGTGAGCAAGCTCCCCGCCGTGCCGCGCCACCTGCTCGACACCAAGGCCGTCGACCGCCGCTCCCTGCGCGAGCACCCCCTCGACAACCAGACCCCGATGGGGAACGGCCCGTGGAAGCTCGCGAGCTGGGAGAAGGGCGTGCGGCTCGTCCTCGAGCCCAACGAGCGCTTCGGGGGGGCACCGGAGCACCGCCCGACGCTCGCAAAGGTGACCCTCGAGATCCTGCCGGACTACGCGGCGCGCCTCGAAGCCCTCCGCACCGGGGCCATCGACCTGATGTCGGACGTGCAGGTGACCGACGCCGACACGCTCGCCGCGAACCCCGACCTCGTGCTCCGGCGCCGCGGCTGGCGCGCGATGGACTACGTGGCGTGGAACGGCGAGGGCCGCGACAACACGCCCCACCCGCTGTTCGCCGACCGGGAGATCCGCCGCGCGCTCGCGATGGCCATCGACACCGACGCCCTCATCCGTGACCTCCTCACGTCCACCGCCACCGGCGAGGTCTACGGGCGCCCCGCGGTCGGAACGGTCACCCCCGCCCTGTGCGGCGTCCACAACGACGCCATCAAGCGCATCCCCTACGGCGCGGACGACGCCCGGGCGCGGCTCGCCGAGCTCGGCTGGGTCGACACCAACGGGGACGGGTGGCTGGACAAGGCCGGGCAGCCGTTCCGGTTCACGCTGCTCTACAACGACGACAACCCGCGCCGTATCGGCGCCGCCGAGCGCGTGGCGGCCAACCTGCGCACCGTCGGCGTGGACGTGGTGCTCGAGCCCCTCGACGGCGCCGTGTTCTTCGCGCGCCTCCGCGACGGGGACTACGACGCCGCCGTGTCCGGCTGGTCCGCCTCGCTCTACGTCGACCCCTCCGTCATCTGGGGCCCGGACAGCGACTTCAACTTCACCCACTACCGGAACCCCGAGGTCGCGCGGCTGTTGCGCGAGGGGCTTGCGGAGCCCGACGCGGCGAGGTCCGCGGCGCTCTGGCAGGAGCTCCAGGCGGTCATCTACGAGGACCAGCCCTACGCGTTCCTCTACTGGACCGACGAGATCGTGGCGGTGCACCGCCGCTTCCGCGACGCGAAGATCGACGTGCTCGGGGCGTGGCGCGACCTCGCGTCGTGGCGGGGCGACACGCCCGGCGAGGCCGCGCCCCCGCGCCCGTGAACGCCGTCGGGGCGCCCATTCCCGAAACAACCGTCGCCGGTCGGCACGCAGACGTTAAACGACGAGCTTCGGAGGTGCCCATGGCATCCGCAAGCTTCAAGTCCGTGGTCGAGATGTTCCACCACCGCATCCGCTCCACGCCCGACACGGAGGCGATCCACTTTCGACGCGACGGCGCCTGGCACGTGATCAACTGGAAGGAGGTGGGCAATCGCGCCCGCGCCATGGCGTGCGGGCTGCGCGCCCTCGGGCTCGGCGCCGAGCAGCGCGTCGCCATCCTCTGCTCCACCCGCATGGAGTGGATCCTCGCGGACATGGGCATCCTGTGCGCCGGCGGCGCCACGACCACGATCTACCCGTCGAACACGCCCGAGGAGTGCTCCTACATCCTCAACGACTCCGGCTCCCGCTACGTGTTCGCGGAGAACCAGAAGCAGGTCGACAAGCTCTCGTCCGTGCGGGACGAGCTCCCGAACATCGAGCGCGTCTTCGTCATCGACGGGCGGGGGAGCGCGGACGGGTGGGTCGTCCCCATCTCCGAGCTCGAGAAGAAGGGCCAGGAGTGGGACAGCGCGAACGCCGGCCAGTACGACGCCGTCGCCGACGCCGTGGGGCCCGACCACCTCGCGACGCTCATCTACACCTCGGGCACGACCGGCAAGCCCAAGGGCGTGATGCTGACCCACGACAACTGGGTCTACGAGGGCGAGGCCATCGACAACCTCGGCATCATCACCCCCGCCGACAAGCAGTTCCTGTTCCTCCCCCTCGCCCACTCGTTCGCGAAGGTGCTGGAGCTCGCGTTCATCCGCATCGGCGTCCCCACCGCGGTCGACGGGGACATCGACGCCCTCGTGGAGAACCTCGGCGTCGTGAAGCCGACCTTCATGGGTGCGGTGCCGCGCATCTTCGAGAAAGTCTACAACAAGGTCGTGACCAACGCCCGCGAGGGCGGCGGCATCAAGCTGAAGATCTTCACCTGGGCCATGGGCGTCGGGAAGGAGGTCTCCGCCCTCCGCCAGAAGAAGCAGGAGCCGACCGGGCTGCTCGCGCTCAAGCTCTCGATTGCCGACAAGCTCGTGTTCTCGAAGCTGAAGGACCGCTTCGGCGGCCGCATCCGCTTCTTCATCTCGGGCGGCGCGCCGCTCTCCCGCGAGATCGCGGAGTTCTTCCACGCGGCCGACCTGCTCGTGCTCGAGGGCTACGGGCTCACCGAGTCGAGCGCCGGCACGTTCATGAACCGCCTCGACGACTACAAGTTCGGCACGGTCGGCCCCGCGGTGCCCCACACCCACGTCAAGTTCGCGGAGGACGGCGAGATCCTCCTCAAGGGCCGCGGCGTGATGCGGGGCTACTACAACCTCCCCGCCGACACCGCCGAGGCGCTCGACAGTGACGGCTGGCTCCACACCGGCGACATCGGCGAGCTCCGCGACGGCCAGTTCCTCGCCATCACCGACCGCAAGAAGGATCTCATCAAGACCTCCGGCGGCAAGTACGTGGCGCCGCAGTCGATCGAGAACAAGCTCAAGGCGCGCTCGCCGCTCATCTCGCAGGTGCTCGTGCATGGCGACAACCGCAACTACTGCACCGTGCTCATCGCCCTCACCGAGGACAACACGAAGAGCTGGCTCAACCAGCAGGGGATCACCGTCGGGACCTACGCCGAGCTCACGACGCACCCCAAGGTGCTCGAGGAGATCGGCCGGGTGATCGATGAGATGAACCGCGAGCTCGCGAGCTACGAGTCGCTCAAGAAGTTCGCGATCCTCCCCAAGGATCTCTCCCTCGAGGACGGCGACCTCACGCCCAAGATGAGCGTGAAGCGCAAGGTCGTGGAGAAGAAGTACCGGGACGTCCTGGACAAGTTCTACGAGGGCACGGTCGCGTCGCTCTCGGGGTGAACGATCCGCGCCGGCTCGGCATTTCGGTAGGCATCCCGTGAGCGCTCCCCTGTGAGAGATGGGCGCACACGGGTTACGCGGCGCCGATGTCGTCTCGCATCCCCGGCTTCTACCGACTGACCCCCGAGGCGCGCCTCGAGGCGGTCGGCAAGCACGCCGGACTCACGACGGCCGAGCAGGCGTCCTACACCGACGCGGGGCTCTCCCTCGCGCGCGCCGACGCGATGATCGAGAACGTCGTCGGGCTTCTGGCCCTGCCGTGCGGGATCGCGGTCAACCTCCTGGTCAACGGGCGGGATCGCCTCGTCCCCATGGTGGTGGAGGAGCCGAGCGTCGTCGCCGCGGTGTCCAACCTCGCGCGCCTGTCCCGCCCGGGCGGCGGCATCATCGCGGAGGCCGACACCAGCGAGATGATCGGCCAGGTGCAGATCCTCGACCCCTCCCCCGGCGCCGCGGAGCGCCTGCGGGCGGCCCTCCCCGACCTCACGGAGCGCTGCCGGGGCGTGCACGCGCAGCTCGAGGCGCTCGGGGGCGGCCTCCGCGGCATGGAGGTGCGCGAGCTCCGCTACGACGAGCCCGGGGAGCGCCCCGAGGACATGGTGGTGCTGCACTTCTGGCTCGACTGCGTCGACGCCATGGGCGCCAACATGGTGAACACGCTCGCCGAGCGGCTCGCCCCCGAGGTCGCGTCCATCTGCGGCGGCAGCGTCGGCCTGCGCATCCTCTCGAACCTCGCCGACCGGCGCCTCGCCCGCGCCACCGTGCGCCTGCGCCCCGAGCACCTCCAGCACTCCGGGAGCGACGACGGCGCCGTGATGGCCGAGGGCATCGCCGCCGCCTACCGCTTCGCCTACGCCGACCCCTACCGCGCGGCGACCCACAACAAGGGCATCATGAACGGCATCGACGCCGTCGCGATCGCCACCGGCAACGACTGGCGCGCGATCGAGGCCGGCGCCCACGCCTACGCCGCGCGGAGCGGCACCTACCGCCCGCTCTCCACCTGGAAGCTCGACCCCGAGGGCACCCTCGTCGGCGTGTTGACCCTGCCGCTCCAGGTCGGCACCGTCGGCGGCGCCATCCGCGTGCACCCCACCGTGCAGGCCAACCTCAAGGTCGCGGAGGTCACCGGCGCGCGGGATCTCGCCTGCCTCATGGCGGCGGTGGGCCTCGTCCAGAACCTCGGCGCGCTGCGCGCGCTCGCCACCGAGGGCATCCAGGAGGGGCACATGCGCATGCACGCGCGCACGGTAGCCATCGGCGCGGGCGCCGAGCCGGCGGAGGTCGCCGCGGTCGTCCACGCCCTCGTCGCGACGCACGAGTTCACGGCGGAGCGTGCCCGGGTCGAGCTCGCGCGGCTCCGGGCGTCGTAGGCCCCGTGGATCCCGCGTCTGCCGAGGCCCCGGGCCCGTGGGTCGGCATCGCGCCGGGGAAGCTCATCCTCGCGGGCGAGCACGCCGTCGTGTACGGCTACCGCGCCGTCGCCGCGGCCGTCTCGCTCCGCACCACGGTCACGCTCGCGCCCCGCGAGGGCCCCTCCTTTCTCGCGGAGTGCGCCATCCGGGACGACCGCGTGTGGCCCGCGCTCGCGACGGTGCTCCCGCCGGACGGCGTGGCCGTGTCGATCACCTCGGACCTCCCGGTCGGCTGCGGCATGGGCTCCAGCGCCGCGCTCGCCGTCGCGACCATCCGGGCCCTCGCCGCGCGCGAGGGGCGCGTCGCCGCGTTCGACGAGTGCTTCGCGAAGGGGTTCCTCCCCGAGCGGGTGCTCCACGGCACCCCGTCCGGCATCGACCACGCCGTCAGCGCGCTCGACCGCGTGGTGCTCTACCGGCGGCGGGATCTCGAGGGGCCGGAGATCGTGGCGCTCGACGTGCCCGCGCCGCTCCGGCTCGTGGTCGTCGACACCGGCTCGCCCGGCGACACCGCCGCCATGGTCGCCGGCGTGCGCGAACGCGCGCCCCACGCCGATCTGCGCCGAATCGGCGCGCTCGCGGAGATGGTGTCCGCGCGGCTCCAGCGCGGCGAGGACCCCGGGCCGCTGTTCACCGAGAACCACCTCCTCCTGCGGCGCATCGGTGTCTCCACGCCTCGTCTGGATCAGGCTTGTGCCTTGCTGCTCGCAGCGGGCGCTACCGGCGCAAAACTCGCGGGCGCGGGCGGCGGCGGTGTCGCGATCGGGGTGGTCACCGACGAGACCGAGGCGGGCGTGCTCGCCGCGGCGCGGGCGGCGGGGTTCCGGGCGTTCGGGGTGGTGGTGGGGGGGTAGTGGGATGGATCGACTGATCGACCGATCGACTTGTCGACAGGTCGACAGGTCGACAGGTCGACAGGTCGACAGGTCGGCACGGATCTCCGGGGGGGCGTTGCGGCCCAGCCCCCGCACGAGGGCCTGGGCGCGTCGCGGCCAGGAAGGCCCGCTCATTTCGGATGACCCCGCCTTCCTGGCCACCACGCGGCCAGGAATGGCCGCTCATCTCGGATGACCCCGCCTTCCTGGCCGCCCCGCGGCCAGGAAGGGCCGCTCATTTCGGATGACCCCGCCTTCCTGGCCGCCACTGACCGATCGACAGGTCGACAGGTCGACAGGTCGACAGGTCGACAGGTCGACAGGTCGACAGGTCGACAGGTCGACAGGACCGGGAGGTCGACACGGATCCCGGGGGGCGTTGCGGGGGGCGGCCCAGCCCCCCGCACGAGGGCCCGGGCGCGAAGCGCCCGGGCCCGACCAACCCGATCTACGGCACCCCGAGCGCGGTCTTCAGCCCGCGGAGCTCCACCACCCCGGTCGCGACGTTGATGCCGTACTCCATCGTGTGGTGCTCGCTCTCGACCGCGCGCACGATCCAGTTGGAGTCGATGACGTTGGTGTAGAGCACGCGCTCGACGAGCGTGTGGCCGCCGCGCGCCTCGAGCCGCCACGACCAGTGCGAGCCGCCGAGCGCGCCCGACACCCACTCGGCCCGGATGGTGTGGGCGGCGGGGTCGAGGACGAGCTTCTGGCGGAAGTTGACGTTGGGGCCGACCACCGCGATGGAGAAGTCGGCCACGACCTCGTTGCCGGACGCCGACACGACCGTGGACTTCGCGACCTGCGGCATCCACGTCTCGTAGGCGGCGAGGTCGGCGAGCCGGGCCCACACGGCGTCGATGGGCGCGCGCACGACGGCCATCGCGGTGACCTGGCGGAGGCGACCGTCGGGCTTCGTCTCAAGGAGCGTGAGCTCGCCGCGGGCGAGGAGATCGTCGAGGGGGTCGGCGGCGGCGGGGCCGGCGGCGAGCGCTCCGACGGCGAGGAGCACGCCGAGGTGGAGGGCGCCGCGGAGCACGGGGAGGGAACGGTGGCGCATCGAACGTCCGGTCGCCCGGCGTTGGTCGCGACGGGCGTCGGGCCGCAGCGTATCGCCCGCGGGGCCCGAGGTGCCCGTGCGGGCCCCCGCCGCGATAGAAGCCCGCCGTGTCCATCGCCACCGCCATCGCGCACCCGAACATCGCGCTCTGCAAGTACTGGGGCAAGCGCGATCGCGCCTTGAACCTGCCTGCCACGCCGAGCCTGTCGCTCACGCTCGCCCCGTACGCCACCCGCACCACGGTGAACTGGGGCGCGGAGGCCGACGAGGCCTGGCTCAACGGCGCGCCGCTCGACGGCAAGGCGGCCCGGCGCGTGTTCATGAACCTCGACCTGCTCGACCCGTGGCGCCCGCGCTGCGTCGTCACCAGCGAGAACAACTTTCCGACCGCCGCCGGCCTCGCGTCGTCGTCCTCGGGGTTCGCCGCGCTCGTGCTCGCCGCCGACGCCGCCTCCGGGCGCCGCCGCACCATCGAGGAGCTCGCGGTGTTCGCGCGCCGCGGCTCGGGGAGCGCGACGCGGAGCCTGTTCGGGGGCTGGGTCGAGTGGCCGATGGGCAGCCGCGCGGACGGGACGGACAGCCACGGCATCCCGCTCGCGCCGCCCGACCATTGGGACGTGCGGATGCTCGTCGCCGTGCTCGCCGCGGGCCCGAAGGAGACCTCCTCGACCGACGGCATGGTCCACACGCAGCAGACCTCGCCCTACTTCCCGGTGTGGACCGAGTGCGCCCCGCGTGACGTGGTGGAGGCGCGCACCGCGGTCCGCAACAAGGACATGGAGGCCCTCGGCTCCATCATGGAGCGCTCCTGCATGCGGATGCACGCGAGCATGCTCGCCGCGGATCCGCCGCTCTGCTACTGGCGCGCGGGTACGCTCGCGACGGTCGACGCCGTGAAGGCCCTGCGCGCCTCCGGCACCGGCGCCTGGTACACCATGGACGCCGGGCCCAACGTGAAGATCCTCTGCGCCGCGGCCGACGCCGAGCGGGTGCGCGTCGCGTTGCAGGCCGTGGCCGAGCGGGTCGAGCTGCTCGCGCCGGGCGGCGCGGCGCGGCTGGAATGATCGCCTCCCCGGCGCCCCGGTGATCGAGGTCCGCGCCCCGGGCAAGCTCGTGCTCGTCGGAGAGTACGCGGTGCTCGACGGCGGCGGGGCCGTCGTGGCGGCGGTCGACCGCGGGGTGCGGTGCGTCGTGATTCCTGGGGGTACGGACGGCCCGGCGATTGCCACCCCCGGCGACGATCGCTTCGTCCGCGCCGCGCTCGCCGGGGCGCCGCCCGCGACCTACACGTTCAGCGATTGGAACCCGGTGGACCTCGGCGGGCAGAAGCCCGGCTTCGGGGGGTCGGCGGCGGCGGTCGTCGCCGCGGTGGTGGCCGCGGGCCTGCCCGCACGCCGCGCCTACGACGCCCACGCCGACGTGCAGGGCGGCGGCAGCGGGGTGGACGTGTTCGCCTCGCTCCTCGGCGGGGTGCGCCGGTTCCCGGATGCCGCCGCGGTGTCGTGCCCGACGCCCCTCGCCGTGTGGTCCGGGGCGAGCGCCTCGACCGGCCCCCGGGTCGCCCGATTCCGCGCGTGGCCCGGTCGGGCGGCCTTCGTCGCCGCCTCGCGCGCGCTCGTCGACGCCTTCGCGGAGGACCCGGTGCGCGTCACCGTCGAGGCCTACGCGCTGCTCCGCGCCATGGCGCGCGACGCGGGCCTCACCGACGCCCTCGCCTACGACACGCCCGCCCACGCGCGCATCGCCGCGCTGGCCGCCGCCTTCGGGGGCGCCGCCAAGCCGAGCGGCGCGGGGGGCGGCGACATCG
>JAKFCH010000256.1:0-13339 GCA_036676765.1 Deltaproteobacteria bacterium
CCGCCCCTCGCAGCGGGGGGCCCACCGGGCGCGGTCGGCGCGGCTCGGCGCGCCGGGCACCGCGCCCCGCGTCGGTCGCCCGACCGCCTGCCTACGCCTCGAAGAACGGCCACGCCAGCACGCTCACGACGTTGAGCGCGACGTGGGCGACGATCGCCGCCTCGACGCTGGTGCGGCGCGAGAGCGCTCCGAGCGCCAGGCCCAGCAGCATCACCTGGATCATCTTCGGCCACGCCGGATCGGTGTCGGCGTAGTGACCGAGCGACCGGACCACGGAGGTGGTGACGATGGCGACCCATCGTCGGTCGCCCGCCCCCTACTTCCCCGCCGCCGCGTCCGACTCCGCCACCGCCTCGACCGGCACCGCGTCCGGGTTGAACCGCGCCCACAACCCCGCGATCCGCGCGTTCTGGCGCTCGACCCACAAGAACGCGACGGGCACGACGAGCACGGTGAGGACGGTGGACGAGATGACGCCGCCGATGACCGCGGTGGCCATCGGGGCGCGGAACTCCGAGCCCACGCCGGTGCCGATGGCGGTGGGGATCATGCCGAGCACCATCGCGGCGGAGGTCATGAGGATGGGGCGCAAGCGGCGGGGCCCTGCCAACCGGATGGCGTCCTCCGCGGTGTGGCCCTCGCGGATGAAGGCCAGAGCGCCGTCGACGAGGAGGATGGCGTTCTTGGTGACGAGCCCCATGAGCAGGATGATGCCGATCTGCGAGCCCATCGAGATGCTCTGCCCGGCGATGAACAGCCCCATGAACGCGCCGACCATCGCGAGCGGCACGGAGATGAGCAGGGTGAACGGGTGGAGCAGGCTCTCGAACTGGCTCGCGAGCACCATGAACACGAACACCGCGGCGACGCCGATGGCGAGGCCCATCGACTTGCCGGTCTCGGTCATGTCCTTGGCCTGGCCGTCGACGGTGAGGAAGTAGCCGTCGGGGAGCGGCGCCTTCAGCAGCGCGGCGTCGAAGCCGGCCACGACCGCGCCGAGCGAGGCGCCGTTGGCGACCTGGGAGGTGACGGTGACCGAGCGCATGCGGTTGTAGCGCGCGATCTCGGAGGCGCCGGCGCCCATCTCGACGCTGGCGATCTCGCCGAGGGTGACGAGGCCGCGGGGGCTCGGTACGGGGAGGGCGCGGATGGCGTCGAGGTCGTCGGTGAACCGGCCGGCGGCGCGCACGCGGATGTCGGCCTCGTCGCCGCCGTCGCGCAGGGTGCCGACCAGCTCGCCCTCGACGAGCAGGCGCGCCATCGAGCCGGCGAGCCCGGCGGGGATGCCGCGGTCGGACGCCACGGCGCGGTCAATGCGGACGGTCAGCTCGGGCTGCCCGGGCTCGATGGTGAGGCGGACGTCGGAGGTCCCGGGGATGCCCTGCATCATCGCCTTGAGACGCTCGCCCTCCTTCAGGAGGCCGTCGAGCTCCTCGCCCTGGATGATGAGGAGGATGGGCGGCCAGTCCCCGAGGCCCTCGATCATGCCGGGCATCGAGAGGTTGACCTCGGCCTGCGGCACCTGGACGAGGCGCGCGCGCACGGCGTCCTCGAACACGGAGAGGGGCTCGGTGCGCTTCGACTTGTCGATGGCGCGGAGGCGGTATCGCGCGCGGTTGGGCTGGTTCTCGTGGCCGACGATGGCGTAGACGCGCTCGATGCCGGGGATCTGGCCGAGGTCGGCCTCGACGGCGCGCGACACGGCGTCGGTGACCTCGATGCCGGTGCCGACGGGCAGGCGCAGGTCGGCGAAGAACTCGCCACGGTCCTCCTTCGGGACGAACTCGACCGGGATGCGCGTCGCGACGACGACGGTGGCGACGAGCAGGAGCACGGTGACGCCCACGGTGGTCCACTGGTGGCCGAGCACCCACTCGAGCGTGCGGCGGTAGCGCTCGTCGACGCGGTCGAGGAAGCGCTCGATGACGCCGGCGAGACCCTTCCGCGCGCCGTGCCGGATGCGCGTGGAGAGCCGCGCCGAGAGCATCGGATCGAGGGTGAACGCGACGAAGAGCGAGAGGAGCACCGCCACCGCGATGGTGAGGCCGAACTGCTTGAAGAACTGGCCGACGATGCCGCTCATGAACGCGACGGGGACGAACACGGCCACGAGCGAGAGCGTGGTGGCGAGCACGGCGAGGGCGACCTCGCGAGTGCCGCGGGAGGCGGCCTCGGCGGGCGAATCCCCGGCTTCGAGGCGGCGGGTGATGCTCTCGCGGACGACGACGGCGTCGTCGATGAGCAGGCCGATGGCGAGGCTCATGCCGATGAGCGTCATCATGTTGAGCGAGAAGTCGAGGGCGTACATCGCCGCGAAGGTGCCGACGATCGAGGTCGGGAGCGCGAGCGCGCTGATGAGCGTGCCGCGCACGTCGAGCAGGAAGAAGAGGATGACGACGATGGCCATGCCGCCGCCGAAGAAGATCGCGATCCACACCTCGTGGGCGTTGGCGCGCACGTCGCGGGACTGATCGCCGATGACCTCGAAGGCGGCGCCGTTGCCGAGGGTGGGCATGACCTCGGCGAGGGTGGCCATGACACCGTCGGCCACCGCCACGGTGTTCGCGCCCGACTTCTTCACGATCTCGACGGCCACGGCGGAGCGGCCGTTGTTGCGGACGTAGCGCTTGGCGTCGCTCCAGCCGTCGGTCACGTCGGCGACCTCGCCGAGGCGCACCTGCTTGCCCTCGCGCGTCATCGAGACGACCACGCTCTCGAGGTCCGCCACCGAGGTGAGCTGGCCCTCCGCGCGGATCGCCACGTCGAACGTGCCTGAAGCGAAGGAGCCGACCGGTACGGACACGTTCTCGTAGCCGATGCGCTTCGCGATGTCGGCGGGGGCGAGATCGAGGGCGCGAAGGCGGTCGAGATCGAGGTCGACGTGGACCTCGCGGTCCTGCCCGCCGACGACGTTGACCGCGCCGACGCCCTGCACCTGCTCGAGGAAGGGCCGGAGGCGCTCGTCGGCCATCGCGCGGGTGTCGTTGACGGTGCCGTCGCTGGAGAGCGCGAGGACGACCACGGGCAGCGCCCCGATGTCGATCTGCTGGATGACGGGCTTCTCCGCGCCGGCGGGGAGTTTGCCCTCGACCCCGCCGATGCGGTCGCGCACGGCGTTGGTGGCGGCCTCCAGATCCGTGCCCATCGCGAACTTGAGGAGGAGGAGCGTGTAGCTGTCGCGGGCGAAGCCCTGGAGGGTCTCGATGCCGGAGATGCCGGCGACGGCGTCCTCCAGCGGGCGGGTCACGTCGCGCTCGATGTCGGCGGGGCTCGCCCCCGGGTAGATCACCTGGACCGTCATGAACGGGAAGGTGACCGGCGGGTACAGGTCGGTGCCGAGGCGGCCGAGGGAGAGGAACCCCATCACCAGGATCGCCACCGAGAGCATCGCGGTGAAGACCGGGCGCCGGATGGCGATGTCGGAGAGGTTCATCGCTACTCCCCGAGGCCGTTGGGGGGATCGACCACGACCATGGCACCCGCGTCCAGGCCGACGCCGCGGACGATCGCATTGCCGTCGCGCTCGGTGAGCACCTCGACCGCCACCTTGCGGATCGTGGCGCCATCCGACACGAGCACGCAGAAGTCCGGCCGGGCGACGACCGCGCCCTTCGGCACTACGATGGCGGCGATGTCGTCCCCGCCCTCGATGCGGACGCGGGCGAAGGCGTGGGCGCGCACGTCAGGCGGCGGCGTGTCGACGCGGATCTCCACGGGGATGCGGCGGGTGGCGGGGTCGAGCGAGGGGATGACCCGCACGACCGTTGCGGGGGTGCCGCCGGTGGCGCCGGGGGTGCCGGCGAGCACGGTGGCGCCGAGGCCCTCGCGGATCCAGGCCGCGGACTCGGGCGCGGTGGCCTTGAGCTGGAGCGCCGAGAGATCCTCGACGACGAACAGCGGCGTGCCGGCGCCGACGAGCATCCCGGCGTTGTCCGGGCCGTTGGTCACGATGCCGTCGATCGGGGCGCGGAGGGTGTGGAAGCCGAGGTTGGTCTTCGCCATGCGCACGGCGGCCGCGGCCTGCTCGACCCCGGCGCGCCCCGCGAGCACCCCCGCCTCGGCGTCGGTGAACTGCTGCTTGGAGACGCCGCCGGCGTCGTTGAGCGTCGTGACGCGCGCGAACGCGCCCTCCCCCGCGGCGAGCTGGGCGGCCGCGCCCGCGTGGGCGGCCTCGGCCTGGGCGAGCTGGGCCTGGGCCACCGCGTCGTCCAGGCGCGCGACGGCCTGGCCCTTCTTCACCGCGCCGCCGCGCGGCACGAGGATGGCCTCGATGCGGCCGGGCACGTCGAAGCCGAGCTGCACGGACGCGATGGGCTCGAGCGAGCCGGTGAGCTCGGTGGTGGGCCGGTGGCCGACGGCCTCCGCGGCGACGAGGCGCAGGCCGGGCGCGGCCGCTCCGGAGAGGTCGGCGGCGGCCGAGGCCGCGGGCACGGCCGGCTCGGTGGAGCAGCCGAGGAGCAGGAGGAGGACGAGGTTCACGGGGGCACCCACCCGGCGGGCGGAGGGGACCCCGGAGGCCACGGACGAGGCCTGTGGCCGGGGCATGGACGCTCGACCGGGGGGCCTCCTAAGCACCCGGATACCCCCTCGGCAACCTTCCGTCGCCAACGGCCACGCGCGTCCCCTTCGGTCCAGACGATGGGGTAAGTGCACGGATCTTGCTCCGTGCCGCGTTCCTCACGTTGCTCCTCGTCGGCTGCGCGGCCCGTCGCGCGGGCGACGCATTGGGCGGCATCGGGTTCGAGATCGAGGGCAAGCGTGGCGACAAGAGCCTGCTCGACCGGCCGAACAAGCGGGCCTTGAAGAACGCGATGAGCCACCCGCTCGCGCGGTGGCAGTCGTTCTACGTCCCCTGGCTCGTCGACCCCACGTGGCTGGACCGCGACCAGCTGGACGACGACGCGTGGCGGATCGAGATCTTCTACGCGAACCTGGGCTACTTCGACGCGCGGTTCCTCGGGTGGGAGGTGCGCCCCAAGAGCCCGCCGAAGAAGCCGCTCCAGCGGGTGCGCGTCGTGGGGCACGTGGAGGAGGGCAAGCCCTCCCGCCTGCGCGAACACATCACGTTCACCGGCACGGAGAAGCTCGGGCGCCCCCTCCAGGGGCGGCTCCGCGCGCAGGTGGCCCTCCAGAAGGACGACGTGTTCACCCTCGACGGGTACAAGCGCACGCTCGACTCGGTCCGGACCCTGCTGCTCGATCGTTCGTACGCCCACGCGCGGGTCGACGGGCGCGTGGCGGTCCACCCGGACGAGCTCGCCGTCGACGTCGCGATCGACGTGCGGACCGGCCCGGCGTCGCGCTTCGGCGCGGTCACGGTCGAGGGCCTGGACAAGGTGCCCGAGTCGATCGTCCGCGATCTGCTGCTCGTGAAGGAAGGTGAGCCCTTCTCCGCCTCGGCGCTCTCCCGCACCCGCGCGAAGCTCTACGGCCTGCACGTCTTCGGCGTGGTCGACGTGGTGCCCGACGTGTCCGATCCCACCTCGCCGATCGTGCCCGTCCGCATCCAGGTCAAGGAGGCGAAGTTCCGCGAGCTCCGCGCCGGCCCGGTGTTCGAAGCGGAGACCGGGAAGATCGCGCTCATGGCGCAGGCGAACTGGCGGGACGAGAACGTGGCCGGGCGCCTCTGGCGCATCGAGCAGGACACCCGCGCCGGCGTCGGCGCGGTCGTCGAGCGCATCCAGGCGCTCCCCGAGCTCACCGCCGCGGACCTGAAGCCCGTCGTCGACGTGAAGGGCTCGGTGGAGCTGCTCCACCTCGTCGGCGAGGACTGGTCGCAGCTCAACGAGGGGCGGGTGGAGGTCGGGCTCGAGCCCGCCTACACCTACTTCGCCACCTCGTTCGCGCCCTCGATCGTGTACGCCGGCATCGAGGACCTGCGGATCTCGGCGGGCTACCGCATCCGCTACTTCGACTACTCCGACGACGCCGATCTCTCCGCGATCGAGGACTCGCCGCTGCGGCTCGACCTGACGGACCCGTACCTGCTCTCGATGCTGGAGCAGCGGGTGGTCTACGACGGCCGCAACGACCCGGTGAACACCACCCGCGGCTGGTACTGGAGCGTGGCGCTCGCCGAGGCGGGCGTGTTCGACGAGGGCAACTTCAGCTTTCTCCGCGCCATGGGCGAGGTGCGCGGGTACCGCGGCATCGTGAAGCTCGGGGGATGGGATCCCAACGTGGTGTTCGCCGGCCGCCTCGGCGGCGGGCTCATCGTCCCGTACGGCGAGCCGGGCGGCGCCGAGCCGTCCACGCCCTACGCCGAGCGCCTCTACCTCGGCGGCTCCAACACCGTCCGCGGCTGGGTCGCCAACCGCCTCGGGCCCATCGAGGACGGGATCAACTTCGGCGCCACCACCGAGGAGACCGTGCCCGTCGGCGGCGAGCTCCAGCTCTACGGCAACGCCGAGATCCGGAAGGGCCTGCCCCTCGGGCTCGTCGGGGTGGTGTTCCTCGACGCCGGCCGCGTGTGGGACACCCCCGGGAAGTTCAAGTACACCGGCATCCAGTACAGCGTGGGCGGCGGGATCCGCTACGCGACGCCGGTGGGGCCGGTCCGCCTCGACGTCGGGTTCCGCCTCGGAAACCCGGCGTCCTTCGTCGACGAGCCGCGCGTCACCTTCCACCTCTCGCTCGCCGAGGCGTTCTAGGTGGAGCTCCCTCCGACCCCTCCGGCGCCGCCCGTGACCAGCCCCCCTCCGGCGAGCGCGAAGCCCCGCCGCCGGTGGCGCTTCCTCGCCGGGTTCCTGATCTTCCTCGGCGGGCTCGTCGGGCTCCTCGCGATCGTGGTGCTCGGCGCCGGGATCTGGGCGCGCACGGACGGGGGCCGCGCGTGGATCCTCGCGAAGCTCCTCGGGCTCGTCGGGCCGGTCAACGGCACGCTCACCGCGGCTTCGCTGGAGACCGACCTCTACTCCCGGGCCGTCGTCCGCGACATCACCCTCGCGGACAGCGCGGGGGCGACCATCGGCCACGTCGACTCGCTCGGCGTCACCTACCGGCTCGGCGGGCTCCCGGGGCGCATCCTCCTCGTCCCCACCGTGCGCATCGAGGGCCTCGACCTCACCCTCACCCAGTCCTCGGCGGGCCTCGACATCGCGACGCTCTGGGACGACGGCAGCCCCCCCTCGGGCAAGCCGTGGACCGGCGTCGGGATCGATCTGGTGTTCCCCGACGTGGCGATCACCGACGCGAACGTGCGGTACCGGCAGCTCGACGACGCCGGCACCGTGGTGGGCGAGTACGGCTTCGACGCCGGCGCGCTCGTCGCCGCGGTCGAGCTCCGCGGCCCCGCGGTGCTCGTGCGCGGGCTCGAGCTCGACGCCCCCACGACCCTCCCGGCCCTCGGCCCCCTCTCCCTCGGGTCGGACATGCGCTGGGATCCGTCCACGTTGTGGTTCGAGCGGCTCGACGCCGGGGTGGGGGCCAACACGACCACGCTCGCGGGCGGGATCGGTCGGCTCGACGGCGAGGCGACCCTGGGCGTCCAGATCGTCACGCTCCACGTCGACACCGACTCGCTCGCGCCGCTCCTCGGCGGCGGGGCCCTCCCGGTCACCGGGGTGTTCGACGCAACCGGCGGCGTCGCCGGCCTCCTCCGCGCCCCCACCGCGCTCCTCGAGCTCCGCACGCCCGGCGGCACCGCGCACGCGAGCGCCGCGCTGGACATGCGCGGGCCGCGCGCGGTGTGGAGCGGCAGCCTCGCCCTCGACGCGGTCGCGCTGCACACCTTCCTGCGCGACGTGCCCGCCCCGCTGGTGCTCGGCGGCGCGCTCTCCGTCGAGGGGCGCGGGTTCGGCTGGCCCGACGATCTCGACGCGGACGCCACCTACGCCCTCACCTCGCCCGCGCTCCCCGGCGTCGACCTCCGGGCGGGCGAGACCCTCATCGCGCGCGGCACCGCCCACCTCGCGAAGGGCGTCGTCGACATCCCCGACGTGCGCCTCGACGGGCCCGGCATGGGGGTCGCCGGCGCCGCCACCGTGCGGATCCTCGACACCTCGGGGGATGCCCGGCTCGACACCGTCGTCCTCGACCTCGCCCGGCTCGACCGCTTCGGCGCGCCCGGCGGGCGCGGGCGGGTCACCTTCGCGGGCACCTCGCGGTTCGGGTGGGCCGAGCGCACCGGCTTCTCCGCGGTGGGCGACCTCCGCGGCCGCGAGGTCGGGTGGGCCGAGATCGCCGACGCCGGCACGGTCGCCGGCCCGGTGAAGGCCACGTGGACCCCGGACCGGGGCGTGTCGGTGGTCGCATCGCTCAGCCTCGAGGCGATCTCCTCGCGCGCCGCGGCCGGCTACGCGGCGACCTCGGGGACCGTCGACGGCACCGTGGTCATCGCGACGGGCGGCGGGCTCTCCGTCGACGCCGCCGCGACCATCGCCGGCGTCGCCGGCCCGGACGTCACGCTCGACTCAATCGGCGTGGCGGGCTCCGTCTCCCGCTCGTCCGCGGGGCGCCTCGACGGCTCGGCGGAGCTCGTCACCGGTCCGCTCGTCGCCGCCGGCATCGTGTCGGACCGCGGCGTCGGGCACGTCGGCCTCTCCGGTGAGGTCGCCACGGTGAAGCTCGACCTTTGGGACGGCGAGCGCACGGTGGTCGGCGTGGACGGGGAGGCCGACATCGGCGCCC
The DNA here is from genome assembly GCA_036676765.1 of Deltaproteobacteria bacterium. Classification (GTDB taxonomy): domain Bacteria; phylum Myxococcota_A; class UBA796; order UBA796; family SXON01; genus CAJBVW01. The sequence goes on from JAKFCH010000256.1 coordinate 8,629, forward strand.
GGTCGGCCCGGGCGCGTCGCCTCGTGCTCTCCCCCGACCCCGACGTCACCTTCGTCGGGGAGGGCGTCCAGTCCGGGCGGCTGGTCGACGGCGGCGTGGCGGACGTGAAGCTGCGGCTCGTGGCGGACACCTCGGTGATCTCGGCCTCCGGCCACGTGCGGCGCGACGGCCCGGTGAACCTCACCGTCGAGGCGCGGGACGCGCGGCTCGACTGGCTCGCCGCGATCTGGCCGGCCCGCTTCGCCGGGTACGCCGGGCGCGTCGACCTGCGCGCCTCGATGGAGGGCCGGGCGGACGAGCCCACGCTCTACGTCGACGTCGCGGCGGTCGGCCTCACCATCCCCGACGCGGTGACGGCGCTCGATCTCGACGTGCAGGCCGAGGGCGCCGACGATCGCCTCCAGGTCGAGGGCCTGATCCGCTCGGGGGCCGACGCCCTCGCCCGCGTCACCGGCGACCTCCCGTTCTCGCTCGACCTCGACGCGCCCGGCCTCGTCACCTCGGAGGAGATCGACCTGACGATCCTCCTCCCCGCCGTCGACTCGGCGCGGTGGAACGCCGTCCTCCCGAGCGTCGCGCTCCCGGTCTTCCGCGGCTCGGCGGAGCTCTCCGTCAGCGGGCCCGTCCTCGACCCTCGCCTGAAGCTCGTCGCCGCGGTGTCCGCGCCCGGGGGCCAGCGGAGCGAGTGGGTGCACGTCGACCTCGACGGCGAGACCGCCGACGGCCTCTTCCAGCTCCGCGCGGTGGTGCGCGAGCGGCTGGAGCGGCGCGCGGAGGTGGACGGGACGATCGCGCTGCACATCCGCGACGTCGTGCGGAGCGTGCTCGGCGAAGGGCCGAAGGTCGACCTCGCGGAGCCCGGCACCTGGGTCGGGGCCCTTGAGCTCGACGTGGTGCCGCTCCGGTTGCCGGTGCAGGCGCTCTCCACCTTCGTCGCCATCCCGGCGACCCTGCTCGGCGATCTGTCCGGCGGCCTCCACGTGAGCGGCCAGGCGCGCGCGCCGCGCCTGGAGGGCGCCCTCTTCCTCTCCGGCGGGCGCCTCGGCGATCTCCCGCTCTCCCCCGCCCTCGTGTCCCTCCTCCCCGCCGAGGGGGGCTACCAGGTCGACGCGAACCTCGGCTTCGGCGGGCCGAGCGCCGCCACCGTCACCGGGTTCATCCCGTTCGCGCCCACCGTCGTCACGGATCTCTCCGCCGAGCTGAAGCGGCCCGGCCTGTCCCTGACGTTCTCGGCCGCCGACGTGCCGCTGAAGGCGGTCGGCGCCGCGTGGCCCACGCTCACCGCCTACGCCGGCACGCTCGGCGCGGCCGGCACCCTCACCGGCTCGCTCGCCGATCCCGTGCCCGACATCACCTTCGGCCTCGCCGACGGCGACTTCGCCCTCGACGTCACCGGCGTCCGGTACCGCGACGCCGCGTTCACCGGCAGCCTCGGCAAGGACGAGCTCCGCGTCGAGGGCCTCACCGTCCGCACCGCCCGCACCGGCGCGCTCGCCACCAAGACGCGGGCGACCGACCGCGCCGCCGAGGGCCGTGTCACCGGGGCGGTGACCGCGCACCGCGTCGGCAACCGCGCCGTGTTCGACAGCGAGATCGTGTTCGACCGCGCCTGGATCGTGGACCTCCCGAACCAGGTGCTCCGCACCGACGGCCAGCTCCGCCTCAGCGAACGCGACGAGAAGTTCCGGGTCGTCGGCAAGCTGTCGGTCGTCGAGGGGCAGCTCGTGGTGCCCGAGCGGTTCTTCAGCGGCGCGCGCGACCTGCAGCTCGACTCCGACATCCGGGTCATCCGGGCCGGGGCCGAGCCCGGGAGCGAGGAGGCGGTCCTCGAGGAGGAGCGCGCCGCCGCCGCCGAGGAGCCGCTCATGCCGACGTGGCTCGACCTCGAGGTCGCCGTCGACCTCGAGCGCAACGTGTTCCTCGACGCGAGCCTGCCGCTGGAGCAGCGCCTCGGCGAGACCCTCAAGAGCTTCTCGTCCATCGAGGTGAGCAACACCCAGCTCGACGGCACGCTCCTCGTGGCGGTCCGGAACGGCGACCTGTCGCTCGTGGGCCAGATCCTGCCGCTCCGGGGCACGGCGAGCGTGTTCAGCGTGCCGTTCGAGCTCGCGGGCGAGACCATCTCGTTCACCGGCTACGACTACACCGAGCCCGTGCTCGACCTCGAGGCCGTGCACGAGACCGCCGAGTACGGCTCCATCTCCACGCACATCACCGGCACGCCCTCCTCCCTCGCGATCGACTTCTCCTCCGACAACCCCGATCTCGCGCAGGAGGACCTCCTCGCGGTGCTCCTCCTCGGCCGCCCCCCGAGCGAGATGGACGCCGGCGAGGGCGAGGCCGCCGGCGATCTCATCGGGGCCGCGCTCTCCACGTTCGCGAACAGCGTCGTGCAGAACCAGTTCACCGCGTCGCGGGCCTTCGACGTGCTCGAGGTCGACGTGACCGGCAGCGTGCGCGCGGGCCGGCGCGTCCCCGGCACCGACAACATGTTCCTGCTCGGCGAGTACAACTGGAACGCCGACCCCATCGAGGAGAACATCGGCGAGGTGACCCTCGAGGTGCGCCTCGGCCGCGCGTGGCAGTTCGATTTCACCACGGGCACGTCGGGGATCAGCTCGGTGGGCCTGACGCGGAAGTGGCGGTTCTGATCTGGGTGGGCGCGCCCCGCGCGGACGCGGGGCCAGGCGCCTTCCGGGGTCGCGCTCCGCGCTCCGTCGTCCCGCTGCGGGCGGGCCGACCGGCGCGGGCGGTGGGCTTCGGGGCGGCCTTCGGCCCCGGACGGCGGGGCGCCCGCGCCGCCCTCCAGGTGCCTTCGCGCGGGAAGCGGCTACCATCACTGAAACACGATGCAACCGGTCCTGCTCCTTCCGCTGTCCCTGATCGCCTGCGCGGGCGGGCCGGACTCCGACGCCCCGGATCCGGCCACGGAGCGCGGCGACGACTGCGACGACGCCGATCCCCGCACGCACCCCGGCGCGACCGAGCAGTGTGACGGCGCCCATCGTGACTGCGACGGCGATCCCTACACGCCCGGCGCCTGCGCCGCGCCCCCGGATCGCGCCCTCGTCGCCTGGGCCCCTTGTCGTGGCGCTCGCGATCTGGCGTCACCCCACGCAACTTCGCCACCATCGCCACCCTTGGAGCGCGCATGATCCTGGGCCTCGCACTCCTTGCCTGCGTGCCGGAGCGTCCGGACCCTCCGGACGCTCCGGACACGGCGCAGTGCGAGCCCTCGAACCCGGGCACGGCCGCGTGCCCGATCGACGCGTGCGCCGACGGGTGCGGCGGCGGTGTCGCGTGCTGCATCGCGACGCACGGCTACGGGCTCGAAGGAAACGCACTGGAGCAGCTTGGCTACGCGTGCTCGGGCGACGAGTGCGACCCGAGCCAGTACCTGAGCGAGGCTGCGGCAATCTGCGCGGCGCACGCACAGGGCCTCGGCCCGGGCCTGTCCTCCTGCGCCGCGGGGTTCACGCGGGAGGGCGGCTTCTACTGGAGGGTCCACAACGCGCAGGACCTCCCGTGTGACACCGACTGGGACACCGAGGGCGTCTACGGCGTGCACTACCTCGACGCTGTCACCGGAGAATTCGTCCGTGAGACGTTCGTCTACTACAGCAGCGATTCCGGCTGTCGCTGAGGAACGGGCGCCTGCCGCTCCATCACCCGTCGCACCCGCTCGATCGCCGCTCCGTCCGGGCTCACGACGTAGAGCAGCTCGGTGTTCCGGAGGTGGCTCACCACGCCGACGCGCTCGCCCTGGAGGTTGTGGATGCCGATCTGGGCGCCGACGTAGCGCTTGAAGTCGTGGCTCAACACCACGACCTCGCCGCGGGGCCGGAGCATCGCCTCGATGTCCGCGCGGGTGAGGAACCCCTCGTCGTTGAACGACACCACGAGGTGGCGGGCGCGGGCGCCGTGGAGGACGCGCTCCAGGGCGGCGCGCGCAGCGGGCTTCGAGTTGAACGCGCTGCGACGCGCCTTCACGTCCACCCGCTTGCGGGCGATGCCGTAGACCGCGGGCTTGTCCCAGAGCGCGAGCGACTCCCACACGTGGTAGTTGCCGACGTACTTGTGGTGGTTGTAGGGCGGGTCGACGTAGCAGACGTCGCCCTCGAGCTGGTCCACCGCGTCGAGCGCGTCGAGCCGGAACGCCGCGCCGGGGCCGGAGGCGGCGCGGGGGAGCAGCGCGGGGACACGCAGGGCGAGGTCGTTGTGGGCGCGCGCCGCCCAGGACTTCAGGTAGGCCATCTGCACGCCGGTGGTCGAGTCCACGCGGTCGGCGGCCTCCATCAGCGCCACGAGCAGCACGGCCTCGAGCTCGGGCGCCAGATCCTTCCGGGCGATCGCCTCGCGGATGGCATCCACGCGGGCGCCGTTCTTCGGCTGGAGGAACCGGCTCTGCTCGCAGAAGGTCTCGGTGAAGTAGCCGGGCACGCCGGGGAGGGCGTCCAGCTCCGCCACGAGCCGCGCGGCGTCGGCGCCGTGCCGCTCGGCGTCGGCGGTGACGTAGCAGGTGGCGAGCGCGTGGGCGTAGGCGTTGTGGTCGTTCGCGAGCACCCGGTAGCCCGCGCGCTTGAGCGCGTGGCCGACGCGCGAGGTGCCGGAGAACAGGTCGATGACGGTGCCGGTGGGCGCGAGCGCCTCGATCACCGCGCGGATCGCGGGCACGAGGAGCCGCTTGCTGCCGAGGTACTTGATCATCGCG
>JAKFCH010000257.1:0-2564 GCA_036676765.1 Deltaproteobacteria bacterium
GAGCAGGTCGAGACCTGTGACCGAGGAAGACGCCCGGCCGCGGCCAGCAGACGCGAGCGGGCGACGGGAGGGAATGACGGTCACGCTCTCCGGGCCTCGGTCCGCCCGCGCTCCCCGGAGGAGCGCGGGCGGGACCGGCCGGCGGACCGGCCGCCCTCCGAGCCCCTCGCGCACGTGGCGATGCACCTCTCCCGCGAAACTGGATCACCCGGAAACCGTCAGCGCCCCCGACCGCCTCGGCGCGGGGCGGCGGCCTGTACGGCCGGCTGGTCGTTCTTCCCCTCGGCCCGCTTGCGGGGCTCGGTGGACTTCGCAGCCTTGGGAGGCTTGGTCGCCGCCGCGGTCGTCACCGCGCGGGGTGGCATCGGGGACTCGCCGGTCATCTCGGCGCCCGCCGTCGGGCCGGCCTTCTTCGCGGCCCGCGAGGGGGTCTCCTTCCTCCGGGGTTCGCGCGCGATCGCCTCCTTCTGCGGGGCCTCGCGCGCCTCCTTGGCGCCGGCCCGGCCGCTGATCGGCGCCGCGCCCATCGTGCCCCCGGCCGCGCCGACCACGCGCCCGCCGCCCCGTTCCTTCGGCGCGCGCGGCGCGACGCCCATGTTGCCCCCCGCGGCCCCGAGGATGCCGGCGGTGTCCCCGATGCCGGGCTGCCGCATGCGGATGACGAAGGTGTCCCGCCCCTCGTCGGTGCCCGCCTTGGGCGCGCGACCGAGGAAGGTGCCCGCGAGCCTTGCCACCTGTTGGAGGTTGCCGACGGGGGCGTCCCAGGTCTCCGCCTTGTCGATGCGCACGCGCAACAGGCACAAATCGGGTTGGTCGAGGCCGTCGGGGAACCACACCTGGAGGGTGGGGTGCCAGAGCTGGCGGAGCTTCGCCTCATCGCGCACCACCGTGGCGCGCCCGCTCACAGAGACGTAGCGCCCGCGCATCGGCCGCAGGAAGCTCAGGTTGACGTGGTGCTCGCGCTCGACCTCCTCGACCTTCGCGGAGGCGCGCTCCGTGATGAGCCAGGCCTCGCCCTCCTCGTCGATCTCCTGCACCGCCATCGGGCGGCTCCGGAGCGCGCCGCCGGGCTCCATCGTCGTGAGCATCGCCACGCGGGTGCCGCCGAGGAGCGCGCGGAGCCGCTCCACGCCCTCCCGGGACACACGCTCGCCATCCGGCTCCTGGCCGTGAAACTGGTCCTCTTCCATGGTGAACCCCCACCTGGGAGGTTCGACACGACGACGCGCGCGGCAAGCCCCGCGGGGTTAGACGCCGCCCACCCGCGAGCAACCGTGGCCGTCCGCATCCTCGAAGAACAGCTCATCAACAAGATCGCGGCCGGCGAGGTGGTCGAGCGCCCCGCGTCCGTCGTCAAGGAGCTCGTCGAGAACGCGCTCGACGCCAGCGCGACCAGCCTCGGGGTCCACCTCCGCGCGGGCGGGCGCAACCTCATCCGCGTGGTCGACGACGGCATCGGCATGAACCGGACCGACGCGGTGATGTGCCTCGAACGGCACGCCACCAGCAAGATCCTCGTCGATGACGACCTGTTCCGCATCGCCACGCTCGGCTTCCGCGGCGAGGCGATCCCGAGCATCGCGAGCGTGTCGAAGTTCGAGCTCCTGACCCGCCAACGGGAGGCCGAGGCCGGCACCCGCGTCCGCATCGAGGGCGGCAAGCTCCTCGACGTGTCCCCGGCGGGTGCGGCGCCCGGCACCGAGGTGACCGTGGCGTCGTTGTTCTTCAACGTGCCCGCGCGCCGCAAGTTCCTCCGGAGCGTCGAGACCGAGCTCGCCCACTGCCTCGAGGCGATCACCCGCGAGGCGCTCATCCGCCCGGACCTCGATCTCGAGGTCACCCACGACGACCGCTCCCTGCTCCGCTGCCCCCCGAGCGGCACCCGGGCGCGTCGCGCCGCGGATCTGCTCGGCGCCCACGGGGAGGCCCTCGTGCCGGTGTCGTTCTCTCGCGGGGGCCTTGAGGTCGACGCGTTGATCTCGCCCGTGGGCGTCCACCGCGCCTCGCCCCAGGGCAGCTCCTGGCTCTATGTGAACGGCCGCTACGTCCGCGATCTCGTGCTCCGTCGCGCGGTGAGCGCCGCGTACGCGGGCATCGTCCCGAAGGATCGCTACCCCGTCGTCATCCTCGAGGTGCGCGTCCCCCCCGAGGACGTCGACGTGAACGTGCATCCCGCCAAGACCGAGGTGCGCTTCGTCCACGGGTATGCGCTGCAGGCCGCCATCACCGAGGGGCTGCGGAACGCGCTCCGCGAGCACGGCATCCGGCGCCCGGTCGCCGTCGAGCCCCGCTACCAACCGGCGGCGCGCGCGGAGCCCGCCCAGGTCGGGCTCGGCTGGCGCGTCGAGGCGCCGGAGCGCGTGGGCGTCCCTGTCGAGCCGCTCCCGGCCGAGCCGGCCGAGCGACTCCCCGATGTCGAGGCCCCCCCGCTCCGGGTGGCCGACCGCGCGTCCGCGGAGGATCCCGATGCGTGGCGGGGCGCCCCCTCCGTGACCCCGCCGGCCATCGCCCCCGGGCGCGTGCCGCCCGCCCTCCACGGGGCCCCCAACGCCGCTCCCGCCGCC